>NZ_JBEYTM010000015.1:0-162997 GCF_040643055.1 Streptomyces sp. NPDC047515
GGGATAAGGAGCGGGGCCGGGTGCGTGCAGCTGCAAGGCGGAGGAGGGAGGCAACGCGGAGCGTTGTTGACCGACGACAACGCCGGAGGGGGTCCCCCCTGGCCCTTAAGGCCTTGGGGGAGTGCGTGCCCGGCCCCGCGACGCCGCCCTCCATTTGCCGGTCGGGCTTAGCCCCCGGCTGCGCGACGCCGCCAGCGAGAAGCCCCACCATGCCGTGCACGATGGGGACTTCGGGATCGCATGCGAGGGACGGAGCGGTCAGACGGCGCCGAACTCTCCGGCCTTGACGCCCGCCACGAAGGAGGCGAACGCGGCGGCGGGAACGTTCAGAACCGGGCCGCCAACATTCTTGGAGTCGCGGACGGGGACCACGCCGCGCGGCGCGACGAGGTTGGCGGCGACCTCCACGCAGTTGCCGCCGTTGTTGCTGTACGAAGACTTGAACCAGCGGGGGGACTCGGTCGTGGTCGTCACGGGGTGCCCTTTCGTGCCTCATTGATCATGGCCACCGATGCCGCCTGGGACAGCGATTCGGCCTGTAGCTGATGGTAGGCCGCCAACAGGGGAAGCACGGAGGTCGTATCGCGTTCCAGATGTCCCCGCATCTGGGATTCCGCGTATGCGATCACGGCCAGGTCCGACAGCGTCAGCAGGTTCATCGGGAGATCGAACGGACGGCGCTCGCCTACGTCGTACGGGGCGATCTGGAGCACGGTGTTCGGCAGCTCGGCGAACTCCAGCAGCCGGTCGAGCTGGGCGGCCATGACCTCGTCCCCGCCGACCCGCCTGCGAATACAGCTCTCGTCCATCACCACCAGCATCGTGGGTGGGCGCGGGCGCACCAGAGCCGCCTGCCGCTCCGCCAGGAACGAGACCCGCTCGGCTGCCTGTTCGGGGACGATCGCTCCTCGCCGCACGGCGCTGTCCGCCAGGACTCGGGCGTACTCCGGTGTCTGCAACAGCCCAGGGATGATGCCGATTTCGTACAGCCGGATCTCTACCGCGCGTCCCTCGTGCCCCACGTACTGCGGGAAGCCCTCCAGCAGTGAGCCGTGCCGGATCTCGCGATACTGGCGTTCGAACGTGTCTGCTGTTTCCCCGGTGCCGAAAACCTGGTCCGCATTGCGCGAGAACCGAAGAGTCGGCATCTTGCGACCAGTTTCGACGGCGGAGATGTGGGTGCCGGAGTAGCCCATCCGATCGGCTAACTCCTCCTGCTTCCACCCATGTTCCTCTCGCAAGCTGCGGATGCGTGCACCGAAGGCGGCCTCAGGACTGCTCTCGGGGTCCAAGTCCTTGCGATTCAACGGCTGTCACCGACTTTCCGTTCGTTCCCCACAAGTTGAAGCGCCTCAAACTCTAGGACACGCTGAGCCACCTGAGTAGTGGAATGACTACGGAGAGGAGTGGCCCGTGTCCGCAAAGACCGGTTCCCCGACCGGGCAGGAGCCTTGTCGCGGGTGTCAGAAACTCCGCCTGGCCGAAGCGCTCGCCAACGATCAGCACGACTACAGCAAGGCGACGGACTGCCGGGTGCTGCTCCGGCGCCACCGGAACACGGCGGCCTGTTCGGAGCGGGGGCCGGCATGAGCGAACAGGAACAGGAGTCGGAACAAGAGCCGGAGCGCACACCGGAGTTGCCCGAGTTCAACCCGCTGCGCTGGCCACCGTGCGAGTGCCCGCGGTGCCGCTCCCCCAAGAACGACAGTGACGCCGCCGGGGACTCCACGTTGATACGACAGCTCCGGACCAGGGTCACCGAGGAGAACGGGCTGCGCAGCTCCCTCCGGCGGACGCGGTGAGGACCCCGGCACGCTTCAGCTCGCGCTGGCGGTACTCGGTGCCGGACCGGGTGGTGTCCGTGGTTGTCGTGGCGCGTGCGGGAGGCGGGGGACAGGCGCGCTCGGGGGCCGTGACGAGGCCGACGACCACGGCCCGGCCCCGCGACCGGACGTAGGCGGGGACGGCCGGCGTCCCCTGCCACCGCAATGCGAGGCGATGGCAGAGGAACGCCGTTGGGGAGGAGCCGTCACCGGACGTCGGGCGATTCAACCCGGTCCACGCCGGCAGCGGCCCGTCAGCCGTCGACCCTAGGCACCCCGTCCGCCCCGTGGCACACACCACGCCAACGGCCCGCCCCGGCACCACTCCAACAGCAGGCGCCGGGGCGGGCACGGGCCCGGCCGTCGCCCGTCGGGGCCCTCGGCGCAAGGGCTCCCCCGCAGGCGCTCTCCGTACAATCCGCGTACGGCGTGGCAGGCATGACCCGAACGAGAGGTTCCTCCAGTGGCAGTCGACAGCACCACTCCGTCGTCGCGGCCCGTCACCGTCGTCACCGGTGGCAGTCGCGGCATCGGCGCGGCAACCTGCGTCCGTCTCGCGTCCGAGGGGCACGACCTCGCCCTGGGCTTCGTGAGCGACGCCGAGGCCGCCGAGCGGACCGCGGCGGCGGTGCGGGCCGCGGGGGCACGCTGTGTCGCGGTGCGGGTGGACACCTCCGTGGAGGCCGACGTGGAACGGCTCTTCGACACCGCCGCCGCGCAGCTCGGCCCCGTCACCGGGCTGGTCAACAACGCGGGAGTGACGGGACCTCTGGGGCGGCTCGTCGACACCTCCGCCCGGACGCTGCGTCACGTCCTCGACGTGAACGTCCTCGGCTATCTGCTGTGCTGCCGCCGGGCCGCGAAGGACATGGCGGCCACCGGGTCCGGAGCCATCGTCAATGTCTCCTCGGCCGCCGCCACCCTCGGCAGCCCCGGGGACTTCGTCCACTACGCCGCCACGAAGGGGGCGGCGGACACCCTGACGATCGGGCTGTCCAAGGAACTGGGGGCCGACGGCATCCGGGTCAACGCGGTCGCCCCGGGAATGATCGACACCGATATGCACGCCGCGGCGGGCGACCCCGGCCGCGCGTACGCGGCCGCGGCAGGCATCCCGCTCGGCCGCCCGGGGGCCGCCCCGGAGATCGCGGCCGCCATCGCGTGGCTGCTCTCCGCCGAGGCGTCCTATGTGACCGGAGCGGTGCTCCGGGTCGCGGGCGGACGGTGACGGGGGCGGGGCGCTTCGGACTCGGGCGGGCGGGCCGGGTCCGCGGACCGGCCCTGCGAGTCCGTCCCACCGACCAGGGCGCACGGCACCCCCGCCCGCCGTCCGGCGTTGTACAGTTCATGGAGTCTTCGCCCGGCTGTCGCCCTTACGGGCCGGTTTCTCCCCCGCCCCGCGGCTAGCTTGCAGACGAACCCCCTCGACGTTCGTCCCCGCGGAGACATCCATGTGCAGCCCCCTCCACCAGCCCGACGGACCGCTTCTGCCCGGCGCCAGCCGTCGTACGTTCCTGCGGGCCACCGCACTCACCGGTGCCGCCACCGCGGCCACGGGGCTCGTGTCCGCCACTCCCGCCGCGGCTCTTCCCCAGCAGAACGCCGGTGCCGTCACGGCCGGTTGGCGGCCGGACCCCCAGAGCCCCAGATTCACTCTCGTCGTCATGCCGGACACCCAGTACCTCTTCGACGGGGCGAGCATCGACAAGGCGCCGGTCGAGGCGTCGTTGCGTTACGTCCTCGAACACGGGCGCGACGAGAACATCGTCTTCCTGTCCCACCTGGGCGACCTCACCGAGAGCGGTCAGGCGGGCGAATTCGCGGCGATCGGAGAGGCGTTCGGACTGCTCGACCGGCGCCGGGTCGGCTACAGCGTCGTCGCGGGCAACCACGACATCAAGTCGTCCACCGACGACCAGCGCGGTCGCACCCCGTACCTGGACACGTTCGGCCCGCAGCGCATGCGGCGCCTGCCGACGTTCGGCGGCGCGACCCCGGACGGCTACAACACGTACCACCTGTTCCACGCCGCCGGTCGCGAGTGGCTGGTGCTGGCGCTCGACTGGCGGCCGTCGGCGGCCGGTCTCGCCTGGGCGAAGAACGTGATCGCCCAGCACCCGGACACGCCGGTCATCCTCACCACCCACGAGCTGGTGTACGCGAACGCGGACGGCGACGAGGCCGAATTCTCCGACCACGGAAAGCAGCTGTGGGACGAGCTGATAGTCGGGCACGACCAGATCTTCCTCACCCTCAACGGCCACTACTGGCCCGCCGGACGCACCACCCGCAAGAACACCGCGGGCAACGACGTCCACCTGCACATCACCAACTATCAGAACCGCTACTACGGCGGCAGCGCGATGATCCGCCTCTACCGCTTCGACCTGGCCAGGAACACCATCGACGTGGAGACGATCTCCCCGTGGGTCCTCGGCCGCGCGGGCGAGAAGCTCAACGAGCTGGAGCGCGGCGAGATCGAACTGACCGGTCCGCAGGACCGCTTCGCCGTCCCCATCGACTTCGAGAAGCGGTTCGCGGGCTTCGCGCCCGTGCCCGTGCGAGGCCCCCGTCCGGCGAAGCAGCTGCTGATACCGGGCACCGTCGCCTACTGGCGCTTCGACTCCCCCTCGCACCGGGACGGTTCGGCCGCCGACGCGAACCTGCGTGTCCCCGATCTCTCCGGGCACCGCAACGACCTGCTCCGCGAAGCTGTCCCCGGCAGTGCGCCCGACGCGCTGCGCTGGTCCACCGGCCACCACCCCGACCAGCCCGCCCACGGCAGCCTCTACTTCGACGGCTCGAAGCCCCCGCTGCGCGGCGCGTATCTGCGCACGGAGAACAACGCACCGCTCAACACCAACACGTTCAGGGCCGGTTACACCATCGAAGCCTTCCTCCGCCTCCCCGCCGACTGGGACGCAGGACGCAACGCCTGGGGCGCCGTACTCAGCCGCCGCGGCACGCTCGGGGCCGCGGGCAAGACCTCCGGCGACCCGGAGGAGCCCGTCGCCACCCTCTCCGTGTCGGACGGCCCCGGGCTCCAGTGGGCGGCGGCGCCCCTGAACCAGGCGGGGGCCGTCACCAACTGGAGCCATGAGCTGCCACGGGAACGGTGGTGGCATGTGGCGGTCGTCAACGACGCGAAGCACACGACGATGTACGTCGACGGCTGCGTCGTCGCCCGCAACCCCGCCACCCGCGCCACCGGTCTCGCCACCGCGGGCCTGCCCTGGTTGCTCGGCGCCTACGAGTACGGGGGCAGGCTCGACCAGCTGATGCACGGCTGGCTCGGCGACATCCGGATCGTCGAACGCGCTCTGCCCGCAAGGGACTTCATGATCGCCTGAGGCGGCACGGCCCCGGGGTCAGCCCGCCCGGTTGGTGCGGCGCTGCTTGGCGGCGGCGCGCGCCTCCGGCGTGGGCGGGTCCGAGCGGCGCGACTGCCCGGACCGGACGGGACGGCCGCGGCGGCCGGCGTCGTCCCGGCGATGCCGACGGCGTGGGACGGTGCGGGACGGCGCGGGACGGCGCGCGGCACACTCACTGACCCGCTGGTCAGTTGATGACGACCTGACCAGCGGTCATAATGTACGGGTAGCCCTTCACGCATCCCCCGTCGTGAAGGGCTACACCACTTTGCGAAGCATGCCCCTTTTACCCATGGCGACTTCACGGGCAGGGGACTCCCCTCGTGGTTCCCTGCCCGTGTTTTTTCGAGTTAACAGTGACGCAGAGTGTTTGCGCAAGCCCACTTCCGTACCGCCTCCCGCGCCGAGGACACCCCGTCAGGGTTCGTTACAGTACGAGCCCGTTGACCGAATCGGAGACCGTGCGGCGCCGGTCGGACGTGGCGGATACGTGGGGGACCGGATGGACAGCGGCAAGGAACGCGCGCCGGAGCTGCGGACGTTGCAGCAGAAGGTCGAGTACATGGTGGAGAAGGCGTTCCCCGGCCAGAAGGTCTCGGGACGGGTCTTCGCCGATCTGGTCAAGGAACGCGGCGGCTCCCTCTCGCACAGTTACTTCTCCAACATTCTCGCCGGAAAGGTCACTCAGCCCTCCGAGGACATCCTCAAGACACTCGGTCTGGGCTTCGGCGTGGACTGGCGGTTCTTCAAGGAGGAGTCCGAGGTCGTCGACGACGTCGTCGCCGGACTCCAGTTCCTCGCGAAGCGGCGGACGGGGGAGATCAGCGGACTGGCCGGGCGCGGCCTCGACCAGGACGGACTCCCGCCGGAGCTGCTGCAGTTCGCCCTCTCCCTGCTGGAGGACGCCAAGAGCCGGCGCAGCACCACCGGCGGCGACGGCGACGCTCCCCTCGGCGAGCAGGAGAAGTAGGTCCTCATGTCGCTGCGCCAACTGCGCAAGGAGTGCGAGGCCGGGCTGGCCGACCTGCCCATCCCCGCCCCCTTCTCCATCGACGCACTGGTGGCGAAGATGGAGGCCGCCCGCGGCCGCACCATCGTGCTGCACGAGATGCCCGACCGGCTGGCCCGCGTCAACGCCGCCTGCGGTCTGCGGCTGAAGACCGGCGGGACCAGCTTCGTGCTCTACCGGCGCCGCCCGACCGCGTACCAGGCCCAGCACGCCATCGACCAGGACGGCGAGGTGGCCTGGCTGGTCCGGGTGGCCACCGGGCCGGCCCGCACCCGGTCCCTGGAGGAGACAGCATGACGTCCACCGACACCACCGACACGACGGGTTCCACCGGTGCGACCGACGCCGCCGCGTCGCCGCGCACCGGCGCCGCGCGCACCGTCACCGATGTCTTCCAGCCCCGCAACCTCCTGCTGATCGGCATGCTCGGCATCGGCCTGGCCGCCGCCGGTCACTGGACCGGACTCCTCTGGGGCCTCCTCGGCGCCCTGTGCGCCGGGATCGTTCCCGCCGGGTACATCGAATGGGAGCGGGGGCGCGGCACCTGGGGCGACCGCCATGTCGTCGACCGCACCAAACGGGCCCCGATCTTCTTCGTCATCCTCGGCTCCATAGGCGTCGGTTCGCTGGTGATGGTCCTGGGCCACGCCCCCACCGGCATCCTCGTGGCGATGCTCGCCCTCTGGGCGATGACGGTGATCCTGCTGGCCGTCAACACCGTCTGGAAGATCTCGGTGGACGCCGCCGTCGCCTCGGCCGTCGTCGCCCTGTCCGCCGTGGTCCACTCGCCGTGGTGGCTGCTCGCGTACGCGATGACCGTCGCCGTGTGCTGGTCGCGTGTCGCGCTCGGGTACCACTCGGTGGCGCAGACGGTCGCCGGGGCGTCCCTGGGGGCCGCCACGGCGGGCACGTTCCTGTTCGTCTGAGGACCGTGACGGGCGTGCGCCCGTGCTCCGGCCGGACGACGGCGGTTCGACGACACCACCTGTCCACGGACCGGGTGATGGCGTGAAGAGCACCGTTGAACGGATCGCCCCCGGGGTACAGGTGCCCCGTGCCGAACTTCGAGATCACCACCGCAAGCGCCGACGACCTGACGATGCTGGCCGAATGGGCCCACGAGGAGAGCTGGAATCCCGGGCTGACCGACCGTCACGCCTTCTTCGCCGCCGACCCGCGCGGCTTCCTGGTCGGCCGGCTCGACGGCGCTCCGGTCTCCTGCGTATCCGTGGTCCGCTACGGCCGCGACTTCGGATTCCTGGGTTTCTACCTCACCCGCCCCGAACTGCGCGGCCGGGGCTACGGCATCCAGCTGTGGCGGGCCGGCATGGCCCGGCTGGACGGACGCAACGTCGGGCTGGACGGTGTCGTGGCCCAGCAGCCCAACTACCGCACATCCGGCTTCCGTTCCGTCTGGACGAACAGGCGCTACGAGGGCCGGCCGGCCGCCGAACCGGCCGCCCCGTCCGGCATCACCCTGGTCGACGCCCGCTCCGTCCCGTTCGACCGGCTGGCCGCCTACGACCGCCGCTTCTTCCCCGCGGACCGCGACAGCTTCCTCGCCCCGTGGATCGCCGGTCCCACGCGCACCTCGCTCGCCGCCGTCCGCGACGGCGAACTGCGAGGCCTCGCCGTGACGCGCCCCTGCCGTACGTCGTCCCGCATCGGCCCCGTGTACGCGGAATCGCCCGAGGTGGCGGGTGCCCTCATCGGCGCGCTCGCGGCCACCGACCCGGACACCCCGGTGGCGATCGACGTACCTGACGTCAATCCGGCGGCCGTGCGCCTCGCGGAACAGCTGGGGCTCACCCCCTCGTTCGAGACCGCCCGGATGTACACGGGCCCGTCACCGGACGTCGACCACACCGGCCTGTTCGGCATCACCAGCCTGGAGCTGGGCTGACCGGCCCCGGGTGCCGGGCGGCGTCCCGGGTCAGGAGGCGGTACGCGGCCGGGTGCGCGAGGCCAGGACGGCTATGTCGTCCTCCGCGCCCGGCCCGAACCGCCGAAGGACGTCGTCCAGCAGCTCGTCGAGGCTGCCGCCCGCGGGCAGCGTCAGCTCCCTGAGGCGGCCGACGGAGACGTCTATGTCCTCACCGCGCCGCTCCACCAGGCCGTCGGTGTACAGGAACAGCACCGTGCCCGGCCCGAACTCCACCGATGTCGTCTGATACCCGCCGAACCCGGTGCCGAGCGGCGGTCCCACCGGCATCTCGTCGCACACCCTGGTTCCCGCCGCTCCCGGATCGATGAGCACCGGCGGCAGATGGCCGGCGCTCGCCACCTCGCACGCCCCGCCGTCCCGGTCGACGACGGCCAGCAGACAGGTCGCCGCCCGGTCCAGTCCGGACCGTTCGACCATCCGGTCCAGCCGTTCCAGGATGTGGTGCGGCGGCAGCTCGTCGTCGGCGAACATCCGCAGCAGCGAGCGGTAGTGGCTCATGGCGACCGCCGCCTCCACCCCGTGGCCCATCACATCGCCCATCGCCTTCAGATGCCGTCCGTCCCGCAGCGGGATCACGTCGAACCAGTCGCCGCCGACCATCACGCTCCGGTCGGCCGGCAGATAGCGGGTGGCGATCTCGATGTACGGGTGCGGCGGGCGCGGCTCGGACAGCAGGGCGCGCTGCAGCTCCAGGGCGATGGTGTGCTCGTGGCCGAACCGGCGGGCATGGTCGAGATCGACGGCGGCGCGGCCGGCGAGCTCCCGGGCGACCACCACGTCCTCGTCCGTGAAGACCGGTGAGTCCCCCGCCCGGATCAGGCCGAGGATGCCGAGCGGACGGCTGCGTACGGTGAGGGGCACGATGACCGCCGAATGCATCCCTAGGGCGCGGTAGGCGGCGACCCGACCGGGAGCGGGGGCGGAACGCCTGAGCTGTTCGTCGGTGGTGTGGTTCTCCACGACCGGCTGGTTGGTCGCCAGACAGCGCTGTACGGCCGCGCCTTCCTGGTAGTCGATGTACTCACCGGTCAGCCCGAACCCCGGCAGCTGGGCGCGCAGCCCGGTCACCGCCGTCAGCGCCGCCCTGCGCAGCCGCAGCACACCGGCGGGCGCGGGGCGTACCGGAGCGGCGACATCGGGCGGGAACACCTCGACCGTGGCGAGGTCCGCCAGGCCCGGTACGGCGAGGTCGACGAGTTCCGAGCAGGTGGTGTCCATGTCGAGCGTGGTGCCGATCCGGGTGGCCGCCATGTCGAGCAGGGTCAGATGCCGCCGGGCCTGCGCCAGCTCCTGCCGTCCCCGGTCCGAGGACATGATCTCCAGCATGATCCCGGCCAGGCCCACGATCCGCCCGTCGACCTCCAGCCGGTGGTACACCCCGTGCCAGTACCGCCGGCCGGTGCCCGCCGCGGCGGTGAATCCGCTGGAGGTGATCTCACGGGGTTTCCCGTCGGCGAGCACGGCCCGCATCATGTCCTCGCCCGCGTCGACCCCCGGGAGGACCTCGGAGACGGTGCGTCCGAGGTGATCGGCGGCCGGGACTCCGTTGAGCCGTTCGAGGGCCGGGTTGACGTAGAGGTACCGCAGCCCCATGTCGAGGACGCCCACCCCGGCCATGGTGCCCTCGACCAGAGCCGCCAGGCTCGCCGGGTCGAACGGCGTGGCGCCGTGGGCGTACGCATCGGCCTGCACGTCAACCTCCTGGGGCGGGGGCACGGGCCTCCCGCAGCCCGGCCTTCCATCGTCGGCCGCCCGCCCCCGCCGCGCATCCGCAGCCGGGCCGCGCCGTCCCGTCGTCCGCCGGGTGGGCCCGGCCGCCCCTTCGCGCACACGCGGCGCCTTCCGCGAGGGAACGGCCCGCACATGGCCGCCGGGCCCCGGACGCGTGAACGTCCGGAGCCCCGGCGGCGGGGACTCCGGTTGGTCGCGGCTCAGGTGAGCGGGTGCGATGTCCGGCCGGACGCCTCGTCTATCTCGTCGTGCGCCTTCGTCAGCATCTTCATCGCCAGCTCATTGAGCGCTCTCGCTCCCGCGATCTCCTCACCGACCCTCGGCTGATCCTTGTCGGAGGGGTGACGGCTCGCATACCCATGGGCCCGCACCTCGTTCCCGTCCGGAAGCCGGACCAGGGCGGCCGCGCGGGTGCGATGGGTGTCCTCCTCGAATTCCAGATCCACATGCCACCCGACAGTTGTCTGCACCATGACGATCACCTCCCTACCAGGGTGCTCCCGTTCCCCCGCCCCTGCACCACGGCACCACCCCGGGAAACGAACGTGACCCCCGCGCCCCGAGCCGTCACGTGCTACCGGTGCCCGCCCGCCGGGCCGGGCGGTGTCCGGACGAGGCGTAGGCCCGTCGGCCGAGGCCGAGACCGAGGTCCAGCCGGTCCAGGTCGAGCGTTCCGTCCGTCGCCGGGGCGGCCGGTGGCAGGCTCAGTGCCGTCGTGACCGCGTCGGGGAGCGGGTTCTGGCCCAGCAGGCCGGTGACGACACAGGTCGTCAGCCGGTGCCAGGCACCGGCGCGCCGCAGCATCGCGTGGTCGCTGTCCCGGATCGCGACCAGACAGGCGTGGGCGCCGGCCCGGCGGGCGCGGGCGGTGAAGGACTGGGACTCCCGGGGATTCGTGACCCGGTCGCGGGTGCTGTGCAGCAGAACGACATCGCGACCGGCGAGCTGGGTGACCGGATCGTCGGCCGGGCACCACGGGGCGAGGCCCACCACGCCGCGCACCAGCGGATGACCGGCGGCGCGCAGGGCGGCGCGGGCGCCCATCGAGTGGCCGACCAGGACCACCGGGATCTCACCGGCCTCGCGGCGCAGCGCGTCGAGCGCGCGTACGGCGTCGTGGAACGGGTCCTCGCGGGAGCCGTTCCAGCCTCGGTGGGTGTAGCGGGCGGGGCGTACGAGAACGTCCGTCGCGCCGTCGCCCGTCGCCGCGGCGAGGGCCCGCGCGAACGGACGCATCCGCGCGGCGGGCAGGTTCAGCGGACCGGGCGGGGGCGGGCCCAGGCCCGTCTCGCGGCCGCCGTGCAGCAGGAACACGGCGGCGGACGGTGGTCGTCGGTCTGGCATGGGTACCTCCTGGTGCGGGGGCCGGTCCCGTAACGAGCATGCTGTACGGAACACCGCCCAAAAGACTTCCGCAGCACCGAACCTCGGAGGAACCGACATGGGATCGTCACCGCACATCGGCCGGACCGCACCTGACTTCACGCTGCCGGGCGGTGTGCTCGCCGCCGAGACGTTCGAGCGCCGCGACTACACCCTCTCCGCCGCACACGGGCGCGCCGTGGTCCTCGCGTTCTATCCGGGCGACAACACGGCCGTGTGCACCAAGCAGCTCTGCTCGTACTCCTCGGGCATGGAGACCTTCGACGAGCTCGACGCGGAGGTCTGGGGAATCAGTCCACAGGGTGTGGACAGTCATGAGTCGTTCGCCCGCGCCCGCGGACTGCGGATGCCGCTGCTCGCGGACGCCGGACGGGAGACCGCCCGCGCGTACGGCGTCGCGGCGCCCGGGATCGGGGTGCGCCGCGCGGTCTTCCTCATCGGGCCGGACGGCGTGCTGCGCTGGAAGCACGTGGCGCTCGTCGGAGCCACGTTCCAGTCCCTGGACACGTTGGCTGAACAACTGTCCGGCATCAAAACCACATAGAGATTGCCGTAACCCGGCAGTGTTCGTTGCCTGGCGCGTGTGGGAGCATGCAGCCAGTTCGATGGAAATGTTCGGGGGAGACATGCGCGGGGGATTCCGGAGATCGGGGAGGGTGTTCACGTGACGTTGTTTCTCGGTCTCGGAATCGCGGGAATCGTCCTGCTCGCCCTGTCGCTGATCTTCGACGGGATCCTCGAAGGCCTTTTCGGAGGCGTACTGGACGGCCTCTTCGACGGCCTCCTGTCCCTCCCCGTCATCGCCGGATTCCTCTCCATGCTCGGCTTCGGCGGCGCGATCGTGCTCGGCACCACCGGCGCCGGCACGGTCGTCGCGACCGCCGCCGGAATACTGGCCGGGATCGTCGCGGCCTGGCTGACCTGGAAGTTCAGCCGGGCCCTGATGAGGGACCAGACCAGCACCACTCCGCGCAGCGAGGATCTCGTCGGCACGTCCGGGTCGGTCGTCACGGCCATCCCGGCCGACGGCTACGGCGAGGTCCTGCTGCGGCTCGCGGGTCAGCCCGTGAAACTGGCGGCGAAGAGCCCGGTGCCGGTCGCACGCGGCACCGAGATCTGGGTGGAGGCGGCGCTGTCGACCACCTCGGTCGCGGTCCGCCCCGTCGAGCGCTGAGCACCGTCGGCCGATACACCGCCCGAAAACAAGCTGCCGTCCCCGCAGGGAGGCAGAGGGGGACACCCTTATGAGCCCAGTCGTGACCGCAGTCATCGGAGTCGTCGTACTCCTGGTGCTGCTCGCCCTCGTCGTCATCACCCGCTACAAGGTCGCCGGGCCCAGCGAGGCGTTCATCATCACCGGACGCCGCGGCAAGAAGTCGACCGACCCGGTGACCGGCCGCACCAGCATCGACAACAGCGGCCAGAAGGTCGTCGTCGGCGGCGGCGTCTTCGTCGTCCCGTTCGTCCAGCAGAAGTTCACCCTGGACCTGTCCAGCCGGCACATCCCGGTGGCCGTGCGCGGAGCCGTCACCCTGCGCGGTGTGAAGTCCAACCTGGAAGGCGTCGCGATCGTCAAGGTCGGCGGCAGCGAGGAAGCGATCCGGGCCGCCGCCCAGCGATTCCTCCAGCAGCAGGACGGCATCGTCGGCTTCACCCAGGAAGTGCTCTCCGGCGCGCTGCGCGCCATCGTCGGCCGGATGTCGGTCGAGGACATCATCCGCGACCGTGCCGCGTTCGCCGGCCAGGTCGCGGAGGAGGCCGAGGCCAGCCTCTCCGGCCAGGGCCTGATCCTGGACGCCTTCCAGATCCAGGACATCACCACCGAGGGCTCCTACCTCGAAGACCTCGGCCGCCCCGAGGCCGCCCGCGCCAAGCAGGAGGCGGACATCGCCGAGGCGATCGCCAGGCGCGCCTCCGAGCAGGCCCGGCTGAAGGCGGCCGAGGAGATCGCCGTCGCCGAGCGGACCTTCTACCTCAAGCAGGCCGAGATCAAGGCCGAGACGGAAGCCGCCGCGGCCAAGGCCAACGCGGCGGGCCCGCTCGCCGAGGCCGCCCGCCAGCAGGAAGTCCTTCAGGAACAGGAGAAGGTCGCCCAGCGGCAGGCCGCACTGACCGACCGCGAGCTCGACACCAAGGTCCGCAAGCCCGCCGACGCCGCCCGCTACCAGGCCGAGCAGGAGGCCGAGGCCCGCCGGATCGCCCAGGTCAAGGAGGCCGAGGCGGACGCCGAGCGCTCCCGGCTGACCGGTCAGGGTGAGAAGCTGCACCGTTCGGCGCTCGCCGACGCCGTACGCATCGAGGGCGAGGCGGAGGCCGCGGCCATCGCGGCCAAGGGTGCGGCCGAGGCCGAGGCCATGCAGAAGAAGGCGGACGCGTTCGACCGGTACGGCGACGCGGCCGTGCTCCAGATGCTGGTCGAGGTGCTGCCGCAGGTCGTCGCCAAGGCGTCCGAACCGCTGAGCGCCATCGACAAGATGACCGTGATCTCGACGGACGGCGCGAGCCAGCTGTCGCGTACGGTCACGGACAACGTCGCCCAGGGCATGGAACTCCTCAGCTCCGCCACGGGAGTCGACCTGGCCGCCCTGCTGAAGAACCTCAAGGGCGCCACCCGCACCGCGGCTTCGGCCGAGCTGCCCGACCGGGCCGCGGACGCGACCGCCGCGACCGCCAACGGGAAGATCGAGATCACCGACTGATCCGGACCGCACCCCCGCCCGTGCCCGGCCGGCACCGCACCGGCCGGGCACGCGCATGTCCGGACCGGTGGGGGCCGACGTCAGTCCGCCAGATCCACCCGCACCGTCAGCAGGTTCGTCCCCAGCGCCCGCACCGCGGCGCTGTTGTACCGCGGCAGCTTCTTGAGCCGGGCACGGGCGTCGTCCTCGGGCAGGAGGTGGGCGGTACCGGTGTGCCACCGCCCCTCGATCCTGACCCGGACCCGGGGGTCGGCCTGGATGTTGCGGATGTAGTGCGACTTCTCGCCGTACTCCGACACCAGCCAGAACTCCTGGCCCACGCGCCGGCCGCCGACCGGGGTGGGGCGCGCGCGGCCCGATGTGCGGCCCGTCGTCTCCAGCAGGGTCTGCGACCGCAACCGTCGGGTGAGCGGGTTGGCGACATGCCGCTGGAACGCCGTGACCGCCCGGAACTTCAGATCCCGAAAGTCCGCCATCGCGTATCCCTTCCGCCTGTCGTCGCCCATGGGCATCCCGGCCGGTCCCTGACGACTGTGACCGCGAGCTTACGACCCTGGCGCCGTATCCCCTCTTATTGGTAAGCCGGTTCGTCTTGCTGTGTCGGTTTGGCGGCGGGCGCGGTGGCGGCCTGGCTCGATGCCGAGCGGAGGAGGACGGCCACGAGCACAGCTGCGGTGGCTATGGCAGCGCCGCCGCAGCGCAGGGCCAGATGGAGCCCTTCGATGAAGGCGGTGTTCACGGCGTCATGGACGGGTACGGGCAGCACCTGGGTTCTGCCTGCTCCCGTGCCGACGACCGAGTCTGCGATGCCCTGGCGGGTTTCAGGGGGAACGCCGAGCCGATCGAGCGATCCGGTCAACGTGGCGGCCAGGCGGCTGGTGAGGACGGCTCCCAGGGCGGCGACGCCGACGACGCCGCCGATCTCGCGCAGCATATTGAGGGTCGCAGAGGCCATACCGGCCTGGGCGAGAGGTACGCGCTTCATGACTGTGACGGACACCGGTGTGAAGGTCATCCCCATGCCGATGCCCATGGCGAGCAACACCCACAGATACTCAAGGTAGCGGGCGTGCTGACCGTAGAGCGAGAGGCCGCCGAGAGCCGCCGCGCACAGGGTCAGGCCGGTCACCAGAGGAATCCGGGGGCCGCAGCGCGCGGTGAGTGTGCCGGACAGCGGCGCGGCGATGACGATCATCGCGGTCATGGGCAGCCCTGCCAGACCCGCGTTCGACGGTGTCCAGCCCATCAGGTCCTGCATGAGCAACGGCAAGAAGAACGACGCCCCGAACATGCCGAAGCTGATCATGAATCCGCTCACCGCGGCTCCGCTGAGCACCGGGTCCCGGAAAAAGTGCAGGTCGAGCATGGGGTCGGTGGTGTGGCGTTCGACCGCGACGAAGGCCAGCAGGGCTACTGTCGCCACCGCTGCGAGGGTCAGGACGCGGGTGTCGGTCCAGCCGCGGGCCGGTCCTTCGATGAGTGCGTAGACCAGGGCGCCGAAGCCGAGCACCGAGAGCAACTGGCCCGGAAGGTCCAGTCGCCTGGCCCGGCCTGCGAACTCCGGGAGCGCTCGGGCGGCGAGCAGCAGCCCTGCCGCTCCGATCGGGACGTTGATCCAGAACACGCTGGCCCATCCGAACGCGTCCACCATCGGCCCGCCCAGGACCGGGCCGATGGCCAGGCCCAGGGCGGAGACACCGGACCAGAGTCCGACAGCCCGGGCCCGCTCCTTTTCGTCGGTGAAGACGTGCCGCAGAATCGACAGGCTGCCCGGCGTGAGCAGTGCCGCGCCGAGTCCTTGCAGCATCCGTGCGGCGATCAGCAGGCCGATCGACCCGGACAGTGCTGCCGCCGCTGATCCTGCCGTGAACAGCGCCAGTCCGGTGAGGAAGATCCGTTTGCGGCCGTACCGGTCGCCGAGCGTGCCGCCGGTGAGCAGGAGGGCGGCGTAGACCAGGCTGTAGCCCTCGACCACCCACTGCAGTCCGCTGACACCGGCGTGCAGCTGTTGCCCGATGCGGGGCAGGGCGTTGTTGACGATGACGTTGTCGAGCATCGCCATGAACATCGTGGCGCACAAGGCGGCAAGCACGAGCCCCTTGCGCCGGGAGGTCAACTCCTCCATCACGCTCCCTAACGGTGTTAGTTGGCTGTCCGGGCCGCTAGACTCCCCCTAACAGCGTTAGATTGCAAGCTGGGTTTCTTTCTACGGAGGTGGCCGATGGCACGAGACAGCGCAGCTGAGGGCGCTCCACAGCCAGGACTGACCCGCCAGACGCTCGTTGCGGCGGCCCTGCGAGTGCTGGAACGTGAAGGCATCACCGGGCTGTCGATGCGCAAGGTCGCCGCCGAACTGGGAGTGAAGGCAGCCTCCCTGTACTGGCACGTCCGCAACAAGGAACAGCTACTGGACCTGCTCACCGACGAGCTCATGGCTGATGCCGAGCCGCCACCCAGGCAGGGCGACTGGCGGGAGCAACTCCGCGAGTACTCGCTGCGCTACCGGCGGCACCTGCTGGCGAAACGCGACTCCGCCAAGGTCGTCGCAGGGCGGCTCGCACTGGGCCCGAACCTGCTGCGTCTCATGGAGGAGCAATTGGACCGGCTACGGGAAGCCGGATTCTCCGACGCCGACGCCGCCCTGGCCAACTACCTTCTCGGTGCCTTCGTCCAGGGCTTCGTGCTCCAGGAACAGTCACCCATCTCCGCATCCGAGACCGAGGGCGCCAGCCGTTTTGAAGTCGCCCAGGCGGCGGCCGACCGACTGCGCGGACTGCCGGAAACGACCTTCCCGAACCTCGTCGCCCTGGCCGACGACCTCACCGCCCCGTCCATGGAGGACCGCTTCGCCTTCGGCCTCGAACGTCTCCTCGACGGACTGACAGCCCTGCTCACCGAGAACCACGCACATCCGACAGCCGAACCCGCCCCCCTCGAAGGGAAGCCCTGACCCAGCAGTGACCGCACCTACCGCGTCATTGTCCGCGGCACGTTTACCGACCTCGACGAGGCCCAGCGTGCCGCACTCATAGAGAGCGCCGCCGAACACGACCTCCTCAACGCCACGTCGACCGACGAGGGAACCCTTGTCCACGAGCTGCCGCCACGTACTTTCACCTACCGCTGCATGGTCCGGCAACCCGAAGCCGATGACGCCGTCGCGGTCCAACGGGCGTGCGACAGAGCAGCTGCCGCCCTGGCCAACCGCGAAATCCGCGAAATCCGCGACAGCACGCTGCGCGCCACCGCCACCAGCCTCGACGACATGAAAATCCGGCGCGCCCGACGCTGACCCACTTCTGTCTCAACCTCTCACCGTCACGGCTCGCCACCAGGTCAGGAATGCGATCTGGCAGGCGGCAATCACGACAGGACCCGGATGCGGGCAGTGCGCTCTGTGCGCCGAAGCGTCGTGCGAAGGCGATGCAGCACCATCTGCGTGCCACCGGGACAGAGGGCTCCGACCTCGTGAACAGACAATTGCCGGGCCGCGACCGCCCGTCCCGTTCGTGATCGGCGCGACCCGGGCCACAACGACGCGGGGGGTCAGCGGGATCCGTCGTTGTCGTCACCTTCACCGATGTTCCTGTCGGTGTCCGGCGCCCGCAGGGCCCCTCCCGTTTCCCGGTCTGGCCCCGGCACACGGTCCTCGGCGCGATCACGCGCACCGTCCGGGACGCCGCGCTCCACCTCGACCTCGCCGCCGGGCACCACCCCGCCGACCCGGGCTCGCTGCCCGCACCGGGACTCTCGTACCAGGCATGCGTCGACCGCGCCGTACCGCGGCTGCGCGTCGGCGTGCTCCGCACCCTCGGCGTGGCCGATCCCCGGCCGGAGATCCTGCAGGCCGTCGACCGCGCCGCGGACGTCCTGCGAGGCCACGGTCACCAAGTGACGGACGACGACAGCGCGTTGCCGGACCACGAGTGCTTCCCCGCATCGATCCAGCTTCGCCAGCAGGTCCTGGCCCACTATCGGCTCACGAGCCGACTCGATGCCTTCACCACCCGGAGGGACGACTTCGAACCATGGTTCGCCGACGTCCTGGCACGCGGCCGTGCCCTCACCACGGAAGACTTCGCCCGCTACTGGGAACACCGGGCGCGGCTCGCCCAGTGGGCCGCCGACCTCTTCACCCGTTACGACATGCTCCTCATGCCGACCGTGCCCACCACCGCCTGGCCCGCCGAAGGGCCGGACGTGGCGACCGCCGTGCGGGAACGGACCATCCCCATCACCTTCACCTCCGTCTTCAACGACACCGGAAATCCCGCGATCAGCCTCCCGGCCGGACTGGCACCCGACGGCCTCCCCCGGGCCGTACAACTCGTCGCGCCGCACCACCGAGAGGACCTTCTGCTCGGCGCCGCCACGCTCCTGGAAGCGCCCGGCGACCGGGCCCACCCGCCTGTTCCCTACAACGAACAATCCCCTGGTCGCTGACCTTGGGCTTGGAGAGAAGAGTGAATGACGGGAATCGAACCCGCTCCATGAGCTTGGGAACCACAAGGCTCGACCGCACTGGGATCGGCTGCTCCCCTCCATGGCCATCAAGCAATGTGCTGTGCCACCAGTGCCGGGATCGCGGCGACCTTCTCCGCCGTGAGGTCGGACCAGCGGACGCCGGCAGGCCGGTGTGGGTTCGGGCAGACGATGGTCTCGTCGGGCGTCACGATCAAGTCGACGCTTACGTCGTGCGGGGTGGTGGGGATCGGGGTGTCGGTCACCTGCACTGCGTGAACCGTGGTGACGCCGATGGTCTCTGAGGTCACCAGGCCGGCCTCGCTGAGGAGGGCGAACTCGATGTCGGAGTAGCCGGCGCCTTTGCCGATGCGGGCGCCGTCGCGGTTCACGGCGACGCCGCCCAAGGTGATCAGATCCAGGGGCGGAGCGCGTCGACCTCGACAGTGGGGGGCGACAGTGGCTGCGTTGTGGCTGACTGCGGCCCCGGCGGGCGGCGAACCAGGCAGGTGGATGCCGATCGGCGGGCGCGGGCCGGCCGAGGCCCTGCCGGTGCTGCGCGCGCCGGCCTAATTCCTCTGAACAGGGGGAGGGAAACCCCCGAACGGATCTGAACGGGCCGATCTTGGCTGATATACGCTGCGCCTGACTTGATCGAACAGTTCGGCGAATCCGCGCCGCCGGATACGCCTGCCCGGGGGGGCATTCCCATGACTTCGCAGTCCCGCGCGGTGCTCGGCATCGCGCTCACTCCCATCCTCGCTCTGGCGGCCGGGGCCCCGGCCGCCGCCCACGCCACCGCCACGGTCGCGGCCCCGGCCGCCGGCACCACCGCCACGGCCGCCGTCGAGACGCGTGCGCCGGGCCCGTGGGGCACCCGCACCCTGCACGCCCCGAGCCCCGACCCCGCCTCGGGCGGGCTGAACGCCCTGGAGTCGGCCGGGAACGGCGCCCTCGTCTCCCTCACCGGCAACGGGCTCTCCCGTTCCACCCGGATCCGGCCCGCCGGCAGCACCCGTTGGCTCGCCCCGCAGACCTGGCCGGACGCCGGCGGGTACAACACCGAGCTCGTCTCGCTCGGCGACGGCTCGGTGCGCCTGGTCTGGCGGGCCAAGCGCGCCGGCGACCACAACAACTACTGGCTGAAGGTGGCCACCCTCGCGCCCGGCGCGACCGCCTTCTCCGAGCCCGAGTATGTCGCCGCGGTCCCCGAGAAGGGCTACCACCACCTGGCTGCGGCCCCCCATGGCCGGCTGGTCGCCGTGTGGTCGGTCTCCGGCGTGGTGAAGGCCGCCGAGAAGACCGGCCCGCAGGCCGCGTGGACCGCTCCGGCCGACCTCGACGAGCAGCCGCCGTCCGGCAGCCGGGACATTTCCGCCATGGACCTGGCGGTGGCCAAGGACGGCACCGCCCTGCTGGTGTGGCAGTGGCAGGCGGGCAAGGCCGTCGTCGCCCTGGAGAAGGCCCCCGGCGCGTCCGCCTGGACCGCGGTCAAGGGCTTCCCGGTCCCGGGCGTGGACCTGGCGCGCCCGAAGGTGTTCGCCGATCCACAGGGCGGCTTCGACGTGTTCTACGACGACACCGCGCACCTCATGCACACGCGCCGGCCCGTCGGCGCCACGCAGTGGAGCACCCCGCGGTCCGCCGCCGACTCCGGCAGCACGTACGGGATGACGGCACCCGTCCACCTGCCCAACGGCGACCTCTTCGTCGCCGGCGGGCCCGGCTACTCGACCGGCCCCTGGTACGCGGTGCGCTCGGCGGCCACCGGCGCCTGGCAGCCGTACACGCAGCGCTTCTCCACGCACAAGAAGGTGCGCGCGGTCGGCGCGGCCGCCGCCTCGGGCGGCACGGTCACGGTGACGTGGCGGGAGGGCTACTCGGGCGAGGAGTACACGATGGCCGCCGTCTTCAAAGGCGGCACCTGGTCCGTCCCGCGGCGGCTGAGCGCGACGAGTGCCCAGTCCACCGGGGCGCCCCAGGTGGCCACCGATGCGCTCGGCCGACCCGTCGTGCTGTGGGACGAGTACAAGCGGACCGCGACGAACAGCATCGTCCTGGACGGCGTCCACCAGGCCACCACCACCAGCCGCGCGCTGCCCACGTGGCGTGACCACACGGACGACGGCAAGTCCGACCTGTTCGGCCGAAACAGCACCGGGCTGAAGGTGTACGCGGGCGACGCGACGAAGCTGTCCGCGGGGCAGCGCGCGAGCAGCTGGCCGACGGGCACGCTCGTGCTGCCGTTCGGCGACCTCGACGGCGACCGCTGCAACGACGTGTTCGTCCGCTACCCGAAGGGCGAGGCCCGTGTCTACCCGACGATCTGCGGCGGGCTGCCCGACCAGCAGTCGTTCCACGTCAAGGTCTCCTCGGACTGGAGCGGGTACGACGCGGTCGTCTCGCCCGGCGACGTGACGGGCGACGGCCGGGCCGACTTGCTGACCCGGTCCGCATCGACCGGGAAGCTGTACGTGTACGCGAACAACGGCGCAGGCGGCTTCAAAGCCCGCTCGCTCGCCGGGTCCGGCTTCGGCGGCTACAAGAGGCTGATCGCCGCCGGGGACCTCGACGGTGACGGCAAGAACGACCTGCTGGCCCTCGACGCGTCGAACGGACTGTGGCGGTTCCGAGGGACCGGCGCCGGCACCTTCAAGCCCCGGTCGCTGGTCTTCAAGGACTGGGGCACCTCCTACAAGGACGTGGTCGGCGGGCTCGACCTGTCCGGGGACGGCCGGGCCGACCTGATCTCTCTCGACAAGAACGGCCGCGCCTGGCTGAACCGGGGCAACGGTCACGGCGGCTTCGCCAACCGGTCGCAGATCGGCAAGGCCACGAACTGGTCGGACATCCGCATCTCCTGACGGCGCGGATGCGGGGCGACTCGGGACCACGGCGGTCCCGGGAGCCGGCTTCGCGTCGCGTTCCGGCGGGCCCGCCCGGTCCACCTCGCCCCGGAAGGGGCAGGTGGACCGGCCGGGCCCGTTCCACGTACGCCGCCGCGTCCACGGCGGCCGGGTCAGGCACCTTCGGTCTGCGGGCGGTTGCAGCGGGCGCGCCGGGTCGTGGCCGCTGCTTGTGCGCCGGCCATCGAAGCGGTGAGCGCATCCGTGCGCCATTGACTGCTCGATGTGCAGTTCCGCAACAACTCGTCGGCGGACGTCGTGGGTCAGGTGCGTCGCGGTCGATGTCGAGGGCATGACGCATGCCGGATGCGAACCCGGCAGCCCCGCGCCCCAGAGGCGGCGGAAGCCTCCGGATAGGGTAATGGGCAGCTAAAGAGATCACCAAGTGTGCCAAAGAGCCGCCGCACCCCTCGGGAGGACGTCATGGGAACCCACCGCACCACGCTGCCCGGAGTCGGTGTGCAGTACGACTACACGACCGAGTCGGGACAGCACATCTCCGTCGTCGTCCACCACGACGGGCGGCGGTTCATCGGCTTCTACGACCAGGACGACCCTGATTCGTGCCGCCTCTCGGTACCCCTGACACCGCAGGAGGCCACCGGCCTCGCCCACCTCATCGACTCCGCGCCCATCGACGCGGTACGCACCGAGGGCATCGACCTCGTCACCGAGCACATACCGCTCGGAACCCGCTCCCCGTACGGCGGGCGACTGCTCGGGGACACGCAGGCGCGGACGCGGACGGGGGCCTCGATCGTGGCCGTGCTGCGGACGCACAGTGCGCATCCGTCTCCCGGGCCGGACTTCCGGCTGGCCATCGGAGACACGCTCGTCGTCGTGGGTACGAGGGAGGGCGTCGACGCGCTCTCCGAGATCATTTCGGAGGGCTGACCGTGCACGACACGACCGCGCTGCTGGTGGAGCTCGGCTCCGTCATTCTGGGACTCGGCATCATCGGGCGCTTCGCCGGGCGAATAGGGCTCTCGCCGATCCCGCTGTATCTGCTGGCGGGGCTCGCCTTCGGGCAGGGTGGGCTGCTGCCGCTGGGGGCCAGTGAGGAATTCACCGCCGTCGGCGCCGAGATCGGCGTCATCCTCCTGCTGCTCCTGCTCGGCCTCGAATACAGCGCCTCGGAGCTGGTGACCAGTCTCAAGACGCAATACCCCTCCGGGGCCGTGGACTTCGTGCTCAACGCGACCCCCGGAGCGGTGGCGGCGCTGCTGCTCGGCTGGGGACCCGTGGGGGCCGTGGCGCTGGCTGGCGTCACCTGGATCTCGTCGTCCGGGGTGATCGCGAAGGTGCTCACCGATCTGGGACGGCTGGGAAACCGGGAGACACCCGTCATCCTGGGCGTGCTGGTCATCGAGGACCTGTCGATGGCCGTGTATCTGCCGCTGCTCACCGCGATGCTCGCGGGAGTGGGGCTCGCCGGCGGCAGCATCGCGCTGCTCATCGCGCTCGGCACCGTCGGGTTCGTGCTCTATCTGGCACTGCGGCACGGACGGCTGATCAGCCGGGCCGTGTCCTCCGACAATCCGGAGATGCTGCTCCTGGTCGTGCTCGGCCTGACCGTCCTGGTGGCCGGTGTGGCACAGGAGTTGCAGGTGTCCGCGGCCGTCGGGGCGTTCCTGGTCGGGATCGCGCTGTCGGGCGAGGTCGCCGAGGGCGCGCGCAAGCTGCTGACCCCGCTGCGGGATCTGTTCGCCGCCGTCTTCTTCGTCTTCTTCGGACTCTCCACCGATCCGTCCGCGATCCCGCCGGTGCTGCTTCCGGCGGCGCTGCTGGCGATCGTCACCGTCTTCACCAAGATCGGCACCGGCTGGTACGCGGCCCGGCGGGCCGGGATCGGTTCGCGCGGACGCTGGCGGGCCGGTGGAACGCTCGTCGCCCGCGGCGAGTTCTCCATCGTCATCGCCGGCCTGGCCGTGGCGACCGAGCCCCGTATCGGGCCCATCGCCACCGCGTACGTCCTCATCCTCGTCATCGTCGGACCGCTCACCGCCCGCTGGACCCAGCCGGTCGTGGCCCGGGTCCAGGCGTGGCGCGGCCGCGACGGCGGGGACGCTCCGGGCAGCGGCCGGATTCCCGCGGCCCGTCCGGCGCCCGCCGCGCAGGAGGAGTTCGCCTCGTCCGCCGACTGAGAGCCTGTCGAGCGGCCTTCGATCGGACCGGCTCCGAGGCCGGACGGCCGTCGGGACGACGTTGCGGCCCGGGCCACGACCGGCTGGGTCCAGCGCACGGGCATACCGCGTCCCCAGCATCGCACTTACCTCCGTTTCCGGACACACCAGGCACCCATCCTGCTAACTTCTACACGTCTGTAGAGTTGGTTTTCGTTCCGGCAACACAACGCAACGCAACGTATGGAGACGACATGGCACTGTGGGATCGGATCAAGGAATCCGCTTCGTCGATGCAGTCGCAGCTGGAAGCGAAGAAGAACGACCTGAAGAGCGGTGCGTTCCGCGACGCGAGCATGGCCATGTGCGCCCTGGTCGCCGCCGCCGACGGTTCCATCGATCCGTCCGAACGCCAGCGTGTCGCCTCGCTGATCGCCACCAACGAAGTTCTGCAGAACTTCCCGGCGGACGATCTGCAGCGCCGCTTCAACGACTATGTGAACAAGCTCACCGCCGACTTCGCCTTCGGCAAGGTCAGCGTGCTCCAGGAGATCGGCAAGGCGAAGAAGAAGCCCGCCGAGGCGCGCGCCGTCATCCAGATCGGCATCGTCATCGGCGGCGCCGACGGCGACTTCGACAAGACGGAGCAGGCCGTCGTGCGGGAGGCGTGCTTCGCGCTCGACCTTCCGCCGCACGAGTTCGACCTGTAGGGCCTCCCGTTCGGATCACGCCGGGCTCGCGTGCCCCGGTGGCCGATCCCGGCTGATCCGGACGAAAGACCCGAGGTACCCCACGCGGACCGGCCCCCGGTCCGCCCCCGTACCGCCGGAACGACCACGGACCGACTGACCACCGGTCCGCGTCCGGCAGGCCGGGGGTGCGCTACTCCCCCGATGCGCACCCCCGGCCACTTCCTGCCGAGACCCCGCCCCGCCCGCACGCGTCAGCATCGCGTAACGGGGGCGGGGTTTCGCGTCACGTGCGCGTCAAGGCACTCCCGGCGCCACTGCCCCCGGGGCATAACGTTGAGGTGCGCAGCAGCCCCGTACCCCGGCCCGTCGAGGAGGCACACCATGTCCGAACGCAGCGGAACGGACGATCCCGAACCCTTTGAACCCGGCCCGGCCGTACCGCTCTTCGTCCCCGTCCGGCCGGGACCGGCCGGCTGCGCCACCGGGTGGACGACACGCTTCTTCCGTACGCCGCTGGGCGACCGCACGGCCGTCGGCTTCACCTCCGCGCACCGGCTGGCCGCCACCCTGGGCGACGGACAGCACTGGATCCGGCTCTCCGAACCGGCCCTGCGCGCACTCGGCACACCGCTCGGGGTGACCGTCCTCACCGTCGATCCCCAACTGACCGCGCAGGCCCCGGGACGGGCCCTCTCCGCTGCCGCCGGGGCCGCTGCCGACGGGGCGCGGCGGGCCGGCCCGTACCCGAGGTCGGGTCCCACCGCCGCCACCCGTTGCGGACGTTGACGACCGGCCGTAAGGAACCCGGCGCCCGCACGGGCGGCGCATCGGTGCGGGGCGGGTCACAGATCCTTGGCCGGCCAGTCCAGCAGCCGGGCACCGATGACCGCCGTCTGCAGCGTGTAACGGTGCATCGGGTCGGACGGATCGGCACCGGTCAGCTGATGGATCCGCTCCAGCCGGTAGGTCAGCGCCCGCACGCTCAGCGACAGCCGGCGCGCCGTCTCGGCGGCCACGCAGCCCGAGTCGAAGTAGGTGGTGAGCGTCCGCAGCAGGGGCTCGGCGCCGCCGCGCGCCTGCTGGAGCGGGCCCAGCTGACTGCGCACCAGATCGGCCATCGCCTGCCGGTCCCGGGTCAGCACCGGATAGACCAGCAGATCGGCCGCGTACAGCACCGGATCGTCCAGATCCATCCGCTCCGCGAGATCGAGTGCGTCGAGCGCCTCGTCGTAGGACTGGACCACGCCGCCGGGTCCTCGGTGCGGGCGGCCGACGGCGACCCGGCCGCCGTCCGTCGCCGCGTGCGACTGCTTGGCGAAATACCGCAGGACGTCGGGCTGGCCGCCGGGAGCGATGCAGACCAGCCGCCCGTCCTTCGTCGTGATCAGGATCTTCCGGCCGCTGAACCGCGTGAGCAGCGCCGCCTCCACGGTGCGCGGCACCGAGTCCGTCTCGGTGTACGCCTCCGGGCCCGACGCCACCGCCACCGCGTGGGCGCGCGAGAGGCGCAGCCCGAACCGGGTGGCCCGCTCGGCGAGCCGGCCCAAGTCGCTGCGTCCGTACAGCAGATCGTCGATGAACTCGCGGCGGGCCGCCTCCTCGCGCCGCACGGTGAGCCGCTGGGCCCGCTCGAAGCCCTCGGCGAAGGCGTCGACGGCCTGCTCGACCGCGGCCAGCACGGAGTCGGTGGACGTGGCACCGGCCGACGCGATGCGCGGCCAGTCGGTACGGGTCGCCGCGAGATGGAGGCTGACCAGGGCTCGCAGCTGGCATCCGGCCTCGGCGGCCTCCCGGCCCAGGAGACGGCGGTTGTCCAGCTCATCCCGGGTCAGTCGGCGCCCGGTGGCGGCGACATCGGCCAAGATGCGGACATAGTCCCCCAGATACTCATCGGAAACCTCTGGCACCGCCACGCGTACTCCTCCAGTTCTGACGCGACCTCGACACCCACCACAACGCACACCGGCCGGTGCCGGTGCCCGGCATCGAGGGCGTACAAAGATTGCCGGATTCCGGCAGTGCCATGCCATGGCATCGAATGACACGATCAGGTCAGCACCAACCGGGGGAACACGGGGGAATACGGGGGATACGGGGGATACGGGGGATACGGGGGAGATCCGGCTGCTGCGGCGCCGCTGTCGGCGGGCCGCAGCACCGGAATCGCCACCGAAGTCACCACCGGAACCACCACCGCAACCGCCCCCGACGACACAGAGGGGGTGGACGATGCGGGAGTTCCTGAGCGCGACAACCGCCTTCCCGGCCGTCCTGTTCGTCGCCGCGCTGGTCGTGGTCGTCTTCTTCTGGCTCCTCGTGCTGGCCGGTGCGGCCGATCACCATTCCTTCGACGGGGACCTCGACACCCACATGGCCGGGATCGGCGGAGTGCCGGTCACCGTCTCGGTGTCCGTGATGGTCGTCGTCGGCTGGTTCACGAGCCTGGCCGGTACGGTCCTGCTGCACCGCAGCGGTGTCACCGGCCTCACCCGCGCCGGGCTGGCCTGCGCCGTGCTCGCCGGGGCGCTGCTGATCGCCTGGGCCGTGACGCGGATGCTGGGGCGCTGGGCGCGCCGGCGGTTCCCGGACGAGCCCCCTCCGTCGCGGCAGGACTTCCTCGGCCGGGTCTGCACGATCCGTACCGGTTCCGTCAGCGCCGACTTCGGCCAGGCCGAGGTCGCCGCGGCCGACGGCTCCACCGCCATCGTCCAGGTCAGGCTGTTGCGTCCGACGGACGGCCCGCAGGCCACGGACGATACGCGTGCCACGGACGGCGCGGTTCTCGTCTCGGGCAGTACGGGGCTTCTCTACGCGTACGACGACGAGGGCGAGTTCTTCTGGGTCTCGCCGTACGACAAGGCGCTGGACCCGGGACCGCCGAAACCACGCACGAGCCCGCGCCCGGACACCGGTCCCGGTGTGCGCCGGACTCCGCGTCGCGCCGGCTGACCGTCCCGCCCGTCCCGCCGCAGTCGTGGTCGCGGCCACGAAACCGCCCGGCCGTCCGTCCGGGCCCCTCTTCCTCTCCACCTTCCTCACCAGCCGTCAAGGACTGCCATGGATGCCATCACCCTGGGCTTCGGTGTGCTCGTAGCCGTTGTCCTGCTCATCGCCGTCGCCCTGCTTGTCGTCATCAGCCGGCTCTTCCGCAAGGTGGAACAGGGCAAGGCCCTGATCATCTCCAAGACCAAGAAGGTCGATGTCACCTTCACCGGGGCCGTCGTCCTGCCGGTGCTGCACAAGGCCGAGTACATGGACATCTCGGTGAAGACCATCGAGATCCGCCGCACCGGGCGCGAGGGCCTGATCTGCCAGGACAACATCCGCGCCGACATCCACATCAACTTCTTCGTACGCGTCAACAAGACCGTCGAGGACGTCATCAAGGTCGCCCAGTCCATCGGCACGGAGCGGGCCAGCGACAAGGTGGCGATCCAGGAGTTCTTCGCCGCGAAGTTCGCCGAGGCGCTCAAGACCGTCGGAAAGCAGCTGGACTTCGTCGATCTGTACACCAAGCGCGAGGAGTTCCGGGACCGGATCATCCGGGTCATCGGCACGGACCTGAACGGCTACCACCTCGACGACGCGGCGATCGACTTCCTGGAGCAGACGCCCATGGCGCAGCTCGACGGCGCCAACATCCTCGACGCCCAGGGCATTCGCAAGATCACCGAGCTGACGGCGATCGAGCACGTGCGCACCAACGAGTACCAGCGCACCGAGCAGAAGGAGATCACCCGGCAGGACGTCGACGCCCGCGAGACCATCCTGGAGTTGGAGCGCCGGCAGGCCGAGGCCGAGATCAAGCAGCGCCGCGAGGTCGAGACGCTGCGGGCCCGCGAGGAGGCCGCGACCGCGAAGGTGCAGGAGGAGGAACGGCTCGGCGCCCAGGCCGCGTTCATCCGTACCGAGGAGCAGCTCGGCATCCAGCGCGAGAACCAGGCGCGGGAGATCGCCGTCGCGCAGAAGAACCGCGAGCGGGTCATCGCCGTGGAGAACGAGCGCATCGAGAAGGACCGCCTGATCGAGGTCATCGGGCGCGAGCGGCAGACCGAACTCGACCGGATCGCCGCGACGAAGGAGGTCGAGGCCGAGCGCCGCGAGGTCGCCGATGTGATCCGGGAGCGGATCGCCGTGGACCGCACGGTCGCGGAGCAGGAGGAATCCATCAAGACCCTGCGGGCCGTCGAGGAGTCGGAGCGCACCCGCAAGTCGGTCATCATCGCCGCCGAGGCGGAGGCCCAGGAGAAGCTGGTCAAGGACATCAAGGCCGCGGAGGCGGCGGAGGCGGCGGCCGGCCACCTGGCGGCCGAGCAGCTGACGCTCGCCGAGGCCCGGCTGAAGACGGCGGACCTGGACGCCCAGGCGAAGCTGCGGCTGGCCGAGGGCATCCAGGCGGAGTCCGCGGCGCCCGGCCTCGCGGAGGTCCAGGTGCGCGACGCGGAGGCCGACGTCATCGAGAAGACCGGTCTCGCCGAGGCCGAGGCCGCGTCCGCCCGGCTCAGGGCCGAGGCGGAGGGGGCCAGGCTCAAGGCGCTGGCCACCGCGGAGGGCACCCGGGCCCAGGCGACCGCCGACGCGGCGATGATCGGCGAGAAGCTGAAGGCCGAGGCCGCGGGCCTCACCGAGAAGGCGGCCGCCATGGCGGCGCTCGACGACGCCTCGCGCGGGCACGAGGAGTACCGGTTGCGGCTCGCCGCGGAGAAGGAGATCCGGCTGGCCGGGCTCGATGTGCAGCGGCAGGTCGCCGAGTCGCAGGCGACGGTGCTGGCCACGGGGCTGGAGAACGCCGACATCGACATCGTCGGCGGGGAGTCGGTCTTCTTCGACCGCCTGGTCTCGGCCGTCTCGATGGGCAAGAGCTTCGACGGCTTCGTGGAGAACTCGGACACGGCGAAGGCGCTCGCGGGTCCGTGGCTGAACGGCACCTCGTCGTTCACCGACGATCTGACGCGGGTGCTGGGCTCGGTGACGACGGGGGACGTGCAGAACCTCACGGTGTCGGCGCTGCTGATGCGGATGATGCGGACGCCGGGCGCGGGGCTCGCGCCGGGGCAGGCGCAGAAGCTGCTGACGGTGGTCCAGGAGCTGGGCCTGGCCGACGTGCCGGTGTCCGCGGTGACCGGGGCGGTCGGCGGGGCCGCGGTGAGCGGTCCGACCGCCACGGCGGGTGGCTCGGACGTACCCGCCGCACGGAACGGGTCGCCGGTCGCATAGGGCCTCTCGTTCGGATCACGCCGGACTCGGGTGCCCCGGCACCGCTCCCTGATCCGGCCTGATCCGAACGAAGGACCCCAGCGGCATCCGGGGCCGGGCGACAGGGCCCGGCCCCGGGCGACCCCGGGCCCGTCCGGTGACCGCTCCCGTCCCCAGCACCGGGCGGGCCCGCACCACCCGCACCACAGACCTCGTAGGGAGAGCCGTACGTATGGAAACCGACACCGCGACCGCACCGCCCGCCGGCGGCCCCGTGGACGCGGGGACGTACGACGTCCTGCGCCGCCGGCTGGCCGACCGGGCCGCCGAACTCGCGAGCCGCGCCGAGACGCTCAACACGCGGCGCACGGAGGAGTTCGGCTCGACCGAGCTGCGGCTCACCGGCTCCGAGCGGATCCGCACCGAGCAGGCGTCCGTCCCCCGCGACCTGGTGGCCGTCGGCGGCCGGCTGCTGTTCGGCTTCGAGCGCGGGCCGGGGGCGGCACAACCGCCCGAGGTCCGGGACGTACTCGCCCTGTACGAACCGGAGTTGACCGCACCGGACCAGGACGGCCTGCTCGGGGACGAGGCCTTCGTACGCGAGTTCACCGCGCTGCACCGCTACTACCGCGACGCCCGCCTGCTGCGGCTGCGCCGGGTGGACGGCAGGCTGCTCGCCGTCTTCCGTACCGGCGAGAGCGCCGACGGCATCCGCGTACTGCGCTGGGCGCTCGGCCCGAACGGTTCGCCCGGCGCCTTCCTCGACGCGCGCGGCGACCGCGACCACGTCTTCCCGCCGTCGCACGACTTCACCTGGACCGTCGCGGGCCGCGAGTCCCATGTCCTGGGCCGGCACCCGCACATCGCCGTGGGCGGGGACGCGGACGGCACGGGCGCCGCCCTGTTCGTCGACACGCTCGGCGGCACCCTCACCGTCAAGACGGTCGACGACACCGACTCCCCGGACGGGATCTACGAGGAGCCGGTCACCGAACCCCTCCAGTCCCTCGCCGACGCGGACGTCGAACATGCCGCGATCGGGCCGCTGATCCTGCTCCGCGTCCGTCCGTACAACGAGGAGTCGTGGCGGTACCTGGTCTTCAACACGCTGCTCGGCACGGTCCTGCGCCTGGACGGCATCGGGCCCGCCTGCCATCGGCTGCCGGAGGACCAGGGGATCATCTTCCCCGGCGGCTACTACCTCACCACCGGCACCGCGAAGACCTTCGACATCGCCGAGCCGCTCACCGACCCGGTCTTCGAGGGCGCGGTCCGCTCCCCGAACGGCGAGGACGTCCTCTACGTCTTCCGCTCCCCCGACGACGGCCGCGGCCTGCTCCTGCCCTACAACCTGATCCGGCAGGAGGTCGCCACTCCGCTCCAGGGCCGCGGCCACGCCCTGCTCGACGACGGCACGCTGGTCCTGCTGCGCTCCACCGCCACGGGTGACGAACCGGCCCGGGTCCACCCGGTGCAGCGCTGGCTGACCCCCTACGTCTCCGACACCCATGCCGCCTCCCGTCCCGCCGGGTCCGGTCCGCTCGCCCGGGTCGGCAACGCCGATCTGGTGCGCGGCATCTCCGACTGCCTGGCGCTCGCGCACAGCGCCGCCGAGACGACCCCGACCGCCGCCGTGTACGCCCAGCTGGTCGCGGACTGCACCCGCGCCACCGACCGCTACCACTGGCTCACCGACCCCGAGCTCGGCGCGCTCGCCGCCCCGCTGGCTGAGCTGCGGGACACCGCCCAGCAGGTCCTCGCCGAGTTCGAGACGGTGCGGGAGCTGACCCGGCAGGCCGCCGACGCCCTCACCGAGACGACCGACCGGCTCACCGCGCTCGTCCGCCGCATCCGTGGCGAGGCCCCGCGCACGGCCGCCGCCTGGGTGGCCCAGCTCACCGAACTGCGCCGGGCCCACGGCCATTTGGCGACCCTCGCCGAGATGCGGTACGCGGACACCGAGCGGATCGCCGAGCTGACCGCCACCACGGCCGAGGACATCGACACGGCCGGCCGGCGCGCGGTGGCGTTCCTCGGCCGGGACGACGCGTTCGCCGGCTACCACGAGGACATCGCGCGCCTGACCGCCGAGGCGTCCGCGCTCACCACCGTCGTGGACGCCTCGGCGCTCGGCGACCGGCTGACGGAGATGACGGACGGCCTGGGCACCGTCACCGACGTGGTCGCCGGGCTCGACATCGGTGACGCGACGGTCCGTACGTCGATCCTGGAGCGGATCGCCGAGGTCCTCGGCGGGGTCAACCGGGCCCGCGCCACCCTCGACGCGCGACGCCGCGAACTCCTCGACCACGAGGGCCGCGCCGAGTTCGCCGCCGAGTTCGCACTGCTCGGACAGGCCGTCACCGGGGCGCTGGCCGCCGCGGACACCCCGGACGCCTGCGACGACCACCTGAGCAGGCTGCTGCTCCAGTTGGAGAACCTGGAGTCGCGGTTCGCGGAGTTCGACGACTTCCTCGCCGAGCTGGCCGGGCGGCGCACGGAGGTGTACGAGGCGTTCTCGGCCCGCAAGCAGACCCTGCAGGACGCCCGTGCCCGGCGGGCGGAGCGGCTGGCGGATTCGGCGGCCCGGGTCCTGGAGACCGTCTCCCGGCGGCTGGCGGCGCTGCCCGACCTGGACGCCGTCCACACGTACTTCGGCTCCGACCCGATGGTCGCCAAGGTCCGCCGCACCGCGGACGAGCTGCGGGAGCTCGGTGACCCGGTGCGCGCCGAGGAGCTCGACGGGCAGCTGCTGGCCGCCCGCCAGGAGGCCGGGCGGGCCCTGCGCGACCGTGGTGAGCTGTACGCGGACGGCGGCGCCACGATCCGGCTCGGCCGGCACCGGTTCGCAGTGAACACCCAGCCCTTCGACCTGACGCTCGTCCCACACGGTGACCGGCTCGCGTTCGCGCTCACCGGCACGGACTACCGGGCGCCGGTCACCGACCCGGAGTTCGAGGCCACCCGCCCGTACTGGGACCAGGCGCTGCCCTCCGAGTCCCCGCAGGTCTACCGCGCCGAGCACCTGGCGGCCCGGCTCCTGGACGAGCACGGCGCCGACACCCTCGCCGCCCTGGACGCCGGGGAACTCACCTCCCTGGTGCGGAAGTCGGCGGCGGACGCGTACCACGAGGGCCACCAGCGCGGTGTCCACGACGAGGACGCCGCCGCGATCCTCACCGCCCTGCTCGGGCTGCACGCCGGGGCCGGACTGCTGCGCCGCCCGCCCGCCGTACGAGCGGCGGCCCAGCTCTTCTGGGCGTACGGGACGGACGAGGCCCGGCGCGTCTCCTGGACCCGGCGGGCCCGCTCGCTGGCCCGCGCCCGTGAGACGTTCGGCCTCGCCCCGGCCGTCGCCACGCTCCAGGAGGAGTGGGCAGACGTCATCCGGGGCGGGGGCGTCCGGGGCGCGGACGCCGGGGCCGTCGCCGCGTACCTCTTCGAGGAGCTGACGAGCGGACCGGCCGGATTCGTCACGAGCGCCACCGTCCGCACGTTCCTGGACAAGTTCCGTCGTGCGACCTGCTCCTCGGCGTACGACGAGGATCTCGCCGCCCTCCACGACGACCTCTCCGCCCGGCGTCAGCTGGTCGAGGGCTGGCTCGCCCCGTACGCCGCCGCGAACGGCAACGAGATCGACGCGGGCGATCTGGCGGAGGCCGTCGCCGTGGAGCTGTGCCCGGAGCCGGTGCTCGACCGGTACGACTGCGAGGCGCCGCTCACCGCGACCGTGGACGGCCTGCTCGGCACCCATCCACGCGTCGACCGGGGCCGGCTGACCGTTCGCATCGACGAACTCCTCGCCCGCACAACCGAGTTCCGCACCAGCACGGTTCCCGGGTTCCGGGCCTACCAGCGCCGGCGCACCGCACTCGTGACCGCCGAACGCGCCCGGCTGCGACTGGACGACCTCCGGCCGCGCGTGATGTCGGCGTTCGTCCGCAACCGGCTCCTGGACGAGGTGTATCTGCCGCTGATCGGCGACAGCCTCGCCAAGCAGCTGGGCACCGCCGACGCCGACCGGCGCACCGATTCGCAGGGCCTGCTGCTGCTGGTGTCGCCGCCCGGCTACGGCAAGACGACGCTCATGGAGTACGTGGCCGACCGGCTCGCACTGGTCCTCGTCAAGATCAGCGGGCCGAACCTCGGCCACGACGTGACCTCCCTCGACCCGGCACAGGCGCGCACCGCGACCGCCCGCCAGGAGATCGAGAAGATCAACTTCGCCCTGGAGGCGGGCAACAACACGCTGCTCTACCTCGACGACATCCAGCACACCTCGCCCGAACTGCTCCAGAAGTTCATTCCGCTGTGCGACGCCACGCGCCGGATCGAGGGCGTGCGGGACGGCGAGCCGCGCAGCTACGACCTGCGGGGCAAGCGGTTCGCGGTGTGCATGGCGGGCAATCCGTACACCGAGTCGGGGGCGCGGTTCCAGGTCCCCGACATGCTCGCCAACCGGGCCGACGTGTGGAATCTCGGCGAGGTGCTGAGCGGCCGCGAGGACGTCTTCGCGCTGAGCTTCGTCGAGAACGCGCTGACCGCCAACCCGGTGCTGGCGCCGCTCGCCGGGCGGTCCCGCGAGGATCTCGCCCGGTTCCTGCGGCTCGCCTCCGGCACGGCCCCGGCCGTGGGCGCGGACCGGTTCGACCATCCGTACGCGCCCGCCGAGGCGGAGCGGATCGTCTCCGTCCTGCGCCATCTGCTGACCGCGCGGGACACGGTGCTGGCCGTGAACGCCGCGTACATCGCCTCGGCCGCGCAGACGGACGCGACGCGCACCGAACCGCCGTTCCGGCTGCAGGGCTCGTACCGCAACATGAACAAGATCGTCGAGCGGATCGTGCCGGTGATGAACGACGCGGAACTCCTCGCCGTCATCGACGACCACTACGCGGGCGAGGCCCAGACGCTGACCACCGGCGCCGAGTCCAACCTGCTGAAACTCGCGGCGCTGCGCGGCCGTCTCACCGCCGAGCAGTCCGCGCGCTGGTCCGCGATCACCGCCTCCTACGTCCGCACGCAGACACTCGGCGGCCCGGACGGCGACCCCCTGGCCCGGGCGGTCGCCGCGCTGGGGCTGCTCGCGGACCGGATCGCGGCGGTGGAGTCGGCGATCGTCCGGGCCACCGACCCCCGCCATCTGCTCGCAGGCCCGCCGGCCCGGCACGCGGCGCCGCCGCCCCGCGTTCCACAGGAAGATCACTGACAGGCCGCTACGACGGAGAGGAGCAGGGCATGCTGGGTCCCGTGCCTCCATTTCCCCAGCAACCCCAACGCTCCCTGTTCAGCGGTCACATGGTCGTCTGCGGTGACGACGCACTGGCCCAGCGGCTCGCCGTGGAACTGCGCTATGTGTACGGGGAGAGAGTCACCCTCGTCCTGCCGCCCCGACGCGACGCGCGCCGGTCCGAACTGCAGCTGACCGGGCGGGGCCGGGCGGCGGCGCTGTTCGGCCGGATGTCGCAGGCGATGAACCGCAACGGCGGGAACGGGGCCGCGGGTGCTTCCGGGGACGGCGACACCAACGCCGGGGTCGAGGCGGTACGCATCCTGGAGGCGCCGGAGCCCTCCGACGAGGTCTTCGAGGAGGCGGACGTCCCGGCGGCCGCCGCGCTGGCCCTGGTCTACGACGACGACGAGCGCAACATCCGCGCCGCGCTGACCGCCCGCCGCCTCAACCCCCGGGTCCGGCTGGTCATCCGGCTCTACAACCGCAAGCTGGGCCAGTATCTGGAGACCCTGCTCGACCAGGCCGCCGCAGTCTCCGCACCCGGCCTCGACCCGGCCGCGCTGGACGCCTCGACCACCGTCCTGTCCGACGCGGACACCGCCGCGCCCGCCCTCGCGGCGACCGCCCTCACCGGTTCCAGCAAGGTCATCCAGGCGGAGGGTCTGCTGCTGCGCGCCGCCGAACGCACCCCGCCCGGGGACGGCCGGATCGCCGACCCCGGTCTGTGCACCCTCGCGCTGCTCTCCTCCACCACCCATGACCCGGCGGGCACCGAGGGATCCGACAGCAGCGGCGACGAGGGACCTCAACTCCTGCCCGACGAACGGCAGGTGGCTGCGGCGACGGGCCGTGGCACGGTCGTCCTGGAGACGGTCAGCCAGTCGGACCCGGCCGGTCCGCCGCCCCGGATGGGGGGCCGGGGCGCACCGCTCGGCCAGGTCTTCTCCCGGCGGCTGCGCTGGTCGGCGCTGGGGGTGGGGCTGGCCGTCGTAGGACTCGCCGTCGCCTCCTGGCTCACCACCGGCGACAATCCGGCGCACGCCGCGTATCTGACACTGCTGGACCTGTTCGCGATGGGCGACCCGGCGATCGGCGATTCGACGGCGCGTCAGCTCCTCCAACTCCTGTCGGGCGTGGCCGGTCTGATGCTGCTGCCGCTGCTCGTGGCGGCCGTGCTGGAGGCCTTCGGCTCACTGCGTACGGCGTCGTCGCTGCGCCGTCCGCCGCGCGGTCTGTCCGGTCATGTGGTGCTGCTCGGTCTCGGCAAGATCGGTACGCGGGTCCTGGTCCGGCTGCGCGAGCTCGGCGTTCCCGTGGTGTGCGTGGAGGACGACCCGGACGCGCGCGGCATCGCCGTGGCCCGGCGGCTGCACGTGCCGGTGGTGCTCGGCGATGTCACCCAGGAGGGCGTGCTGGAGGCGGCGAAGATCCAACGCGCCCGCGCGCTCCTCGCCCTCACCAGCGTCGACACCACCAATCTGGAGGCCGCGCTGTACGCCCGCTCGGTCAAGCCGAGCCTGCGCGTCTCCCTGCGTTTGTTCGACGACGAGTTCGCCACGGCCGTCTACCGCACCCTGCGCGCCGCCCACCCGCAGGCCCTGACCCGCTCCCGTTCCGTCTCCCATCTGGCCGCGCCGTCCTTCGCGGTGGCCATGATGGGGCGACAGATCCTGGGCGCGATCCCGGTCGAGCGGAAGGTGATGCTGTTCGCGGCGGTCGAGGTCGCGGGGCACCCACAGCTGGAGGGCCGCACGGTGGAGCAGGCGTTCCGGGCGGGCGCCTGGCGGGTGCTGGCCCTGGACGCCGCCCCGCCCGAGGCCCGCCGCCCGGACCTGGCGGTGCCCGCACCCGCGTCCCCGGACCGCTCGTCGGGCCTGGTCTGGGACCTGCACCCGGGGTACGTACTGCGCCCCCAGGACCGGGTGGTGATCGCCGCGACCCGCCGCGGCCTGGCCGAACTGCTGCGTCGGCGGGTCTCGTCGACGCACCGCTGAGGCGGGCGGGCGGCGGGGGTCAGGCCCGCCGGGAGCGGCGGCGGGCCGCAGGGGTCAGGCCCGCCTGGAGCGGCGGCGGACCGCCACGACCAGGCCGGTGCCCGCGGCGAGCACCGCGGCGGTGCCGATGACCAGCGGGACTGTGCCGCTACTCCCCGTCGAGGCAAGGTCACCACCGCCGGTGCCGGGCGCCGTGCTCTGCGACGGGGCGGGCGTGCCCGGTGCGGCGGGTTCGGAGGAACCGGCGGACGGCGTGCCGCTCGCCGGGGGCGGCGTCGCGGAGTCGGAGGGCGTGCTGGTCACCGGCGGCGTGACTCCGGGGATACCGCTCGGCGTCGGCGTGGCGGACGGGGTCTTCCCGGTCTCCGGGAGGCAGCCGCTGAAGGGGAAGTGGTGCGTCTCCGCGCCGCCCGAGCCATGCAGCGAGGCCACCCACACGGAGCCGTTGACCGGCGCGCCGGTGCCCAGCTCCAGGTGCGCCCGGGGGGCCAGCACGCTGCCGGGCCAGGCCGCCGAGCTGCTCTTGGTGACCGTGCGGGCCTCGGGGAAGTTCCACAGCAGGCGGGCGCGGACCTTGCCGTCGGAGGCGCTCTGGAGCTTGTCGTCCAGTACGTAGTCCTGGCCGCCGGACAGGAAGAAGCCGGTGGTGCCCGCCTTGGCCATGTCGTAGTTCTCGCCGCTCACATTGACGATCGCGGTCGCGCCCGCCGGAACCTTGAGGTAGACGTCCTTGGCCTGTTCGAGCTGACCGGCCGTCACCTCGAAGACGTTACGGGTGGCGTCGGTGCCCTTCAGGGTCAGCTCGGCGCCGTCCAGCGTGACGTCGGCACCACCGGTCACCGGCTCCTCGGCCAGCGCGGAGGAGTAGGACCGGAGCTTGGCGAACTCGGCGTCGAAGTCGATCAGCCGGGCGTTCTGGCGGAAGGCGCCGGAGTGCAGCTCGACGGCGCGGTCCCGGACCTGGCCGCCGACGACCGCGTCGCCCTTCATCACCGCGGTGACCGACCCGCCGTTGAGCAGATCACCGCGGACCACGAGCGAAGCCCGGCCGGGCAGGGCGTCGACCTCCGCCGTCGTCAGCTCGTGGGCGACACTGAAGCCGCCGCGGAAGTCGGCGTCGCCACCGACGGCGACGGCGCCCTCCGCGTCGGGTGTGTGGACGTCGTCACCGAGGACGAACTCGCCGTACTTCCCGGCGACTCCGAAGGCGTCGGTGGCGCATCCGACCGAACCGGCGGGCGCGGCCTGGGCGGCCGGGACGGCCGCGAGGCCGAGGACGAAAGCTCCACCGAGCACAGCTGCTGCGGCGGTTGCGGATATGCGCATGGGGCTTGATTCTCCCGCGGAGGTGATTGTAAAGATTCCGTGGTGGCTTTGCCCATAGTTTTCACACCTTGAGATATTGGTCAAGACCAATGCCCGAAGCGCTGACGAAGCGCCAGGAAAGAGAGTCATGTCCGGTTGTTACCGCTCACGCGCGTCCAGTGCGGGCGGTCCAGGCGCGGCGCGATGCCGGGGGCACGCGGACCGGAGAGGCGCGGCGCGATGCCGGGGGCACACGTGCCGACGCACTCCCCAGCACCGGGGCACGTGAGCCGACGCGCCCCCGGCACCGGAACACCAGGCTCCTAGAGCAGGCCCCCCATGGCCGCCCGCACCTCCGCCAGCGTCGCGTCGGCCACGGCGTTGGCCCGCTCGTTCCCCGCCCGCAGCACCGACCGCACGTACCCCATGTCCCGCGCGTACTCCGCCCGCCGGGCACGGATCGGCGCCATCCTGCTGTTGACGGCCTCGGTCACCGTCCGTTTGAGAGCGGCGGCGCCCCGGCCGCCCACCTCTTCCGCCACCGCGTACGGGTCCCGGTCCAGACAGAGCGCGGCCAGCAGCACCAGCCCGGACACCCCGGGACGCCCTTCGGGGTCGTAGGTGATGTGCCGCTCGGCATCCGTCTTCGCACCCTTGATCAGCCGCGCCGTCTCGTCCGCGTCGGCGCCCAGCGCGACGGAGTTGGCGCGGCTCTTGCTCATCTTGGTGCCGTCCGTACCGAGGAGGAGCGGCGCGGCGGAGAGCAGCGCGTCCGGCTCCGGAAAGACCGCCCCGTACCGCTCGTTGAAGCGGCGGGCGACGGTCCGCGTCACTTCGAGGTGCGGCAGCTGGTCCTGCCCGACGGGGACGAGGTTGCCCTTGCAGAACAGGATGTCGGCCGCCTGGTGCACGGGGTACGTGAACATCAGCCCGCTGACGGCGGACTGCCGGGAGTGCGCGATCTCGTCCTTGACGGTGGGGTTGCGGTTCAGCTCGGCGACGGAGACGAGGCTGAGGAAGGGCAGCATCAGCTGGTTGAGCGCGGGCACGGCGCTGTGGTTGAAGATCGTCGAGCGTTCCGGGTCGATCCCGATGGCCAGGTAGTCCAGCAGCAGCCCCTCCGTGATCTCGGTGAGCCGTTCGGCCACGTCCCGGTCGGTCAGCACCTGGTAGTCGGCGATGATCACGAAGACGTCCACCCCGAGGTCCTGGAGCCGGACGCGGTTGTGGAGGGTGCCGAAGTAGTGCCCGAGGTGTAGTGCTCCGGTGGGCCGGTCGCCGGTCATCACCCGGAACCGGTCGGGGTCCTGCTGAATCCGCTCCTCCAGCTCGACACTGCGGCGCCGTGCGGCGGCTGAAGCGGGTACGTCGGCTACGGATTCGACGGCGGGTGCGGTGGTCATGGGGCTCTCTCCTCGCGAATGCTGGTTGCGTGGAGGACGGCCCGCCCGGATCTGCTTCCGTACCCGTACGAGGGCAGAGAAAAGGGCCGTCCATATCGAACGGCCCTGGTTCCGTGCAGATGAGGCGGCCGCTCCTAGGAGGAGCGCCACCAGTTTCGGCACGGTACGGAGGTCATGGATCGAGCTTAACGGAGCCGAACTCCGCATGCGCGACCTTTCCGGGCCCGTGCCGCGCCCCGTACCCCCACCGTAGCGGGGGGTCCCGGAGGTGGAGGGCTATGCGGAGACCTGCGCACCACTGACCGCGACTGCTCCGCCGCTGCCCCTCATCGTCAGCAGGGAGGATCCTGGTCGCAGTGGAGGCGGACAGCTTCTCCGTCGACGCCTGACACTCAATGCCTGCGCGAGGTGCCCCGGGCCGAATCCCGGTCGAGGTACCGACCAATTCTGGCTGTTCGACTCCCGCGTGCTCGCGCGCTTCAACTGGGACGACGCATCTCGTCGCCTCGAACTCACAACGGAGCCCCAGGCCGTCGTCCGAGCATGCCAAGTCCGGGATGGATTCGGCTGGTTGGAGAAGCCCGACGGCACGGGGCGGCTGACCGATCCCGCTGATCTCGGAGCTGCCTTCGGTAGCCGGGCAACGTGTCCGCGCCTGCCCGCAGGGGCTTTCGGATGACAGGTCTCGAAAGCTCCGGCGAGTTGCCACCCGTGGCCGCGCTCTCCCGGGAGCAGCGGCGCGGCGTGCACTGCGTGTGGTGCTCAGCAGCTCTGTCGGTGCGCACCGCCGTGGACTTGGGCGCACGCGAGATCGCCGTCTTCGGCAGCACCGTCCAGTGGTTTCCCCGTTGCTGCACCACCTGCCGCGACAGCCACCCGGAGTGAATTCCTTCCAGGACTCCGTCCTCGCCGACAGGCCCCCGTGCCGCCGACAGGGACGGTCGAGGTCCCGCCCCCGGGAATGTCCGGCAAGACCGTCCGGGGGCGGGCTGCAAGTGCACGGCAGGGCAGGGAATCCGCCCTGTCCTGGTGACTTGAGGAGGCGACAGCGTTGACCTTCAAAGAAGCACTGACGCGCCAGGCAACCGTATCGGGCGAGGACAACGGGGGCCACGGGTCGGACGACACCGATATCGAGGACGGCGACGGCAACGGGGGAAGTGGCTCACCCGGCCACTGATCAACGGCAACCGATCACCGTCCCGGCAACAGTAGGAGCAGGTCCCCGGTTCCGGCCGGGGGCCTCGTCCACCCGGAAATGACTCCGCTCATGAATCTCTTGGTCATCGACTGGGACTTCTTCTTTCCCACCCCGGCCTCGGGTGGCCCCCAGGGCCCGCACGACGAACTCTTCGCCTGGCCGGTCGCCGAGGACGAGTTCCACACGGAGACCATCTGGGAGGCCAGACTTCGGGACTTCCGCGCAGCGGGAATCGATCCGCCGCAGGTGGAGGGATGGCAAGGCTTCTGGGACCGCTTCGCCTTCACTCCCGGCACATCCCTCACGTATGCCGACAGCAACGCGTGGGCCGCCCATCTCTGGCCGTCCGACCTCGGCGCGGACGTGCCTGCCTGGGATTCGGTCCATTTGTACGACGCTCACCACGATGCCGGGTACCGGACGAACCATGACAGTTTCGACGCCTGGAAGGAATCGGGCGACGGCATCCGGTGCGAGAACTGGATACTTGCCCATGCTTGGGCGGGTGCCGATCTCCATGTCCACTTCCCGCCCTGGCGCGAGTCACTCGCCCGGCCACTGGAGACTCCACTCGTTCCGGTCACCATGACCATCGACGACGGCACACCCCCGGCCGTGGCGTTCGACCTCGTCTTCGTCTGCCGATCGGGAGCGTGGGTTCCGCCGTGGGCGGACGGGGCGTTCACCGAGTTCCTGCGGAGCGCCCCGGTGCCGCGAACGGTCTTCCACCGGAACCGCTGGGTTCATCCACGACCCGACCCGGCACGCATGGCGGACGTGAAGGCCGCGCTGTACGGCAGGGTCGAGGAGATCACCGGCGACAGCTGACAGAGGCGATACGCCCTCCGGCTGCGCGGCGCCGGAACTCCGCCCACGCGACCTTCCGGGCCCGCCACCGCAACGGCCCCGATCACCGACTTGGCGTGAGCAGACATGGCGTTGGGACGCCGGCCTGGCCCCGTCCACGGGCGAGCCCTGGGACCAGTAGCTACGCGGCACTGCGAGATTATGTGGCATACGGGTTGCTGATGGTGTGATGTCGACGCGCGGTGGCCAGCACCCGCTCCGGAAACCGCGGCCCGGCGACGTAGTGGCGGCCTTTCGTCCGGCCCACGGCCGTCAGCAACTGCGCCTTGGTGAGTGCCTGCAGATCCCGCGTGGCCTGCTGCGTGTTGATCGCTTCGGCCTTCTCGTAGCGGCTGCGCCGCACCCGGCCGACCATGGCCACCTCGTGCAGTGCGGCGACCTGCCGCTCCGTGACTCCGTGTGTCTCTGTCTCCTCCATCAGCTGCATCCAGCAGTCGTTGGATCGGTCGACACGCCGTTGCACCCGCTGAGTCTGCTGGTGGTAGGCGAGCAGGTTGAATTTGATCCAGGGCAGGGTGTCGCGCTCCGGCGACCAGACCGGTCCACCGACCTCTCGCAGCACCTTGTAGTACTCCCAGGTGTTGCCCGGCATGCCCAGCCATTCCTCGATCGAGGAGAACTCGGGGGCGAGGGCGCCGCCGCGTGCGATGAGAAGGGTCTGCAGCGAGCGGGACATGCGGCCGTTGCCGTCGGACCAGGGGTGGATCTTCACCAGGTTCAGGTGGGCCATGGCAGCACGGAGCAGGACATGACTGTCCAGGTCGCCCTCGTTGAGCCAGTCCACGAGCTCGCTCATGAGCCCCGGAACACGTTCCTGGTCCGGGCCTTCGTAATCGGTGGCGAGCTCGTCGCCCGGTGCGGTGATGCGGATCGATGTCCTGCGCCACTGTCCGGCGAGCTTGCGGGGGTGGTGATGCCCCTGGAGCATCCAGTGCAAGCTGTTGAGGAGTTCCTTGCTGTAGCGGAAATCGGTCACATCATGCAGTGACTGGATGTACGTCATGGCCTGCTGGCAGGCCAGCGTCTCCGCCTTGTTCTCGTCACTGGCCTCGACCTCGCGCTCGCCGTCCATCAGGTCGGCGACGTCCACGGCATCGACCCGGTAGCCCTCGATCGTGTTCGACGCCGCGATGGCGCTGGCCGTCAGGGCCTTGCGCAGATCAAGGGTCCACTTCATCGGAGCCTGCTGCACCGCATGCCGCAGCTGTTCGCGCAGGCCGTTGATCTGCTCCAGGACCTGAAGGTCGGCCGAATCCAGGCGTGGCATCTCGTACAGCATGACGTAATGATACCCAGTAACTATCATTTCCGTCGATGCGCCCTCGCGGCGCCGTCAGGAGTTGGACCACCCGCGCCGGCAGAGGACGGGGCGGTATCCGTCCGGGTCCTCGATGGTGACGCCCCACTCGTTCCAGTACGGGTTCGGGGACGCGACCCGCCTGCCGCCGTGTTCCCGTAGTCGGTCCACCGTGTCCTCCGGTACCGGGCCGTCGAAGTAGAGGACGAGCAGGTCCTCGTCGGTGGGACGGGGGTCGGTGGGGTGGTCGCCGCCGTGGACGAGTTCGAGGTGCCAGGACGCGTTCGGGTGGCCCACCATGAGCAGGTCGTGTGTGCCTGGCTCCCGGCCCGCGTCGGCGCGGAACAGGACCGTCAGCCCGAGTCCCGCCACCCAGAAGCGTCCGGCGGCGGGGAGGTCCCGGGACGGCCGGGCGATGCGGACATGGGTCTGACCGGCGAGCGGCATGGCGGCGCCCTCTCTGGCGTCGGCGCCCTCGGCTGCGTATCGGAGCCCGCAGCGTAGGCGTCCGGCCCGGTCGTCCGCATCGGCGGATGGTCCTGGTCCCCCCGCCCCGCTCACTTCACTTCTTGGCGTGCTCTCCCACGTAGAAGAGGATCCAGACGAAGCCCGCGAAGAGGTGCGTGGCGAAGACGTACACGAAGACGCGCAGGGCGACGCCGCGCTCCTTCCAGCGCTCGCTCTCGCTGCCCTCGCTCACGGCCCGCCTCCGTCCGGCGCGGTCCGTGGCCGGCCCGCGCATCCCGTCCAGGGTACGCACGCCCCCGGTTCCCACCCGCGGAATAGGTCAGGGGGGCGTTCCGTTGTAGGGTGTGCCTACATAGTTCAACATTCAACCAATTACTTCTGGAGGCGGGCGCCATGCAGTTCGGGATCTTCACCGTCGGGGACGTCACGACCGACCCGACGACCGGCAGGACACCGAGCGAGCACGAGCGGATCAAGGCCACCCTCGCCATCGCGCAGAAGGCGGAGGAGGTCGGTCTGGACGTCTTCGCGACCGGCGAGCACCACAACCCGCCGTTCGTCCCGTCATCGCCGACGACCACGCTCGGCTACCTCGCCGCCCGCACCGACCGGATCATCCTGTCCACGTCCACGACGCTGATCACCACCAACGACCCGGTGAAGATCGCCGAGGACTACGCGACGCTCCAGCACCTCGCGGACGGCCGTGTCGACCTGATGATGGGGCGCGGCAACACCGGACCGGTCTACCCCTGGTTCGGCAAGGACATCCGCCAGGGCATCCCGCTCGCCATCGAGAACTACGCCCTGCTGCACAAGCTGTGGCGCGAGGACGTCGTGGACTGGGAGGGCAAGTTCCGTACGCCGCTGCAGTCCTTCACCGCGACCCCGCGCCCGCTGGACGGCGTCCCGCCGTTCGTCTGGCACGGCTCGATCCGCTCCCCGGAGATCGCCGAGCAGGCCGCGTACTACGGCGACGGGTTCTTCCACAACAACATCTTCTGGCCCATCGAGCACACCAAGAAGATGGTGAACCTCTACCGGCAGCGGTACGCGCACTACGGGCACGGCACCGCCGAGCAGGCCATCGTCGGCCTCGGCGGGCAGGTGTTCATGCGGAAGAACTCGCAGGACGCGGTACGGGAGTTCCGCCCGTACTTCGACAACGCGCCGGTCTACGGACACGGTCCTTCCCTGGAGGACTTCTCCCAGCAGACCCCGCTGACCGTCGGCTCCCCGCAGGAGGTCATCGAGCGGACCCTGTCCTTCCGGGACGCCGTCGGTGACTACCAGCGCCAGCTGTTCCTGATGGACCACGCGGGACTGCCGCTGAAGACGGTCCTGGAGCAGCTCGACATCCTCGGCGAGGAGGTCGTCCCGGTGCTGCGCAAGGAGTTCGCCAACCTGCGGCCGGCCGGAGTCCCGGACTCCGCCCCTGTCCACCCGGCCGTCGCCGCCCGCACCACCACGAAGGAGGGCTGACCACCGTGTCCACCACGCCCGGCGTGTTCGCCACCGAACCCCTGAGGATCGTCGCCGTCTCGGCCGGACTCAGCCAGCCGTCCTCGACCCGGCTGCTGGCCGAGCGACTGGCCGGCGCCGCTCGCGAGCGCCTGCTGGCCGAGCAGGACCGCACGGTCGAGGTGCGGGTGATCGAGCTGCGTGACCTGGCCGTCGACATCGCCAATCACCTGGTGACCGGATTCCCGCCGAGCACGCTGGACGAGGCGATCAAGGAGGTGACGGAGGCGGACGGACTGATCGCCGTCTCGCCCGTCTTCACCGCCTCCTACAGCGGACTGTTCAAGTCGTTCTTCGACCTGATCGACAACACGGCGCTGACCGGCAAGCCCGTCGTCGTCGCGGCGACGGGCGGCACCGCCCGTCACTCGCTGGTCCTGGAGCACGCGATGCGTCCGCTCTTCGCCTACCTGCGGGCCACGGTCGTACCGACCTCCGTGTACGCGGCGTCGGAGGACTGGGGATCGTCCGGCGACGAGTACACCGACGGGCTGCCGTCCCGGATCCGGCGCGCGGGCGGCGAGCTCGCGGCCATGATCGCGGGCGGCCGGGCGGCCTCCGGGGCGCGGAGGACCCTCGGGCTCGACGACGAGGTCGTGCCGTTCGAGCAGCAACTCGCCGACCTCCGGCTGGACTGACGGCCGGACCGCCGGACCCTCGGGCCGGGAGGCCGCCGGACCGACTCCCGGCCCCGGCACCCCGCCACCTGCAGCCCTGTCCGGTTTGACTAGAGTTGGAGCGAAAGATGCGTCGTGCGAGGTTTTCTCGCGCGACGCCTCTGCGCACTGAGCCGAACCGAGCTGGAGGCAGAGATGGGCAGGATCGTGGTGGGCGTTGACGGCTCCGAGTCGTCGATCAAGGCACTGCACTGGGCCGTACGCCAGGCGGAACTGACCGGCGACACGGTGGAGGCGGTCAACAGCTGGGAGTACCCCGCGACCAGCTGGGCGTCCATGATGCCGGGCATGCCGGAGGACTTCGACCCGCAGGCGGTGGCGACCGTGGCCCTCACCGAGACGCTGGAGGAGGCTCTGGGCGCCGAGGGCGCGGCGGCGATCAGCAAGGTCGTGGTGATCGGCAACCCGGCCCAGTCCCTGCTGGAGCGCGCCAGGGGCGCGAACCTGCTGGTCGTCGGGGCGCGCGGCTACAGCGGCTTCAAGGCGACCCTGCTCGGCTCGGTCAGCCTCCACGTCACCCAGCACGCGCCGTGCCCGGTGACGGTCGTACGCGACTGAGCACGGCCGCGTGCAGGTCAGGACATGAGGGCGGGCCCGCGCCGAGCGCGGGCCCGCCCTCATGTCCTGTGCGCCGGGGCTACGCCCTCCGCCGCCCCAGGCCGCCCACGTCTTCCCGTGTGTAGAAGATGTAGAACGTCGTGATGAACATCCCGAGGCCGACCGCCAGCCCCAGTGCCGAGGACCGCAGCACACTGGAATCGGTCAGTCCGACCAGCAGGCCGATCGCCGCGGCCGTCAGCGCGCCGTACGCCACCGCCCGGAACAGGGGCAGCATGGTGTGCTGGATGCGGCCCAGCCCGAAGCACAGAGCGGCGAGCACCGCCGCGACGATCAGGCCGTACCAGAACTGCCGGAAGCCGCTCGCGCCGTGGTTGCGGAGGATGAACGAGGCATAGAGGCCGTACGCGGCGCCGAGCGTGGCGGGAACGGCCCAGGCGCGCGCGCTGTGCCGGTGCGTCCGCGCCCCGGACCGGGCCCGTCGGCGGGACGGCATCGCTGCATGAGTGGCCATGGCGGAGAACTCCTTCCGTCGCCCCTTTTCCCTCCAGAGCACACCCGGCCGTGCCGCCCGGCAACTCGGATGGCGTACGGCCCGGGGCGTGCCGCTTCCGTACGGGATTCCCTGGAGGGGTGCGGACGAATCTCTCGACGGCTCTGGCGGCGGTGGTGCTGGTGCTGCTCGCCGTGCTCGTCCCGCTGAGCGCGCTCGCCGCCTGGGTGGATCTGGAGATCGACAACACGGACCGTTACGTCGCCGCGGTGGCCCCGCTCGCCTCCGACCCCGAGGTGCGGAACACCGTCGGTGACCTCATCACCGACGCGACGATGCAGCAGATCGAGGCGGGGGCGCTGCAGAACACCGTGCGCGACTTCCTCCATCAGGCGGTCATGTCCTTCACCACCACCGACGCCTTCCAGAACGCATGGAACGCCGCCAACCGCACCGCTCACGAGGCCGTCACCGCAGCGCTGAACGGCAACACCGGCGAGGCCGTGATCATCGATCTGGCCCCCGTGACCGAGCAGGTCAAACGGAACCTGCAGGAGAACGGGGTGCCGTTCGCCGACCGGATTCCGGTCCAGCACACCGACATCACCCTCATCTCCGCCGACCGCGCCGACCAACTGCGCCAGAGTTTCCGGTTGCTGCGGGCCGGCAGCGTCTGGCCCGCCGTGGGCACGGTCGTCCTCGCCGCCCTGACCGTGGTCGTGGCCCATGTGCGCGGTGGACCGGGGCGCCGGCGCTCCGCGCTCGCCGCGCTGTCGGCCACGGCGGTGACCGGGTTCGGCTTCGCGCTCGGGGCGCTCGTCCTGCGCGCGGTGGTCGCGGTCGCCCGCGCCCGGGTGCTCGCCGAGGTGCCGGACGGCGAGACGGGCGGTGCGGCGGCGGTGTACGACGCGCTGACGAGCTCACTGCGCACGACCGCGTGGATCGTGTTCGGTACGGGGCTGGCAATCGCGCTGGGAGCGCTGCTCGGTCGGCTGTGGGCCCTGCGGCGCTCCACGGGCCCGTAACCGTACGGACCGTGGCGGCACGGGCCGTACGGACCGGCCGGGGTTCGATGTCCGGCGGCGGACAGGTGCCGCCGCGGGCCGGCCCTCGGCGGCCCGGCGGACGGGCCGGGGCTCGACGTGCGGCGGCGGACCGGCCGGGGAAGAGTGGTTCTCGTGACCGCCGGATCGAGGGGCGACTGAGAGGTCTTCCATATGCGAGCCATAGCCGTCGGCGCGTTCCAGGCCGACCCCGAACTGGTCGAGATACCCAAGCCGGAGCCGGAAGCCGGTGAGGTGCGGGTCCGGATCGAGTACGCCGCACTCAACCCGTGCGACTGGCAGGCCGCCCGGGACCCCCTGGACGGCCGACTCACCCCTCGGGTGTTCCCGCTGGTCATCGGCGTGGACTTCGCGGGCCGGGTGGACATGATCGGCACCGGCGGCAACCGGTTCCGCGTCGGTGACCAGGTCTTCGGCCGAACCCCCGGGCCGGCGACCGGCATGGGTACCTACTGCGACTACGTCTGCGTACCGCAGGACTCCGCCATCGCCCTCGTCCCGGAAGGTCTCTCCCTCCGCACCGCCGCGGCGCTGCCGTCCGCGGGGATGGCCGCCGCCCAGATCCTGGAGATCGCGGTGCTCCGCGGCCACGAGAGCCTGCTGGTCATCGGGGCCGCGGGCGGCGTCGGCAGCTGTCTGGCCCAGCTCGCGGCGGCCCGCGACGTACGCGTGATCACGGCCGTGCGCGGCGACGAGCGCGGCCGGATGGAGGCGCTGGGCGCCACCGCCACGATCGACACCACGGACCGCCCCCTGGAAGCGGCGATACGGGAGAGCTGCCCGGACGGCGTCGACGCGCTGGTCGACCTGGTCTCCACCACCTCGGACGACTTCGCCGCTCACGCCGCGCTCGTACGCGACCGCGGAATCGCCCTCACCACGCGGGGCGTCGCCGCCGGGGCCGTCCTCCCCACGGGCGTGACCGGCATCGACTTCCGGCTCGAACCCTCCCCGGTACTCCTGGACGTCCTGGCCGCGGGCGCCGCCGAGGGCGTACTGCGCGTGCCCATCGACATCGAACTCCCGCTGGAGAAGGCCCCGCAGGCCCTCGACCGCAACCGGACGGGCGGCGCGCGCGGCAAGACCGTCATCGCGCTCTGAAGCCCACGCCGCGCGCATGACCGAAGGAGGCGTCATGGACGACCGGGAACGGGACATCGAGCACGACATCATCGACAACATCGGCGGACTCATCTCCGAGGAGCGGGACCTGCGCAACCGCTCCGCCCGGGAATCGGGCCTCACCGCGGACGAACGAATCCGACTGCGTACGGTGGAGGTCCGGCTCGACCAGTGCTGGGACCTGCTGCGACAGCGCCGCGCCCTCAGCGAGTTCGGCGAGGACCCGTCCACGGCGAAGATCCGGCCGGTCGGCGAGGTCGAGGGCTACCGGGGCTGACCGAGCGACACAGGGGGACGCGTTGACCGACACGGCGGCCGAATCCGGACGCAGGCGTACCGCCCCACCCTCCTGGCTGCTCAGCGGACTTCGCCCCCAGCCGTCCACCCCCATCGCCTGGGCCGCGGTCGTCCGCGCCTCCATCGCGCTGGCCGCACCGCTCGCCGTCGGCTTCGCGCTCGACCGGCCCGCGTACGGCGCGCTCGTCTCCATGGGCGCGCTCTCCGGCGTCATCGGCGACACCGCCGACGCGTATCGGATGCGCATCCTCAACATCGCCGTACCGCAGCTCTTCGGCGCGCTCGGCATCATGCTCGGCACGCTGGTGTACGGGACCGGCTGGGCGGCCGTCGCCGCGCTGACCCTGGTCGGCCTGGTCTCCGGAATGATGTCGACGATCGGCGCCGTCGCCTCCGTGTCCGGGCTGCTGCTCCTGCTCAACGCGGTCGTCGGTGCCGGACTCCCGATGCCGAGCCCCTGGTGGGTGGCGCCGCTGCTGCTGACGGTCGGCGGGCTGTTCGTCCTCACCATGACCCTGCTGGCGTGGCCGCTGCGGCGGAAGCTGCCGGAGCGGGTCGCGGTCGCGGGTACCTACCTCGCGGTCGCCGACCTGCTCGCCGCCGCGGGCACCGACGCCTACGAGGAACGGCGGCAGGCCGTCACTCAGTCCCTCAACACCTCCTACGACCTGATCCTGGCCCGCCGGGCCCGCTACCACGGCCGCAGCGGCGCCATGGTCCGGCTGCTCGCCCAGCTCAACGTCGTCATCCCGCTCGTCGAGGCGGCGCCCGCGGTGCATGTCCGCCGTCGCCCGCTCCCGGACGCGATCCCGGCGGCGGTACGTGAACTGGCCGCCGCCGTCGAGGAGAGCCGCACCGGCGGTGCCGAACTCGCCCTGCCCGCCCCGGACTCGCCCGCGACCAGGGCGGTCGACGGCGCGCTGCGGCACGCGGCGGTCGTCGTGCACGAGGCCGACCCCGATCCGTACAACGTCGACGACCGGCTCGGCCGCCCCGCCGTGCTCGGGGTACGGATCCGGCGGACCACCCGCGACGTGCTGCTCTCCGGGGCCTCCTGGCGGTACGGGCTGCGCCTCGCCCTGTGCATCGGTCTGGCGCAGGCACTGACCTCGCTGATCCCGGTGCCGCGCTCCTACTGGGTCGCGCTGACGGTCACCTTCGTCCTCAAGCCGGACTTCGGCTCGGTGTTCTCGCGCGCCGTGCTGCGCTCGGTGGGCACGGCGGCCGGTCTCGTGATCGCCGCGCCGGTGCTCGCCGCGGTACCGATCGGCTGGTGGGACGTGCCGGTGATGGTGGTGCTCGCGGCACTGATCCCGGCGCTCACGGCGAAGGGGTACGCCTTCCAGACGGCGGCCATCACCCCGGTCATCCTGCTCCTGTCCGACCTGCTGAACCATCAGGGCTTCCACCTGGTCTGGCCGCGTTTCCTGGACAGTCTGATCGGCTGCGCCATCGTGCTGGTGGCGGGCTATCTGCTGTGGCCGGAGAGCTGGCACGTCCGGGTCGGGCACCGGCTGGCCGACGCGGTCACGGACATCGCCGGCTACGTGGCGTGCGCGTTCGAGCCCGGCGGCTCCGGCGACCGGGCGGAACGGGTGCGGGCCCGGCGCCGCATCTACCGCGATCTGTCGGTCGTGCGCTCCGAATTCCAGCGCGCCCTGACGGAGCCGCCCCCGGTCGGCACCCGCGCCGCCGCGTGGTGGCCGCTGGTCGTCGCGGTCGAACGCATCGTGGACGCGACGACGGCCGCCCGGGTCCGCGTCGACCACGGAGCACCGGAGCCGCCCGCCGCGGAGGTGGCCGAGGTCCAGCGGCAGTTGCGAGAACTCGCGGACGGCATCCGTGCGAGCGAGGTCCTGGTCGGCGTGCGCGCCGACCTGCCGGGCGACGAGGAGGGAGTACTCGCTCCGCTGCGCCAGGAGGTCGCGGCAGCACGCGCGATCGCGTCACCGCAGCCCCAGCCGTAGCCGCGGTCGCCGACGCGGTCGCCGCCTCTCCGTGCCCCCGCGGGGCCGGCCGTCAGCCGCCCGTCGGACCCGGTCCCCGCAGCCGCTCCATCTCCCGTCGGTCCCGCTTCGTCGGCCGACCCGCGCCCCGGTCCCGGACCGGAACCTGGATCGTCGCCTCGCGCGGCGGCGGGGGCGGGCTGTTGTCGACGAAGCACTCCGCCGCCACCGGAGGGCCGACCCTCTTCTTGACGAGCTTCGACACGACGACGATCCGGTCCCGGCCCGCGTGCCGGAGCCGTACCTCGTCGCCGACACGCAACGCCTGGGCGGGCTTGGCGCGCTCGCCGGCGATCTTCACATGACCCGCGCGGCAGGCGGCAGCGGCCTGCGAACGGGTCTTCGTCAGCCGGACCGACCAGATCCAGACGTCGACCCGAACGCTTCCCTCCGCCTGCGGCGCCTCACCGGAAACCATGCAACCGACTCTAGTGCGGCATACGTGTCGGGTCAGTCCGGGGCGGATCGGGTCGGGGCGGATCAGGTCGGGCCGGGAGCGGGGCAGGCCTGGACCGGGACAGGCTTGAATCGGGACTGGCTTGAATCGGTCGGGCCGGGACCGGCCGAAGTCGCCGCTTTCCCCACCTGAGTTACGGCTGTCCGCCTCACGCGCGTGCGCGGGGCGGAACAACGATGTGACTGACCGCTTGTCGGACACGTCGGCCACTCATACCGGCAAGGCGACCCGGGACCGAACAGGCCCGTACGAACGGGGCACATCAGGTCCGTCCGGCATGCGCGGGACTCAACCCGAGCTCGGTTGCGGCACAGTTGTCCCACGGGCGGGCCGCGCCACCGAACGGCCGGATCCGGCCGCTAACCTTACGTATCCGTCCTGGCCAGGGATGAATCCCGCAGGTCGGACATTTATCGCACCCAACTCACGCGAAAGGCCTCGCCCATGGGCATTCGGAGCTTGCTGCGCAAGGTGTTCGGCCGCGACCGCGCGGAGCAGGACGCGTCGGCGCCGGCGCCGACGGCCACGGTCCCGCCCCAGACCGAACGCACCGCGTCCGCGGAGTCGGAGCCGGTCGCGGCCACGGTGGACGAGCCGGCTGCGGAGACCGCCTCGGTGCGCGAAACCGCCCCGGTCACCAAGGCCTCGGTACCGGCCCCCGCTTCTCCCCGGTCCGCCATCGGCGACAGCGGCCTGGCGTCGGACCTGGTGGCGGCGGCCTTCGACAAGGCGTCCCTCCCCACGGTCCCGGCACAGGGCTCGGCCCCGAAGTCGAAGCCGGAGAAGCAGGTGGAGCCGGAGAAGCCGGTGGAGGCCACGGTCGCCGCGCCGGAGGCCGCCGAGGTCACGGAGCCGGAGCTCGCCGAGGCCGAACCGGTGGCCGCGAAGGCCGACGAGGCCGAGGCCACGGAGCCGGAAGTCGCCAAGGCCGAGGCCACGGAGCCGGAGTTCGCTGAGGAGCCGAAGGCCACGCCCGCCGCCGCTGAGGCCGAGACCGCGCCCGCGCCCGAAGCCGAGCCGAAGCCCGAGCCCGTCGCCGCCGAGGCCTCCGCCGAGCCCTCCCCGATCACCATCGAAATGGACCCGGAGGCCGAACCGGAACCGGAGCCCGAGCCCGCGCCCGCAGCCGACGCCACGCCCGAACCGGAACCCACTCCGGCACCCACAGCCGACGCCACGCCCGAGCCCGAGCCCGAGCCCGAGCCCGAAACGGAACCGGAGCCCGCGCCCGAGCCCGCGGCCGACGCCACGCCCGAACCGGAAGCGGATCCCGCAGCCGCACGCGAACCCGCAGCCGACACAACCCCCGAAGCGACCCCCGAATCGGCACCGGCACCCGAATCAGCACCGGCACCGGCCGCCGACGCCGCACCGGCCGCCGAAGCCGCACCGGCCGCCGCCGACAAGCCCGCCGTCCCCCTCGCGCGGGTCAAGTCCCGTGCCCCCGGGCTCGTCGACTCGTACAAGGCCGCCCAGGGCGGGCTGAAGGCGCACGGGCTGAGCGGGCTGCGCGCCACCGTCTACCTGGTCCTCGACCGCTCCGGCTCCATGCGGCCGTTCTACAAGGACGGCAGCGCCCAGCACCTGGGCGACCGCACCGTGGCCCTCGCCGCGCACCTGGACGAGAGCGCCACCGTCCCCGTCGTCTTCTTCTCGACGGACATCGACGGCACCGGCACGGTCGACCTCGCCGCCCACGAGGGCCGGATCGACGAACTCAACGCAGGCCTGGGCCGCCTCGGCCGTACGAACTACCACCGCGCCGTCGAAGAGGTGGTCGCGCACTACGAGAAGTCGGAGGCGACCGGTCCGGCTCTGGTGATCTTCCAGACGGACGGCCCGCCGGACGCCAAGCAGGCCGCCAAGCAGGCGCTCGCCGATGCCGCGCGGCTGCCGCTGTTCTTCCAGTTCGTCGCGTTCGGCGAACAGGACGCGAAGGGCTTCGACTTCCTGCGGAAGCTGGACGTCCCGAACGCCGGGTTCTTCCACGCGGGCCCCGCCCCTCGCGAGGTCGCGGACACCACGTTCTACCGTGAGGTCCTCGCCGCCCTCCCCGCCTGGATCGCGGACCGCGAAGCGGCGACCGAGGGCTGATCCGCCGGCAGGCGTACGGTCACGGCGAGCCCGCCCTCGGGGCCCGGCACCGCCGTGACCGTACCGCCGTGGGCCACCGCGATAGAACGCACGATCGAAAGGCCGAGGCCCGAGCCCGGCCCCATCCGGTCCTTGCCCTCACCCCGCCGGAACGGCTCGAACAGCCCGGGGATGTCCGCCGCGTCCACCACGGGCCCGGTGTTGCGCACCTCCAGCAGCGCCCCGTCCCCGGCCGTCACCAAGGACACCTCCACCGTCCCGTCCGGCACGTTGTACGTGACGGCGTTGGCCAGCAGATTCGCCACCAGCTGGGCGAGCAGCATCCGGTTCGCCCGCACCGCACAGGGTGCGGCGTCGACCTTCACACCGGGATGCCGGGCCGCCTCCTCCGCCACCACCTGCGCGAAATCCACCGCTTCCCGCTCGCCCGTCGCCAGCCCGCGCTCGCTGCGCGCCAGGACCAGCAGCCCCTCGATGAGCCGTTCGCTGCGCCGGTTGTTGTCCAGGAGCGTCTGCCGGGTCCGTACGAGATCGTCGGGGGACGGATCGTCCAGGCCGATCTGGATCGCGGCCCGCTGGGTGGCCAGCGGTGTCCGCAGTTCGTGGGAGGCATTGGCGATGAACCGGCGCTGGCTGTCGAACGCCTTCTCCAGCCGGGCCAGCAGCGCGTCGAGCGTGTCGCCGAGCTCCTTCAGCTCGTCGTCGGGGCCGCTGGACGCGATCCGTTCGTGCAGGGTGTGCTCGGACAGCCGGCGCGCCTTGGCGGTCATGGCGTGGACGGGCCTCAGCACCCGGCCCGCGGTCCACCACCCCACGCCGACCGCGCAGGCCGTCATGACGAGCAGCGCGGCCGCGGACCAGACGAGCAGCTGGTGACCGGCCGCGTCGCTGACGTGGTCCGTGAGGTCGTAGACGGTGGGCGGTCCGAGACTGCGCCGGGTGATGAGGGGGCCGTTCACCGCGTATCCGGGCTGGACGACCGCGGCCGTGCGGGCGATGGCGCGCGCCTGGGAATCCGTGCCCGCGCGCGAGGCGAGGTTGACGGTGGCGAGCAGCGCCGTCCCGAGCACCAGGAACACCCCGCCGTACACGAGCGCTATCCGGGTCCGGATCGTGGAGTGCTGGACGTGCGGGACGCGAGCGGCGCGCAGGACGCGCGGGAGGCGTGGCGGGCGCTTCACAGGGCGTACCCCACGCCCTGCACCGTACGGATCAGGGCCGGCTCACCGAGCTTGCCGCGCAGCTTGCTCATGCAGACGCGGACGGCGCCGGTGAACGGATCGGCGTTGGCGTCCCAGGCCCGCTCCAGCAGCTCCTCCGCGCTGACGGTCCCGCCGTCGGCCTCCAGCAGCAGCTGGAGCACGGAGAACTCCTTCGGCGAGAGGTCCAGCTCCCGCCCCTCCCGGGAAGCGGCGCGCCGTACGGTGTCGAGCCGGATGCCGTGCCGCTCCAGCTGCGGCGGTACGGGGCGGGCGCTGCGCCGCCGCAGCGCCCGCACCCGCGACACCAGCTCGGGGAACTCGAAGGGCTTGCCCAGATAGTCGTCGGCGCCGAGATCGAGCCCCGCGACCCGGTCCTCCATGGACCCGGCGGCGGTGAGCATCAGGATCCTGGTCCGGGAACCGGAGGCGACCAGTGCGCGTGCCACGTCGTCGCCGTGCACCCGTGGCAGGTCACGGTCGAGAACGACGACGTCGTAGTCGTGCAGTCCCAGGTAGGCGAGGGCGGCGTCGCCGCTGTAGACCGTGTCGACGGCGAACCCCGCCCGCCGCAGCCCGGTGGCGACCAGCTCCGCCAGGATCTCCTCGTCCTCGGCGACCAGTACCCGCATCGTGATGTCCCTTGCCTCGTCCATGCGTGTCCACTCCCTCCCAGGATGCGTCTTTGCTACGGGAAGGGATGTTTCGCAAAGGTCTCCGTAGGGGGCGCCACAGAGGTCTGCGCACCCGGGCCCCGGTTTATCGGTGTGAGTCGATCTTCCGCAGGCCGTTAGGATTTCGACCATGGCGGCCACTGGATCCGAGAAGCAGGGGGCGACGGCGTACTACGTCTCGACCCCCATTTACTACGTCAACGACGCTCCTCACCTGGGCCACGCCTACACGACCGTCGCAGGCGACGTGCTCACGCGCTGGCACCGCCAGCGCGGCGAGAAGGTGTGGTACCTCACCGGCACGGACGAGCACGGTCAGAAGATCATGCGTACGGCCGAAGCGAACAACGTCACCCCGCAGGCCTGGTGCGACAAGCTCGTCGAAGAGGCGTGGAAGCCTCTCTGGGAGCACCTGAACATCAGACACGACGACTTCATCCGTACGACGGAGAAGCGGCACACCGACCGGGTGCAGGAGTTCGTGCAGGACCTCTACGACAAGGGCGAGATCTACAAGGGCGGGTACGAGGGCCCGTACTGCGTGGGCTGCGAGGAGTACAAGCTCCCCGGCGACCTCATCGAGGACGAGAACGGCGTCAAGCTGTGTCCGATCCACAAGAAGCCGGTGGAGATCCTCAAGGAGGAGAACTACTTCTTCAAGCTGAGCGCCTACGGCCCGAAGCTGATGGAGTTCTACGCGAACAACCCCGGCTTCATCCAGCCCGAGTCGGCCCGCAACGAGGTCGTGAACTTCGTCAAGCAGGGCCTGCAGGACCTCTCCATCTCCCGTTCGACGTTCGACTGGGGCGTCCCGGTGCCGTGGGACGAGAAGCACGTCATCTACGTGTGGGTCGACGCCCTGCTGAACTACGCCACGGCGGTCGGCTACGGCGCCAACCAGGAGAAGTTCGACGGGACGTTCCCCGCCGATGTGCACCTGGTCGGCAAGGACATCCTCCGTTTCCACGCGGTGATCTGGCCCGCGATGCTGATGGCGCAGGGGCTGCCGCTGCCGGGCCGGGTCGCGGCCAACGGCTGGCTGATGGTCGGCGGCGAGAAGATGTCGAAGTCGAACCTGACCGGCATCAAGCCGCAGGACCTGACCTCGCACTTCGGCGTGGACGCGTACCGCTGGTACTTCCTGCGCGCCATCGCGTTCGGCAGCGACGGCTCGTTCTCCTGGGAGGACTTCTCCGCCCGCTACACCTCCGAGCTCGCCAACGACTACGGCAACCTCGCCTCGCGCGTCGCCGCCATGGTCGGCAAGTACTTCGGCGGGGCGCTTCCCGAGGCCACCGCCGCGGGTGACGCCGAGAAGGCGGTCCAGGAGGGGCTGGCGAAGGCCGTCGCCACGGCCGACGAGAAGATCGGCGAGGAGCTGGACTTCCAGGCCGGCATCCTGGCGATCTTCGACTTCGTGAAGCAGGTCAACGGCTACATCACGGAGCAGGAGCCCTGGAAGGTCGCCAAGGACACCTCCCCCGAGGGCCAGGCCCGCCTCGCGACGATCCTCTACACGGCCGCCGAGTCACTGCGCGGCGTCGCCGTCCTGCTGAACGCCGTGATGCCGGAGACCTCGCAGAAGCTGTGGGACTCCCTGGGCGCCGAGGCGTCCCTGGGCGCACTGTCCGACCAGCGCGTACAGGACGCGGGCACCTGGGGCCGGCTCCCGGCGGGCACGACGGTGACGAAGGGCGCGGTGCTGTTCCCGCGCCTGGAGGAGAAGCCGGCGTAACCGGATCCACGCACGGGGAAGGGCCGGTACCGCTGGAAAACACCCTTGCAGCAGGGCCCTTCGACGTTCGTAGTCGTGGGTGACGGGTTCGAACCGTTTGCGGCCCGGACAGCGCTGTCTGTCCGGGCCTTCGGCGTTCTGCTCGCTGTCCGGTCAGGTGCCGAAGGCCGCGGGTCAGCACCCCGAGGCACAAGACCATGAAGCCGGCGAACGCCGTGCCGGCTACGAAGACAGCCTCGGGTTGTCCTGTCCCTGAGCACCTTTTCAGCACGAAGGCCGGCAGGGCGACGACCACGGAAGCCGGTGCAGCCACGAAGAGCCAGATGATTCGCGTCGCAGCGGGCAGGGCGCGGTTCGCCGCACGGACGTCGGACCGCCGCTCCGGGCCAGGATTCCTCGATCAGCGGACCGGCCCCATGAGTCTCGACCGGCTCCTGTTCGGCTCCTGTTCGACTCCTGTCAGATTGCTGTCAGGTTTATCGCGTGGGACAACCGGTGACGACACGTCACCCTCTCCTCGGTGCGGGGGGTGCTCCTGGGATTCCTGGGGCGCTGAAGCACGAACGACAACGAGGAGACACCATCGTGAGACAGGTCTCACGCGCACTGACGGCTGCCTTCGCGGCCGTGGCGCTGGCGGCGAGTGCGCCAGGGCCGGCGCACGCGCAGCCGGCCGCCGAGTCCATACCCGGAGCGCCGCCGGGCGCCGCCGGGGAGCGGCTGCCGGAGGGGTGGCGTGTCGAGGGCGGGGAGCTGATCTGGAATTCGCCCGAGCCCGTGGGCATGGGCGGCGCCCTGGTCGAGTTCCGCTCGGGGGAGCGGACCCTCGGCGTCCCGAAGCCCTCCCCCGACCAACGCACCTTCCGGCTCCGCCTCGACAGGGCGAAGGTCGGACCGGTGAGCAAACTCCAGGTGGTCGCCGGTTCGCGGCGGCTGGACGCCGCAGGGGCCGGCCAGGCACCCGGTCAGCGGCGCTCGTCGGCCGCGGCGGCGCCCCAGGACCCGTTCCCCGCCAACCCGGTCGACCCCGGTGTCGCCGGTAAGTACCGCACCACCAGCGGTGAGTACGTCCTGAAGTCGGTGAGGCTGCCGGGCTACGCCGAGCCCGTGGAGATGCGCGCCACGGTCGTCGGCCCGACGGACGCGCCGGGGAAGCGACCGCTGGCGCTCTTCCTCCACGGCCGCAGCGCCACCTGCTACGAGCCCGGCAAGAACAGCGCGGGCATGGAGTGGCCGTGCAAGCCGGGCAACAAGGAGATCCCGAGCTACCGCGGCTTTCTGCACGACCAGAAGCTCCTGGCATCCCAGGGCTATGTGACGGTCTCCATCTCCGCGAACGGTGTCAACGCGCAGGACGGCCGCGCGGCCGACTTCGGGGCGCAGGCCCGTTCGTCCCTGGTGCGCCGGCACCTCGCCCGCTGGGCGGAGTGGGGCGCGAACCCCGCGAAGGCCCCCGGGGCCGTGCGCGCGACGGAGCCCGCGGACCTCTCCAAGGTGCTCCTGGTCGGCCACTCCCGGGGCGGCGAGGGCGTCAACCGGGCGGCCCTCGACAGCGTCTCCCCGCCGCCGCCCGCCGAGGACGGCTACCGGGGGCCGGTGGGCTGGCGGATCCGCGGCACCGTCCTGATCGGCTCCACCCTCTTCGGCCAGAACCCCACACCCGATGTGCCGTCCATGACCCTCCTGCCGGGCTGTGACGGCGATGTGAGCGACCTCCAGGGCCAGATCTACGTCGACGGCACCCGGGGCATCGGCCGGGGCACGGCGCTGCACAGCGCGGTGTACATGGTCGGCGCCAACCACAACTTCTTCAACACGGAATGGACACCCGGCCAGGCCGAGGCCCCGGCCTCCGACGACTTCTGGGACGACAAGAACAACCCGGACCCGGTCTGCTCGGCACAGGCCGAGACCCGGCTGAGCGCCAAGCAGCAGCAGACGGCGGGCGCCACCTACATCGCCGCCGCCGCGCGGCTCTTCCTCGCGGGCGACGACCGGGTCCGCCCGCTGCTCGACGGCTCCGACCGGCGCGCGCCCTCGGCCGGCCCCGCCCGGGTGCTGACCCACGCCGTCGGCGGCAACCGCACCCCGGCGATCCGGCCCGACGACCCGCTCTCGGTGACGAACGGGCGCGTGTGCCAGCAGGTCACGACGACCGCCACCCAGGCCTGTAGGCCTGACTCCGCCCCCGGTGCGTCGCCACACTTCGCGTCCTGGGCGGACACCACCAGTGAGCCGGGCCGCAACGCGGTCACGGCCCGCTGGACCAAACCAGGCACCCCGGTCCGGCTGACGCCGGAGCGTGCCTTCTCGCTGGCGGGCTCCGACGCGCTCGCCCTGCGGGTGATGGTGCCGCCGAACACCCGGGGCACCCGGCTCGACGTCGCCCTCACCGACACCTCCGGCAAGCGGGTGGGGCTCGGTCAGGTCACCGTCGACGGCCTTCCCGGCTCCGACTCGACGGCCGCGTACTGGGCGCGTGAGGTCCGCGTCCCGCTGAAGGCCGCCGTGAACGCCGGTGTCGACCTGAAGCGGGCGCAGTCGCTGGAGCTCACCCCGCGCAGCGCCTCCGGCGAGCTCTGGCTGATGGACGCCTGGGGCTGGCGCCCCGGCACTCCGGCGGTACGCCCCGTCGCGCTCTCACGTGTCGACATCGGCAAGCTGACGGTCAAGGAGGGCGACTCCGGCACCCGCACCTACAACGTGCCCGTCCAGGTCACCGGCAAGGGCACCGGCGTGGTCAAGCTCGCCGTCCGCGACCCGGAGACCCACGAGTCCACCGTCCGCACCGTGACGGTGAAGGCCGGTGGCTCCGTGGACGTGCCGATCACGGTCAAGGGCAACTCCCGCTTCAACTACGACCTCAACCACGAGGTCGCGGCGAAGGCCGTGCGCGGCACGGCGGTCGGCGGCGCCTTCGGGGGCGTGCTCGTCGAGAACGACGACCCCATGCCCACGGTCAGCGTGACCCCGGTCGCCGACTCGGTCACCGAGGGCCAGAAGCTCACCTGGAAGGTGGAGCTCTCCGAGCCCGCCGACGTCAACATCGAGACGCGGTTCGACCTCCTGCCGGTGAGCGAGGGCACGGAGCTGTCCACGAAGGACGTCGACGAGGAGTGGCTCTCCAGTCTCGGCGAGGCCGCCGACCCGGAGCGGCCCCTGTCCACGAACAGCCCCTCCCTCTGGGTGACCGTCCCCAAGGGCGCGACGAGCACCGAAGTGTCCGTGCCCACGGTCGCCGGCGCGCTGACCGAGTCGGAGAAGTCCCTGCGGATGCAGGTGTACATCCTCAAGGAGGACGAGTGGCTGGAGGGCCCCCTCCTCACAGGGAAGGTCACGGACGCGCGCCAGGGCTGAAGCCCAGGGTCCACGTCCCGCGCTGACGGTGCCCGAGCGCACCACCTGAACGATGGCACCGGCCCCGCCACGGGGCCGGTGCCATCGGCGTGAGGGGCCACGGAAACCCGCTTCCCCCCTCGACGGCCACTGCCGCTCCCGCCGATGCGACGGGCAGGAATGGCGCCGGGACCGGACTCGACCGCTACTGCCGGCCGGCCGAGCATGGGGAAAGCCTGTGGGGGCAACCCCTCACGAGTTCGAATCTCGTATCCTCCGCCATTGCCCTCACCGGGCAATACGTCGAAGGGTCCCGCTGGAAACCACCCGACTCGGGTTCCGGCCCTTTCCGCTACTCAGCCGCTGCCGGGTCAGCGGACCCAGTTCTTCAGCGGCTCGGTGTCCAGTTCGATGCCCACGGGGTCGGGGAGTTCCACGGACTTCCCGTACGGCACCGTCACCACTTGCTCGTACCGCACGCCGTCGGGCTGCGAGTGCACCTTGACCTCGCTGGTGTCGCGGTCGATGAGCAGGTAGACGGGGATGCCGGTCTCGGCATACGCACGCGGCTTCTCGACACGGTCCCGGCGGTCGGTGTCCTCGTCGTACGAGGTGACCTCGACGACCATCAGGACGCCGTCGGGACTGGCCCACTCGCCCTGGCCGACGAAGATGTCGAGCGGGGCGAGCACACCGTCCGGGCGTGCGTTGCCCTTCCGGTACGTCTCGATGCGCAGCCCCTGTTCGGCGAAGAGCCAGTTGCCCGGATCCGACTGCATGCACATCTGCGTCAGCCAGGCGATGATCCGCCCGTGGTCCCCGTCCGGCACAGCCTTGACCCCCAGTTTCCCGTTCACGAACTCCAGGCGCAGCGCTTCTTCGGCGCGTATGGCATGACGGGCGAGGTCCTCGAAGACCTCCTGGGTCAGCACACTCTCCTCAACCACACTCATCACTGCCTCCTGAAGGAAACCGGGCTGCGTCCAGCGTACGGGCGCTCCACCCGGCCCGTACCCGGTTCACCGCTCCAGCGCCTCCACGTCCCCCATCACGACGACCGGCTTCTTCTGGGGGTCGAGAAGGCGGAGCAGTTCCCTCATCCGGTCCTCGGGGAGGGAGATGCAGCCCTGGGTCGGACCGCCGTGGTCCGCGTGGATCCAGATGCCGCCACCCCGTTCCTTGCCCAGCGGACGCTCCTGGTCCAGGGGGGAGGCGCCGGGGGTCCGGTTGTAGTCGACGGCGACGACATAGTTGAAGGAACCTTCGAGGGACTCCCCGTCGAACCCCTCGCCGCTCACGGCGAACGACGGGCTCTGGTTGTACGGGAACATGGTGCCCGGGGGTTCGAGCAGGCCGCCCGCGGCCGTCAGCCCGTAGACCCCGACCGGGGTGCGGAGGTCGTCCTCCCAGTGCTCGTCCGTCCAGCCGTTCAGGGCGTTGTGGGCCGGCCAACGGTCCGTGGCCGCGCGCCAGCCCCGGGCGGGATCATCACGGGTGTAGAGGACCGCGGTGGACAGGCTGGAATTGTAGAAATCGCCGCTGACGACGAGCGCCTGCCGGGAGTCCGCCGGGATCTCGGCCCGTATCTGCGGCCCCAGCGCGGGGATCTCCCGGGGGTGAAGGCGCGGGGCCACCGGGGCCGGGGCGGCCTTTCCCGGTATCCCGTCGGCCTGCGGCCCCCCGACACCCGCGGAAGCCGTGGCGGATGCCCGGACCTTGCGGGTGGCGATGTCGGTTTCGGAGGTGTTGTCGCAGGCGGTGAGCAACAGGATCGCGGCGACGCAGGTGGCGGCGCGGACGGCGTGCGGGGGACGCCGGGCGGCCGACGGCCGGTACACGGACACGGGTACTCCTCAGCGGTCGTGGGCGCAGGCTGTTCGGGCGGGCTCCCCGTCACGCTTCGTCCCGCCGAAATCCAGTTAACGCCGCGACACGCCGACGCGAATCCGCACGAGGGCCATACGGCTGTACCGCCCGCAGAACACACCCGCGCGAAGGACCCGGAACCGCTGGTCGTCCATGCGGGTTCCGGGCCCTTCGCCTCCGTGGGGGGAGAGCAGGCGGCTGAGGCCCGGTCAGAGGTCCGTGCCGTCGTGCGTCTCGTCCGGGTCCACGCCCATCGTGATCGAGCCGACGACGCCGCGCGCCATGTGGCGCTTGCGGTACGAGAGCGTCATCAGCCCGCCGGTGACCCCGCTCCGGTCGTAGATGGTGTCCTCGGTGAGGGTGGTACGGGTGGTGGTGCTGGTCGCGTACGGCTCGATCTTCGCCGAGTCCAGGACCGCCGACTCGGCGAAGAAGAACTGCCCCGTGTGGCAGGTGTGCCCGCCCTCGTACCCGGCGTCGGTCATCTTCCCGCCGACGTGCACCTTGGTGTGGATGTGCACGCAGCGCCCCTGGTACCAGCCCGGGAAGATCGTCTTGAACTCCACGTACCCGTGCTTGTCGGTGAGCTGGGTGCCCCTCAGATACCGCTCGTCGTCGGTGGGCTCACTGTGCCCGTCGCCGGGGCCGCCGGGTCCGCCGGACGGGGGAGCGCCGGTGGGGGCGTCGGTCGGCGCACCGGTCGGCGGCGTGCCCCCGTCGCCGGGGCCGCCGGGTCCCCCCGGCCCGCCGGAGCTCATCGCCTCGTAACCCGAGTAGACGCCGAGCGCGTCGCAGTGCCAGATGTCGACGGCCGCGTGCGCGACCGGCCTGCAGGTGTCGGAGTCGATCACCTTGAGTCCGAGGGTGAGCGGGATGCCCTCCTTGTCCTCGGTGATGTCCTTCCGGAACTTGTCGGCGTCGATGTAGTACGGCCCCTCGGTGGTCTCCGAGGTGAGCCGGTAACACGCCGCGCCGTGTCCGCCCCCGGACTTCTTGGCACCGGTCGTGTCCTCATCGGCCGAGGCACTGGCAACGGCGCCCGCCCCGATCCCGGCGGCCACGATCACCGCACCTCCGGCGAGCACCACACGGCGGCGGGACATGTCCTTCTTGTGCGCGGGCTCTTGGGTCTCTGTCATGAACGGCGAGGCTAGACAGGGAAGTTGGGAGTGGCGTGTGCGCGGGCTGTGCGTTGCTGTGAGGCCGCGGAAATCACACCTCGCCGAACCGCCCACCCTTCACCCGGCCAAGGAGCCGGGCCAACTGATCCGGGGTGACCGCCAGCTCCGTACTGGGGTCATCGCTCTCGCGGAGGCGTATCAGGCCGTCGTGCGCGGCGAGTTCGACGCAGTTGGAGGAATCGCCCCCGCCCGAGTACGAGGACTTCTGCCACACGATGCCCTTTGTCATGCCGGGACCTTTCACATGCTCCGCACAAGGCGATGGATGAAGTTCCTCGACTCTATGACGCCCAACGAGACCGTCTCCAGCTTGCGCACGACCTCGCGGTACCGGCAGAGCTGTGCCTGCGCGTCCAGAAATGCGCCACCGTGCGGGGTGTCCGTGAGAACGGTATCGAGCGACGGCACCGGCCCACCCACGTACACCAGGGGATCCCCCATTCCCGCAAACCCATCCAGGTCGAAAGGAATGACCCGCACCGTCACATGCGGCAGCTCGGACTGGTCCAGGACGTGCAGAAGCTGGCCTCGCGCCACTTTGCCGTCAGCGACCCTGATCCGGAGAGCGGCTTCGTGGATCACCGCTTCGTAATGACCCATCCGCCCCTCGGCAAGAACCTCCTGCCGTCTCAGCCGGAACCGTACCCGCACCGCCAGTTCCTCCTCGGACAGCGCCGGTACCGTCGCGGAGAAAATGGCCCGGACCTGCTGCTCCGTCTGCAACAACCCCGGCACGTGCACGGTCTCGAAGTTCTTCACCCAGGCGGCATGGTGCTCAAGCTCGGCCAGGTCCAGGTACCCGGAGGGCACCTGTTCCCGGTATTCCTCCCACCATCCGCGTACCCGCTCGACAGCCATGCCCGCCAGGGCATCGATCAGCGCGGCGTCGTCACACGCGTACTGGCCGGCCAGGTGACGCACGCGTTCAGCGCTGACACCCACCCGGCCCGCCTCCATGCTGGAAATCTTGCTCTCGGCCACGCCCATGGTCCTTGCGGCATCGCGACCGGTCAGACCAGCCCGCTCGCGAAGCTTGCGCAGTTCGGCCCCCAACCGTTCCTGGCGTGCCGTGATGACGCTCCTACCGGGCATGTTGCCTCCCATTCAGGCGAGTTGAACGTATGAGTATCACAGTCACGATTGACCGGGGGAAAGCTTTACCCCTACCGTCAGTGATGCACCGCACACGCTGCGAATTGCCGGGGCCCCGGAAGCGCACCGCACCGTCATGCCACGACGGGCGCGGCATGCCACCGCCCGTAGACCGCCACGCCCCACAACCACTCGCGCACCAAACGGAGTTCCCGTATGCCGAACTCGCCTGTAAGCACCGACGCCCCGTGGGAGTACACCCTCTACATCCCCCACGACTCCCGCGCGGTCACGGTCTCCCACCGCACCCTGCGTCTGATCCTCGCCCTGCGCGACCTGCTGCCCCTCTCCGAAACCGCCGAGCTCGTCGCCACCGAACTGGTCGGCAACGCGGTACGCCACACCAAGGGCCCGGCCGCCTTACGCCTGCGCTGGGCGGGCCGCGTACTGCGCATCGGCGTCTGGGACGCGGACCCCACCCCGCCTGCGCCGCCGCTGTACCCGACCGCAGAAGCCGAGAACGGGCGCGGTCTCGACCTGGTCCGCAACAGCACGGACAGCTGGGGCTGGTATCTACTCAGCGGCAAGGGCGACTCCGGCAAGTTCGTCTGGTGCGAACTCCTCGCTGCCTAGCGAGACATGACCCCTTCGTTGCGAGCGATGCGACGGCCTTGGGCCAGATCCGCAATCTGCCGCAATCGCCACACATACGAGGGCTACCCAGCGCATCCAGATCATCAACCCACCTGGCTGGAGGGCCATATGACGCTCAGGTTCATCGGCACCACCTCGGAACATGGCAACTGCCCCACCCTGTACGAAGTGGTAGAGACGGGCGACATCCTTGTCCAGGGGGAGAGGGAGACCAACCCGGAACATCTGGCTCAACTTCGTGACGTCAAGGAAAGTGAGACGTTCGTCGTCGTCCCCCGTGAGTTGCTGACACGCTTCGCCCCCAAGGAGTGACATGCCTTCTCTCGTCCCGTTCGAGGAGATCGTGCATCTCTTCGATGAATTCGAGCACACCGCGTGGCGACTGGAGACCCAGCGCGGCTACGCCACCGACCGCGTCAGTCAGAACTGGGCCCGCTTCCAACGAGGGGAGACCCTGGGATTCGACCCGGACAGCCCGTGGCATGCCAGCGTTCGCGAGAAGACTCAGAAGGGAAAGACGTTCGCACGAGTGCGCCTGGTCGACGACCCTCCCACCGAGGGCCAGCAGTTCCTTTTGGCCAGTGGACTGGGCAACGTCGAGGCTGGCGAAGACATCCGCAACTTGTACCGGGGCGACGCGGAGCGTCTTGGGCTACCCACCTTCGACTTCTGGCTGTTCGACTCGCGGACCCTCGCTCGCTTCCACATCGATGACCAAGGCGTGACGATGGGCGTCGAACTCATCGACGATGCCCCCGCCGTGCTTCGAGCCTGCCAAGTCCGCGATGCCGCCTGGCACCACGCGATCCCGACAAGGGTGTTCCAGGCACAGGTACCGTCGACTGCGTGAGTACGGACTTCCAAGCCGGACGTATCGCCCTCGGTGCGCGGCTGCGTGAGCTGCGCACCGAAGCCGGCCTGAACGGCAAGGAGATTACCGAGAGGCTTGGCTGGCAGCGGTCGAAAGTGTCCCGGCTGGAAACGGGGAAGCAGACCGCCACGGCCGATGACCTTGAGGCTTGGGCGGCTGCGGCTGGTGCCGACGTGGAGGCCGCAGATCTGCCGCAGCCACATTCGCGGCCGATGATGTCTCAGAAGCTGACACTTCATGCGCAATCTGCACCCGGACCGTCAGACGCCGAGTCGCCTCTGTGTCACACGCCCTCATCGCCGACGTCAAGCCATCACAGAGCCCGGAAGCGCGACCGTGCCGCCACACCAGAAGGTGCGCTTTAATCCTAATGTCGCAATTCAAAGAAGTGAGTAAAAACAGCCACCGCATCGCCTAAAACTGCAGGTCAGGAACTCTGCTCCCCGCGCACGCGGGGTTGGTCCCGCGAGGAGTGCGGCGGTCGGGGGGACAGCGGCCTGCTCCCCGCGCACGCGGGGTTGGTCCCGCGCCGGACAGGAAGAAGGTCACCGTCCAGGCCTGCTCCCCGCGGATGCAGGGTTCGGCTCTGCTCACTTCGAACAACTGTGTTTCTTGGCTGGTTTCAGCAGCCGCTGGGCCGGTCGCGCGTGCGAATGTTCACAAGAATTGACGTTACGGTGCTCGCGCAGTCGGCCCGGTGTGATGATCACTCAGCGGTCTCGCACCCTGGCACCCAGACGGCGGCCCCGGGGCCGCACCGCGGCAGCGGACCGACGGAAGGGACACGGCGTGCGCAGACTCGTCCACTACATCGCCACCACTCTCGATGGCTTCATCGCGGGCCCGGACGGCGCGGACCCCAGTGGTCCGAACGGCTTCTGGCCCATACCGGAGGACTACGTCCAGCACCTCGTGGCCGAGTACCCGGAGACGCTTCCCGTGCATGCCCGGCAGGCGCTGTCCGTCACTGCGGGGGGCACGCACTTCGACACTGTGCTTGAGGGGCGGCGCAGCTACGAGATCGGTCTTGCGGCCGGGATCACCGATGCCTACCCCCACCTGCGTCACCTGGTATTTTCCCGGACCCTGACCGAGAGCCCGGCCCCGGCCGTCGAACTGGTCGCCGACGACCCGGTGGCGACCGTGCGCGAGCTCAAGCAGCAGGACGGCAAAGACATCTGGCTGCTCGGCGGAGCCGAGCTGGCGGGCTCCCTGTACGCCGAGATCGACACGCTGATCCTCAAGGTCGGCCCGCTGACCATCGGCGACGGAATCCCTCTGTTCTCCCGCAAGGCCGCCTTCGACCCGCGCACCTGGACGCTCACCGACCACACCGCCCTCAAGAGCGGCGCGGTGTTCCTCACCTACACGCGCGTCGCCGGCTGAGCACTCCGGGCGGGCGGCGCCGGCGAGGCCGGGCGCGCTCAGCGAACAGCCCCCGGCCATCCGGCCGGGGGCTGTTTCACGTGGAACCGGGACAAGCGGCGCGTGGCTACTTCTCCGTCTTGTCCTTCGCCGTCGCGGCCGGCTTGCGGAGCTGGATGTTCAGCTCGCGCAGGCGGGACTCGTCCAGCTCGGTCGGGGCGCCCATCATCAGGTCCTGGGCGTTGCCGTTGAGCGGGAAGGCGATCGTCTCGCGGATGTTGGGCTCGTCGGCCAGCAGCATCACGATGCGGTCGACGCCCGGGGCGATGCCGCCGTGCGGCGGGGCGCCGAGGCGGAAGGCGCGGAGCATGCCCGCGAACTCGTGCTCGACGGTCTCGCGGTCGTAACCGGCGATCTCGAAGGCCTTGAGCATCAGCTCGGGCTCGTGGTTACGGATGGCGCCGGAGGACAGCTCGATGCCGTTGCAGACGATGTCGTACTGCCAGGCGAGGATGTCCAGCGGGTCCTTCTCCTCCAGGTCCTTCAGGCCGCCCTGGGGCATCGAGAAGGGGTTGTGGGAGAAGTCGATCTTCCCGGTGTCCTCGTCCCTCTCGTACATCGGGAAGTCGACGACCCAGCAGAACCGGAAGACGCCCTCCTCGAAGTGGCCGGCGCGCTTGGCTGCCTCGACGCGGACGGCGGACATGATCTTGGAGACCTCGTCGAACTCGCCCGCGCCGAAGAAGACCGCGTGGCCGGGGACGAGAGACAGACGCTCGGTGAGGGTCTTGATGTCGGTCTCGGTGAGGAACTTGGCGATCGGGCCGGTCAGGCCGCCGTCCTCGCCGACACGGACCCAGGCCAGGCCCTTGGCGCCGTGCTGGACGGCGTAGTCGCCGAGGCCGTCGAAGAACTTCCGGGACTGGCCCGCGGTGTCCGGGACAGGGAGGGCGCGGACGTGCTTGCCGGCGAACGCCTTGAACTCCGAGTCGGCGAAGATGTCGGAGATGTCGACCAGTTCCAGCTGGGCCCGCAGGTCCGGCTTGTCGTTGCCGTACTTCAGCATCGCCTCACGGAACGGGATGCGCGGGAACGGCGAGGTGACGTGGCGGCCGTTGCCGAACTCCTCGAAGAGCTCGGTCATCAGCTTCTCGATCGGCCGGAAGACGTCCTCCTGCTCGACGAACGACATCTCGACATCGAGCTGGTAGAACTCGCCGGGCGAGCGGTCGGCGCGGGCGTCCTCGTCGCGGAAGCAGGGCGCGATCTGGAAGTAGCGGTCGAAGCCGGAGATCATCAGCAGCTGCTTGAACTGCTGCGGGGCCTGGGGCAGGGCGTAGAACTTGCCCGGGTTCAGGCGGGACGGGACGACGAAGTCACGGGCGCCCTCGGGAGAGGTCGCGGTGAGGATCGGGGTCGCCATCTCGTTGAAGCCGAGGGCCACCATCTTGGCGCGGATGGAGGCGATGACGGCCGAGCGCAGCATGATGTTGCGGTGCATGCGCTCACGGCGCAGGTCGAGGAAGCGGTACTCCAGGCGCCGCTCCTCGTTGACCCCGTCCTCGGCGTTGATCGTGAAGGGCAGCGGGGCGGCCTCGCCCAGCACCTCGACCTCGGTGACCTCGATCTCGATCTCGCCGGTCGGGAGCTCCGGGTTCACGTTGTCGGCACCGCGCGCGGAGACCTTGCCGTCGATCCGTACGACGGTCTCCTTGGTGAGCTTCGCCAGGGCCTCGTTGCCGGGGGTGCCGGGACGGGCGACGAGCTGCACCAGACCGTAGTGGTCGCGCAGATCGATGAAGAGGATGCCGCCCAGGTCTCGGCGATTGTGCAGCCAGCCGCTCAGCCGGACGTCGGTGCCGACATCAGAGGCGCGGAGCTCGCCGCAGGTGTGTGACCTGTACCGATGCATTCTCGTTCATCCAGTCTTCGCGGTTCGGGGTGGATTCAGCCTCCCCAGGCTACCGCTCGTCCCCGCACCGATTCATTGACATTGACATTTCAAGATCATCGGGAGGGGTGGCAGGCGGCCGGGACCCTGCCCTACGGGCCCCGGCCGCCCGCCCTCGGTGGCGTCCGCCGAGCAGATCTTCTTAAAGTGGGGCAATGCGCACCGAGGACGTCCTGGCCGCGACCGCGACCGGCCTGTGGCGCTGGGACAACGCAGCCGGGACCGTCACGCTCGATGCCGAGGCGGCCCGGCTGCTTGAGCTGCCCGCCGCGGCCGGTGTCTTCCGCGAGTCCGCGGTGCGTTCCCGTTTCCATCCGGTCGACTGGAACGAGATCTACGGAGTGGTGAATCTCGCGGTCGCCGAGGGCACCCTCGCCGAGGCCCGGCTGCGGATCGTGGACGAGCACGGCCGGGTGCTGCGTACCGTGCGCAGCCGTTCCAAGCCGTTCCCGCCCGAGGCGCCCGGCAGCACGTCCTATGTGCTGATCGGCACGCTCCAGGAGGTCGCCGAGCCGCAGCCGGGCACCACCGGGGCGCACACCCCCATCACCGGGGACTGGCGCCGCTCGCGTGAGGCGTTCCTGCTGGACGCGGGCCGGGCGCTGGCCGAGGCCCGGTCGACCGCGGAGGTGCTGCGGGTCGCCGCCTCGCTGTCCATGCCCGGGTTCTCGCCGGACGGCCTGGCGGTCTTCGGTATCTCGGGCGAGCGGCTGACGATCATCGGGCACCACGGGCACGGCGTGGGAGACGAAGGACCGTTCAACGACATGCCGCTGGAGACCGACTATCCGGCCGCCGAGGTCGTACGTACGGGACGCGCGATCTACCTGCCCTCTGCCGAGGAGTACAGCCGCCGCTACCCGATCACCTGGCCGCTCGCCCGCCGATTCGGCCGCCGCTCCTGGGCCTTTCTGCCGCTGATCGTGGCAGGGCGGACCATGGGCGCCTGGATGGCCGGCTTCCGGCACCCGGTGTCGTTCTCGCCGGACGAGCGTGCCGTACTGACGACCGTGGCCCGGATGCTCGCCCAGGCCCTGACCCGGGCCGGGGTCGCCGAGACGGAGCGCGAGCTGTCGCTGGGACTCCAGCGCTCGATGATGCCGTCGCTCGGCCCCGAGATCCCGGGGATGACGGTCGCCGCCCGCTACGTGCCGACCGGTGGCGGGCTCCAGGTCGGCGGCGACTGGTACGACATGATCCCCCTCCCCAACGGCCGCATCGCCCTCGTCATCGGTGACGTCCAGGGCCACGACGTGCGCGCCGCGGGCCTGATGGGCCAGTTGCGGATCGCCCTGCGCGCGTACGCCTCCGAGGGTCATCGCCCGGACGCGGTGCTCTCCCGCGCGTCCCGGTTCCTCTCCGGCCTCACCGACGCGTACGAGGACGGGGCGGGGACGGGGCTGCGCTTCGCGACCTGTCTGTACGCGGAGGCCGACCCGGAGACCGGCGTTCTCGACATCGCGCGGGCCGGCCACCCGGATCCGGTGGTGGTGACCGCCGACGGGACCGCGATGATCCGCCAGACCGAGGGCGGGCTGCCGCTCGGCATCGAGGCGGACGCCGACTACCCGACGACCCGGCTCACCCTGGAGGCCGGGGAAACGATCATGCTCTGCACCGACGGGCTGATCGAGACCGGCGGCCACGATCTGGCGACCGGCTGGATCCGGCTGCGGCCGATCCTGGAACAGCACACGGACGACCTGGAGAAGCTCGCCGACGCCCTCGTGCAGGCCGTGCACGGGCCCACGTCGCACTACACGACGGGGCCGCTGGCGGACCGCCGGGAGGACGACATAGCGGTGCTCCTGCTACGGCGCGACGGGGGGACGTCGAAGGAGACCGCGCGGCGCACCGCGCTGACCATCGCGCAGGCGGAGCCGGAGCGGATCGCGGCGGCCCGGCAGCATCTGCGGGAACTGCTCCACGACTGGGCCGATCCGGAGCAGGTCGACGCGGCGGTGCTGATGATCTCCGAGATGGCCACCAATGTGCTCGTCCACACGGACGGGGACGCGCTGGTGGTCGCCGAGGCGACGGGGGAACCCGGGAAACGGCGGCTGCGGGTGGAGGTGGCCGACGCCAGCGACGAGCTGCCGCACCGTCGGCGGCCCGGGGAGATGGCTTCCAGCGGGCGGGGGCTGATGCTGATGGAGATGCTCGCCGACGCGTGGGGGGTGGATCCGCAGGGGGCGGGGAAGTCGATCTGGTTCGAGCTCTACGAGCCGTGGCCGGACGAGATGGGCTGAGCGCGAGGGGCCGGGACGGCGCCGTCCCGTCCGGAATGACGTCGGCCGCCCGGTCAGGCGTCGGGCGGGGCCGGGGAGGAGGCGGGGCCGCCGCCCTCGCCCTGTGCTCCCCGCTCCCCCCGCAGTTCGCCGACGATGCCGAAGGCCGCCGCGCAGACCGGCACCGCGAGCAGCATGCCCAGCAGTCCCGCCACTCCGGCGCCCGCGGTGATCGCGATCATGATGGTGGCGGGGTGCATCTGGACCGTACGGCTCTGGATCATCGGCTGCAGGACGTGGCCCTCCAGCACCTGCACGGCGAGCACCACCCCCAGCGCCCAGAGCGCGATCACGAACCCCCGGTCGGCGAGCGCGACCAGCACCGCGACCGCGCCGGAGATGAAGGCCCCGAGATAGGGGATGTAGGCACCGACGAAGACCAGCGCGCCGAGCCCCACCGCGCCGGGGACGCTCAGGATCAGCAGGCCGACGGTGATGCAGATCGCGTCGATCAGCGCGATGAACGTGGTGCCTCGCATGAAGCCCTGGACGGCTTCGAAGGCCCGCCGTCCCATGGCTTCGACCTGGTCTCCGGTGCCGCGCGGGGCGATCGAGTGGGCGAGGCCCGCGGCCCGGTCGGAGTCGCGGAGGAAGAAGAAGGTCAGCAGGAGGGCGAGGACGCTGGTGGCGATCAGCGAGCCGATCAGGCTGATCCCGGAGAGGAGTCCGCCCGCCGCGCTCGCGCCGAACTTCTGGAAGATTTTCCGGGCGTTGGCGATGAGGTCGTCCACATTGGTGTTCTTGCTGATCCCGAAGTGGTCGATGACCCACTGCCCGGCGTCCTTCAGCGAGTGGACGATCTGGTCGCCGGTGTCGACGAGCGCGGTGACGACGATGTATCCGGCGCCGCCGACCACCGCGACGAGCAGGGCGCAGGTGAGCCCCGCGGCCAGTGAGCGGTTCAGTCCGCGGCTGGTCAGCCAACGATGGACCGGCCCGAGCAGCGCGGTGCCGAGCAGCGCGAGCAGCACGGGGGTGACCGCCGTCTTGAAGATGACGCACAGCCAGACGGCGACCGCGGCGACCCCGGTGACGAGGAGAACGACACCGCACCAGGCGGCGGTACGCCGCGCGCTGTCGGGCAGGAGGGGCTTGGGGGTCTGCACCCTCCCACCCGATCACGGCGCGGGGGCGATGTCCCGCTTGTGCGGCCGTACGGGTGGCGGTCTGTCACACATCGGCCTCACGGGTCACATTCCGTGGACGGCGGGCACCGTGCCGAGGCGGCCGGCCTGGAAGTCCTCGAACGCCTGCTTCAGTTCGGCCTGGCTGTTCATCACGAACGGCCCGTAGTGCGCCATGGGCTCGCGGATCGGACGGCCGCCGAGCAGCACGACCTCCAGGTCCGGGGTGTTGCCGTCCTGCTGCTCGTCCGCACGGACGGTCAGCGAGGAACCGGCGCCGAACACCGCGGTCTGCCCCATGTGGACGGGGCGGCGCTCCGTACCGACGGAGCCGCGCCCGGCGAGCACATACGCGAGTCCGTTGAAGTCCTCGCGCCACGGCAGGGTCACCTCGGCACCGGGACGGACGGTGGCGTGGATCATCGTGATCGGGGTGTGCGTGATGCCGGGACCCTCGTGCCCGTCGAGCTCACCGGCGATGACGCGGAGCAGCGCGCCGCCGTCCGGGGAGGCGAGGAGCTGGACCTGACCGCCGCGGATGTCCTGGTAGCGGGGGGCCATCATCTTGTCGGCCTTGGGCAGGTTCACCCAGAGCTGGAGGCCGTGGAAGAGGCCGCCCGACATCACCAGGGACTCCGGCGGGGCCTCGATGTGCAGGAGGCCGGACCCGGCGGTCATCCACTGGGTGTCGCCGTTGCGGATGGTGCCGCCGCCACCGTTGGAGTCCTGGTGGACGAAGGTTCCGTCGATCAGGTACGTGACGGTCTCGAAGCCGCGGTGCGGGTGCCAGGGAGTGCCCTTCGGTTCGCCGGCCGCGTACTCCACCTCGCCCATCTGGTCCATCATGATGAACGGGTCGAGGTACTTGTAGTTGATCCCGGCGAACGCGCGGCGCACCGGGAAGCCCTCCCCTTCGAATCCGCTCGGCGCCGTGGTGACGGCGAGCACGGGACGGGCCTTGGCATCGCCCGAGGCGGCGACCTTGGGCAGGGTCAGCGGGTTTTCGACGGTCACTGCGGGCATGGGAGCCACCTCCGGGTTTGTCCTGAGCTCAATTTAGTTGAATGGTGAACATTCCGCAAGGCGTCATCCATTCCCGGACCGTCACAACAGGGAGAAGGAGCCCGCACCGAAACGCGAAGGGGCCCGTACCAGGCGGTACGGGCCCCTTCGTGAAGCGCGGATCTCAGCCGTACATACGGCGCATCGCGAAGTCGACCATCTGCTCCACGGCCTTGGCGTCGAAGACCATGCGGTGCTCACCCTCCATGTCGAGGACGAAGCCGTAGCCCGTCGGCAGCAGGTCGATCACCTCGGCCCCGGTGATCACGAAGTACTTGGACTCCTTGCCCGCGTACAACCGGAGCTCCTTGAGCGTGGTGAACATCGGGATCACCGGCTGCTGGGTGTTGTGCAGCGCGAGGAAGCCGGGGTTGTCGCCGCGCGGGCAGTAGACCTTCGACGTCGCGAAGATCTGCTGGAAGTCCTCGGCGGCCAGCGAGCCGGTGGTGAAGGCACGTACCGCGTCCCCCAGGGAGGGCGGCGAGGGCTCGGGATACAGCGGCTGCTCGCCGTAGCCGCCGCCCATCTGCTGCTGTGCACCCGGGTTCTGGTCGTAGCCGTACATACCGCAAAGAGTAATCGGCCACATCGGGCCCTTGAGGGGTTGCGTCTTATTACTGGCGGGTAGCATCATCGTAGAGGTCAGCTGATATACGCACGCCAGCTCGTCGCCCACCCGGCCCACACCCCCCTCCCGGGGTGCTGCGCGCCACTGCTATTGATTACGGAGCCTTCCATGGGGCACTACAAGTCGAATCTCCGCGACATCGAGTTCAACCTCTTCGAGGTCCTCGGGCGCGACAAGACGTACGGCACCGGCCCGTTCGCCGAGATGGACGTCGAGACGGCGAAGAGCATCCTCGACGAGGTCGCCCGTCTCGCGGAGAACGAGCTGGCCGAATCCTTCGCCGACGCCGACCGCAACCCGCCGGTCTTCGACCCGGAGACCAACACCGCGCCGGTCCCGGAGACCTTCAAGAAGTCGTACCAGGCCTTCATGGACTCCGAGTACTGGCGTCTGGGCCTGCCCGAGGAGATCGGCGGCACCACCTCGCCGCGCTCCCTGATCTGGTCCTACGCGGAGCTGCTGCTCGGCTCGAACCCGGCCGTGTGGATGTACTCCTCGGGCCCGGCGTTCGCCGGCATCCTCTTCGAGGAGGGCAACGAGGCGCAGAAGAAGATCGCCGAGATCGCCGTCGAGAAGCAGTGGGGCTCGACGATGGTGCTGACCGAGCCGGACGCCGGTTCGGACGTCGGCGCGGGCCGCACGAAGGCCGTCGAGCAGGAGGACGGCTCCTGGCACATCGAGGGCGTGAAGCGCTTCATCACCTCGGGCGAGCACGACATGTCCGAGAACATCATTCACTACGTGCTGGCCCGCCCCGAGGGCGCCGGTCCCGGCACGAAGGGCCTCTCGCTCTTCATGGTCCCGAAGTTCCACTTCGACTGGACCACCGGCGAGCTGGGCGAGCGCAACGGCGTGTACGCGACGAACGTCGAGCACAAGATGGGCCTCAAGGCGTCCAACACCTGCGAGATGACCTTCGGCGACCAGCACCCGGCCAAGGGCTGGCTGATCGGTGACAAGCACGACGGCATCCGCCAGATGTTCCGCATCATCGAGTTCGCCCGCATGATGGTCGGCACGAAGGCCATCGCGACCCTGTCGACCGGCTACCTGAACGCGCTGGAGTACGCCAAGGAGCGCGTCCAGGGCACCGACCTCTCGCAGTTCATGGACAAGGCCGCCCCCAAGGTCACCATCACGCACCACCCCGACGTGCGCCGCGCGCTCATGACGCAGAAGGCGTACGCGGAGGGCATGCGCTCGCTCGTGCTGTACACCGCCACCGTCCAGGACGCGATCCAGGAGAAGGAGGCCGCGGGCGAGGACGCCAAGGCACTGCACGGCCTCAACGACCTGCTGCTCCCGATCGTGAAGGGCTACGGCTCCGAGAAGTCGTACGAGCAGCTGGCGCAGTCGCTCCAGACGTTCGGCGGCTCCGGGTACCTCCAGGAGTACCCGATCGAGCAGTACATCCGTGACGCCAAGATCGACACGCTGTACGAGGGCACGACGGCGATCCAGGGCCAGGACTTCTTCTTCCGGAAGATCGTCCGCGACCAGGGTGCCTCGCTGAACGCCCTCTCCGAGGAGATCAAGAAGTTCCTCGCCGGCGCCCAGGGCCACGAGGAACTGTCCGGCGCGCTGGACTCGCTCGCCAAGGCCGCCGTGGACCTGGAGGCGATCGTCGGCACGATGATCACCGACCTGACCGCGACCGGCGAGGACGTCAAGAACATCTACAAGGTGGGCCTCAACACCACCCGCCTGCTGATGGCCTCCGGCGATGTCGTCGTCGGCTACCTGCTGCTCAAGGGCGCGGCCGTCGCGACCGAGAAGCTGCCGACCGCCACGGCGAAGGACGTCGCCTTCTACCAGGGCAAGATCGCCGCCGCGAAGTTCTTCGCCGCGAACGTCCTGCCGGGCGTCTCCACCGAGCGCGCACTCGCGGAGTCCGTCGACAACTCGCTGATGGAGCTGGACGAGGCCGCGTTCTAGCCTCAGGCCCCGCTCACGATCGTCAACACGCACCGTCACCCGGACAGGCTTTCGGGTGGCGGTGCTGTCGTATCAGCTGGGTACGCTGGCTGCAGGGCCAGAACCCCGTCCATGGGAGGAACCATGACCGCCGAGGCACTGCCCGAGGCGTCGCAGCTGCGGCGCGAGACATCCAAGTGGCCGGTCCCGCCTGAGGACGGCTACACCGTGGACGACTTCTTCACGCTTGATGACCTCCCGCCGCACACAGAGCTGATCGACGGGAGCCTGGTTTTCGTGAGTCCGCAGCGCAATTTCCACACGCTGGCGATGTATCTGCTGGAACAGGGCCTGCGCACGCACGTACCCGCCGACCTCCGCGTGCGCCGGGAGATGGCCATCGTGCTCGGCAAGCGGAACGCGCCGGAACCCGACCTGGTCGTGGTGCGGGAAGAAGGTGCGGTGAACCAGCGGCAGACACGCTACGACGCCGCCGACGTCCTGCTCGCCGTCGAAGTCGTATCCCCCGACTCCGAGGACCGCGACCGCGACACCAAGCCGCACAAGTACGCGGGCGCAGGCATCGAGCACTTCTGGCTCGTCGAAATGGCCGGCGAGAACGACCGGCCCGTGGTCTGGACGTACACACTCGACCCGATCAACAAGACATACGTCTCCACCGGCGTCCACCACGACCGCCTGAAGCTCTCCGCCCCGTACGACATCGACATCGACCTGACCGCCATCGACCAGCTGTAGGCCCGGTCTCCCCGCACCCGCCCCGGTCTCCACGGACGCGTCGCGGCGCCGCTCTCCCCGCACCCGCCCCGGTCTCCACGGACGCGTCGCGGCGCCGCCGCGGGACGACGGTGAATCCGGCCGGTCCGGCCTCGTTACAGTGAAGAACATGAGTTCCTCCCTCCGCTTCGACCGCGGCCACACCGACGATCTGATGGCCTTCCTGATGTCCTCCCCCTCCCCGTACCATGCCGTGGCCACCGCGGCCGAGCGGCTGGAGAAGGCCGGGTTCCGCCAGGTCGAGGAAACCGCGGCCTGGGACGGCACCAGCGGGGGGAAGTACGTCCTGCGCGGCGGTGCGATCGTGGCCTGGTACGTGCCCGGGGGCGCCGCGGCCCACACCCCGTACCGGATCGTCGGGGCGCACACCGACTCGCCGAACCTGCGGGTCAAGCCGCTGCCCGACACCGGCGCGTACGGCTGGCGGCAGGTCGCCGTGGAGATCTACGGCGGGACGCTCCTCAACACCTGGCTCGACCGGGACCTCGGCCTCGCCGGCCGGATCTCGCTGCGCGACGGCACGCACCGGCTGGTGAACATCAACCGGCCGCTCCTGCGCGTACCCCAGCTGGCCGTGCATCTGGACCGGTCGGCCAACCCCGACGGCCTGAAGCTCGACCGGCAGAAGCACATGCAGCCGATCTGGGGGCTCGGGGAGGTCGAGGAGGGCGACCTGATCCGGTTCGTCGCCGCGGAGGCGGGCGTCGCCGCCGAGGACGTGACCGGCTGGGACCTGATGCCGCACCCCGTCGAGCCGCCCGCCTACCTGGGCCGGGACCGCGAGCTGCTGGCCGGGCCCAGGATGGACAACCTGCTCTCCGTGCACGCGGCGACCGCCGCGCTCGCCGCCGTCTCCGGGCAGCCGGACGCCGAGCTGCCGTACATCCCGGTCATGGCCGCCTTCGACCACGAGGAGAACGGCTCGCAGTCCGACACGGGCGCCGACGGACCGCTGCTCGGCACGGTCCTGGAGCGTTCCGTCTTCGCCCGCGGCGGTACGTACGAGGACCGCGCCCGTGCCTTCGCCGGGACCGTCTGTCTCTCCTCCGACACCGGCCACGCGATCCACCCCAACTACGCCGAGCGCCACGACCCGACCCACCACCCGGTGGTCAACGGCGGACCGATCCTCAAGGTCAACGTCAATATGCGGTACGCGACCGACGGCAGCGGCCGGGCCGTGTTCGCGGAGGCGTGCCGGAAGGCCGACGTGCCCTGGCAGACGTTCGTCTCCAACAACTCGATGCCGTGCGGCACCACGATCGGCCCGATCACCGCCGCCCGGCACGGCATCCAGACCGTGGACATCGGTGTCGCGATCCTCTCGATGCACAGTGCCCGTGAACTGTGCGGCGCGAACGATCCGTATCTGCTGGCCAACGCGCTGGCGGCGTTCCTGGCGGGCTGAGTCTCCCTCCGCCCCGACCACGGTCCGGGGCATGGCCGTCACCGGGCCGGGTACGCGAGCCGTACACCGGCCCGGAACTGCCGGGCCGTCGAGGAGGCGGGAATCATGGGACTCGGAGGATGCATCATCCTCATCGGCGCCGGGGCGATACTGGCCTTCGCCACGGACTGGAAGATGGACACCGTCGACGTCGACCTGGTCGGCTGGATCATGATGATCGTCGGCATCATCGGGGTCTTCGTCTACGCGAGCATCGCGCGGCGCCGCCGGATGATCGTGCCGCCCGGCACCACGGTGGTGTCCGAGCACGAGCGCCACCACCCCTGACCCACGACGCCTGTCGGATCGCGCCCCGCCAACCCGGCGATGACCCCTCGTCGACTCCGCGGCACCCTCGATATCCTGGGACATTGCCCGTGCCCCCACCACGGGTGCACCCCGCCCGGAAGGGAAGCCGTACGTGGAGTTCCGGCTGCTCGGCACCGTCTCCGTCGACACGCGTACCGGGCCGCTGCCCCTCGGCCCCGCAAAACGCCGCAGCCTGCTGGCCGCGTTGCTGTTGTCCGCCAACACACCCGTATCCATCGCCCGGTTGACGGACTCCCTGTGGGACGACGAACCACCGTTGCACGCCCGCAGTGTCATCCAGGGCCATGTCTCCCGGCTCCGCGCCCTCCTGGTGGGCGCGGACGCGGAGGCGTACGGGGTGGAGCTGATCACGCTCGGCGACGCGTATGTGCTGCGGGTGCCGGAGACCCTGCTGGACTCGCAGCGGTTCGAGGAGTTGCTGGTACTGGCGCGGGAGCAGCGCAGCCCCGCCGACTCCGCACTGATGCTCAAGGAGGCCCTGTCCCTGTGGCAGGGCCCGGCGCTCACCGGCGCGTTCGCCGGCCCGCCGCTGCAGGCCGCAGCGCACTCCCTGGAGGAATCCCGGCTGGCGGCGGTCGAGCAACTGGCGCACGCCTACACGGCGCTGGGGGAACACAGCCGGGCCGCGGCGGTGCTGCGGGCGGAAGCCGTCGCGCATCCGATGCGGGAGTCGCTGGCGGCAGCCCTGATGACGGCGCTGTACCGGGCGGGGCGTCAGTCGGAGGCCCTGGACTGGTTCCACCGCACGAGGCGGCTGCTCGCCGACGAGCTCGGGATCGACCCGGGACACGAACTCGCCGACGCGTACGCGCTGATCCTGCGCGGCACCCCGGGACCGGATGCGCCGACCGACCGCCCGGACGACTCGACCGGCGGTGCGAAGCCCAGGCCCGGTACGGAGCCCAGGCCCGGTACGGAGGCCAGGCCCGGTACGGAGCCCGGGGCCGGTGTGAAAGCCGGGATCGTGGCGGAGGCCTGGGCCGGTGCGGACAGCACCTCCGGCCCGCCGCTTCCCCGCTCCGCAGTCCCACACCCCCTCGTCGGTGAGCCGCATCCCACCGATCTGCTGCCCCGGGCACCCCGCGGCTTCCACGGGCGGGGCGCCGAACTGGCCGCGCTCAGCCGGGCCGCGGCGGGCGAGGCACCCGTCTGTCTGGTCACCGGACCGGCGGGCGTGGGCAAGACCGCGCTGGCCCTCCAGTGGGCGCACCGGAACTCCGCCGCCTTCCCGGACGGACGGCTCTTCGCCGATCTGCGCGGGTTCAGCGACACGGGTGAGCCCACACTCATCGAAGTCCTGCGGGAGTTCCTGCTGGCGCTCGGCGTCGCACCGCGCCGCATCCCCGAGTCCGCCCCCGCCGCGGCCGCGCTCTTCCGGTCCCTGACCGACCGGCGCCGGCTGCTCGTCGTCCTCGACAACGCCCGCGGCTCCGCCACGGTCAGGCAGCTGCTGCCGGGCGGCACCGACTGCGTCACGCTGGTCACCAGCCGGCACCGGCTGGAAGGCCTCATCGCCTCGGACGCGGCCCGCCCCGTCCCGCTCGACGTACTCGAACCGCAGGACGGCACGGCCCTGCTGGCCGGTGTGCTCGGCGAGGAGCGGGTCCTCGCCGAACCCGTGGCCGCCCGCCGGCTCGCCGGACTCTGCGGAGGACTGCCGCTCGCCCTGCGCGTCACCGCGGCCCGGCTGGCGGGACGCCCGCAGCGGACGCTGGCCGGGCTGGCCGACGAACTGGCCGACGAACGCAGCCGGCTGACGTACCTCGCCGTCGACGACACCGGCGTCTCGGCCGCGCTGCGGCTGACCGTGCAGCAGCTTCCGCCGGACGCCGTCCACCAGTTCACCCGGCTCGGCCACCACCCCGGCAGCCACGTCGACCGGCACACCGCCGCCGCACTCGCCGGCACGGATCCGGTCGCCGCCGCCGCGGCGCTGGAACGGCTCGCCACCGCCCACCTCGTCACCGAGACGGCACCCGGTCGCTGGGTGCTGCACGATCTGGTCCGTCTCTACGCCCGCGGCCTGGACCCCGCGTCCGGACCCGAGGCCCTCGTCGGCGTCCTCGACCACTACATAGCCACCGCGCTCGCAGCCGCCGACACGGCCGAACCTGGCGGCGAGCCCTGCTTCGTCCTGCCGGACGACTACCATCGCCCCGCCGCCGTCCAGGACTTCACCGACCGCGCGGCGGCGATGAACTGGCTGGCCGCCGAACGCGACGATCTGGCCCGGGCCGCCGTCGCGGCCCGGGCCGCCGGGCTCGACGACCGGGCCTGGCGGATCATCCTGCTCCAGTGGCCGCAGGTGGTGTGGCGGGTCCGGGACGGCTGGGCCCCGCTGCTGGAACTGGCGCTGGACGCCGCGCGCACCGAGCACGATCCGTACGCCGAGTCGCGGGTGATCAATCTGCTGGGCTGGGTGCTGACCGAGGAGGGCAGGAGCGCCGAGGCCGTCGCCCTGCTGGAGCGCTCGCTCGACCTCGCCCGGCAGGCCGGAGACCGGCTCGGCGAGGCGACCGCGCTGATCAACCTGGCCATCGTCCAGGCCGAACAGGGCGGGCTCGACACGGCGCTGAAGGGCTGCGCGCTCGCCGTCGACCTGGCCCGCGAGGAGGCCGACGCGCACACCGAGATGCTCGCCCTGCAGCACCTCTCCCGGATGCAGCTCACCGCCAACCGGCCGCAGGAGGCGCTGCACTCCGCCCGCACGGCGCTCGACCTCGGCCCCGAGCACGAGGAGGTCGCGCGCCGGGTGCTGCTGCTGACCGTCAGCGGCGAGGCCCGGCTGGCGCTCGGCGACGAGGAGGAGGGCATCCGGATGCTGGACCTGGCGGCAGCGGAGGCGGAACGCGCCGAGTACGACCAGGGAGCGGTGCGGGCCCTCGAAGCCCTGCTGCGGGTCACTGCACGCGCGGAGTACCGCAGGCGGTACGAAGAGGCGGTCGGACGGCTCGCCCACGACGGCTGAGCCGCACGCCGACGCGATGACGTGAGAGTGACGGTCCGAACGTCAGCGGGACGTCAGCGGGACGCCGGCAGAACATGAGCGGCCCGCCCCAGACTCATAAATGTCAGCAGGACAGGGGCGCTCGCCAATGACCAGGCGTCCGTCTCACCGTCAGACTCGGGGGAATTTCCATGAGCACTCTCCGTCACCGCACCACCGTCCTCGCCGCCGCGACCACCGCCGTGCTGGCCCTGGCCCTCACGGCCTGTGGCGGGGACGGCTCCGGTACGAAGTCCGCCGGGCCGGCGGGCGACGCCGCAGCGGCTGCCGCTTCGACGGACACCACCCAGCCCGCCTCCGACGCGACGACCACGGGCACCTCGAAGACCGGCGGTGCCGGGCAGAACACCGGAGCCACGAAGACGGGCGCCTCGACGACCGGCGCGTCCAACGGCAGCGCCAAGACGGGCGGCAGCACCAGCGACAGCTACGCCTACACGCACCCGTGCAAGAGCGAGGACCTGTCGGTACGCGTGTACCCCCGCGAGGGTTCGGCCACCCAGCAGGTGATCGAGGTCAACAACGTCGGCGCGAACTCCTGCGGCCTGAGCTACTTCCCGCGGGTCAGCCTGGGCGCCGCGAAGGCCTCGGACCACAGCTCCGACATCAGGCCGGCCGTTCCCGGCGGCCTGGGCGGCGCACCCGCGTACCCGGTCAAGCCCAAGACGGCCGCCATCGCGGTGATCGACCTCAACCCGAGCGGCGCGAACGGTCTGACCTGGATCAACGAGATGAACGTGCTCGCCGACGGCGACCACATGCCCAACGCGGAGACGCAGAACTTCGAGCTCGGCCCCGATGTGAAGGTGCGCGACCCGAAGCTCAGCCTGTACCGGAGCACGGTCGCCGAAGCGGTGAGCTCCATGAAGCAGGCGGGCACCTCCTGACCCGCTGAGCCGGGCCGTACGACGAGCCCCGCGGGACGCGGCCCCTACCCCGCCGCACACACCGCACCCGGCGCAGAAGGCCCTCCGTGTCCGGGGCTCCGCGCGCCGTCAGGCCCGCTCGTCCATTCCTGCCAGCACCAGCGGCAGCCGGGGCGTTCCCTCCGCACTCACGCGGACGGGGACGCCCCAGTCCTGTTGGTGGACATGGCAGGCCGGGTACTCGTTCGCCGGGTCGTCGTCGCAGGACGCCGCCATCGCGGACACATGCAGGACGCCCTCGGTGACCCCGTCGGCCAGGACCAGGTCGCGGAAGAGATCGGTACCGGGGCCGGAGCCCTCCGCCAGCAGCTCGGGCGGGGTCGCCGAGACGAGCAGCCGGGTCGAGGGACCGTACCGGGTGTCCAGCTTCTGCCCGGCGGGCGCCTGGAAGACCACATCGAGCCGGAGCGTGCCCGGGGCGATCTCGGTCGCCGCACGCTGTGTGCGGTGCGCCCGGTCGGCGACCCGCACGGCCTCCTCCGGGAGCCGCAGCCGGGTCAGCCGGTGTCGCGCGGACTCGACGACGACGAGATCGCCGTCGACCAGCACCGCGTCGCTGGGCTCGCGCAGATCCGTGGCCAGGGTGGTGACCTCGCCGCTCACCGGGTCGTAGCGGCGCAGCGCGTGGTTGTACGTGTCGCAGACGGCGACCGCCCCGTCGGGCAGCGCGGTCACGCCCAGCGGGTGCTGGAACAGCGCCTGATCCGCTCCGCCGTCGCGGTGGCCGAAGTCGAAGAGACCGGTGCCGACGGCCGTGCGGACGGCGAAGCCGGTGGCGTCGCGTTCGACGTACCGCAGGGCGGAGGTCTCCGAGTCGGCGACCCACAGCCGCTCCCCGTCGGCCGACGCGGCGAGCCCCGACGGCTGGGCGAACCAGGCTTCGTCGGCCGGCCCGTCGACCAGGCCCTCGTTGGTCGTGCCCGCCGCGACCCGCACGGTCCCCGTCCCGGGGTCGTACGTCCACATCTGGTGGACGCCCGCCATGGCGATCCACAGCCGGTCCGCGAACCAGGCGACGTCCCAGGGCGAGGAGAGGTCGACCTCGCGGGCCGGGCCGGCCGTCGGCGAACCCTGCCACCACTGACGGCCGGTGCCGGCGAGGGTCGTCGTGATCCCGGTGGTGAGGTCGAGGGCGCGAACGGCGTGATTGACCGTGTCGGCGACCGCGATCCGGCCGTCGGGCAGCACGGCGAGTCCCTGGGGCTCGGAGAACCGGGCCTCGTCGGGCCCGCCGTCGGTGAATCCCCTGTCGCCCGTTCCGACGTGACGGCGGACCGTTTCACCGTCGGGTTCGATCTCGACCAGGCGGTGCCGGGTGGTGTCGGAGACCAGGAAACCGCCGTCGGGCAGGAGCAGGGCCTTGCCGGGGAAGCGCAGATGCGTGGCGACCGGCTCGGGCGCGACATAGGGGCCGTCGCCCCGGCGCAGCGTGCCCTTCGCCTCGTGCTCGGCCTCCAGCTCCTCGACCAGCTTCTCGATGGCGTGCGCGTGTCCCTCACCCGCGTGCTGGGCGACGACATACCCCTCGGGGTCGATGACGACGAGCGTGGGCCAGGCCCGTACGGCGTACTGCTTCCAGGTCGCCAGCTCCGGGTCGTCGAGGACCGGATGGTGGACCTCGTACCGCTCGACGGCGTCGACGACTGCCTGGTGCTCGGCCTCGTGCACGAACTTCGGCGAGTGCACACCGATGATCACGACAGTGTCGCGGTGCTTCTCCTCCAGCTCGCGCAGCTCATCGAGGACATGCAGGCAGTTCACACAGCAGAAGGTCCAGAAATCCAGGATCACAATGCGTCCTCGCAGGTCAGCGAGGGTGTACTGCTGGTCGCCTGTATTGAGCCAGCCGCCCTTGCCGATCAGCTCGGGGGCCCTGACGCGCGCACGTGTTGCCATGTGAACAGTCAACATCACCGTGGCCCGCGCGCATTCCTGAGGTCCACGCATTCCAAGGAGTCCTGGGGGAACCTGTGAGCCATGAGATTCCTGGTACGTGAACGGCTCTTCGCCATCGGTGACGACTACTGGATCGAGGACGCGGACGGCCGGAAGGTCTTCCTCGTCGACGGCAAGGCTCTGCGGGTGCGTGAGACCTTCGAGCTGAAGGACGCGCAGGGCCGGACCCTGGTCGAGATCCGGCAGAAGCTGCTCAGTCTGCGCGACACGATGCTCATCGAGCGCGATGGCGAGGAGCTCGCCAAGGTCAAGCGCAAACGGCTGTCGCTGCTGCGCAACCACTACCGGGTCACGCTGGTGGACGGCACCGAGCTCGATGTCAGCGGCAAGATCCTGGACCGCGAGTTCGCCATCGACTACGACGGGGAACTGCTGGCCCAGATCTCGCGGCGGTGGCTCACCGTCCGGGACACGTACGGCATCGACGTCGTACGGGAGGACGCCGACATGGCGCTGCTGATCGCCGTATCGGTGTGCGTCATCGTGCTCGCCGACAAGGAGCACGACAACGACTGACCGGCTCGGAGATCGAGCCCGTCCGGCAGTCGAGGGCGAAGCCGCCGATGTACCGCGGGCCGAGGGCGGAATCGTCGGTGGCCCGCGGCCCGAGGGCGGAATCGTCGGTGGGCGGGCCCGGTGACGGCACCGGGCCCGGTTTCACGTGAAACGGGACTACTTGCCCGTCCCGGGTGGGGCCAGCCCCAGCCGCCGGTCCTTGAGCGCCGGGAACTGTTCGCGCGTGACGGCGACCTTCGACGGGTCGAACTCCACGCTCAGCACCTCCTCGTCCGCGCCCGCCTCGGCGAGCACCTCGCCCCATGGGTCGACGACGATGCTGTGTCCGGCCTGCTGGATTCCGGCGTGGGTGCCCGCGGTGCCGACGGCCAGGACGTACGACTGGTTCTCGACGGCACGGGCCTGGGCCAGCAGCGTCCAGTGGGAGCGGCGGCTCTCCGGCCAGCCCGCCGAGACGATCAGTGTCTGGGCGCCCGCGTCGACCAGACCACGGAACATTTCCGGGAAGCGCAGGTCGTAACAGGTGGCAAGGCCCAGCGTGGTCTGAGGCAGGGTGACCGTGACCAGTGCCTCGCCGGCGCCCATCATGACCGCCTCGCCCTTGTCGAAGCCGAAGCGATGGATCTTGCGGTACGCGGCGGCCCGCTCGCCCTCGGGCGTGAAGACGAGCGTGGTGTTGTAGAGGCTGCCGTCGTCGGCGCGCTCGACGAAGGAGCCCGCGTGCAGCCAGACCCCCGCATCGGCCGCGGTCTTCGCCATGATGTCGTGGGTGGGCCCCTGGAAGGGTTCGGCCTCGTCCTCGAAGGCGGTGTAGGCGAAGGCGCCGACGGGCCAGAGTTCGGGAAGAATCACCAGATCCGCACCGCGCTGGGCCGCGACCAGCGAAGCCGCACGCTCCCTGCGGGAATTGACGGATTCGTCCGGGTCTACTGCGATCTGGATGAGGGAGGCGAGCACACTACCACCGTCCTGGCATTCGAGCCGTCAACACAGGCCTACGATCGTCACACGAAAGCACTGCCGGGGTGCCTGCTCGCAGCGTAACTTAGAGCGTCCGGCGACTGGGGAGTGGAAGAAGGAGCGGACCTGGGTGCGTGCAGCTGCAAGGCGGAGCGTTGGTGACCGACGACAACGCCGCAGATGTGCGTGGCCGGCCCCGTGACGCCACCCCTTGGTCACCGGACGCTCTGAGCGACCGAACCTCCCACGCAGCCCGCCGCCCGCGCCCAGCATCCAGCCCATGCACCGCAGAACCGCACGAGGGGTCCCGTGACCGTCCATCCCAGCCTCCAGACCTACGCCGATGCCTGGACCCACTCCATCGAGTCGATAGCCGAGCTGGTGAAGCCGCTCGCCGAGGGGGAGTGGAACGCCCGTACACCGTGCCCCAACTGGTCGGTGCGCGACATCGTCTCGCACATCATCGGCATGGAGAGCGAGCAGCTCGGCGATCCGCGTCCGATCCACACGCTGCCGCGCGATCTCTTCCATGTGCAGAGCGACTTCGCTCGCTACATGGAGATGCAGGTCGATGTGCGGCGTCACCACACCGCGCCGGAGATGACCTCCGAGCTGGAGTACACGATCATTCGCCGTGCACGTCAGCTGCGCAACGAGACGCGTGGCCCCGAGACCATGGTCCGGGCGCCGCTGGGCGCCGAGCAGACCCTCGAACTCGCGCTGCGGATGCGGGCCTTCGATGTCTGGGTGCATGAGCAGGATCTGCGGACGACGCTGGGGCAGCCCGGCAATCTGGACTCCCCCGGCGCCTCCATCGTCCGGGACACCCTGCTCGCCGCGCTGCCGAAGGTGGTCGCCAAGGACGCGGGCGCGCCGAACAACTCGGCGGTCGTGCTCGATGTGCACGGGCCGATGGAGTTCCTGCGCACGGTCAGGGTCGACGCCGAGGGACGCGGCTCGGTGGACGGCTCGCCGTCGCTGGGCCCCGCGGTGACGCTCGCGATGGACTGGGAGACGTACTTCCGCCTCGCGTGCGGGCGGGTGCGGGCCGGCGCGGTCGCGGACCGGGTCAAGATCGAGGGCGACCAGGAACTGGCGGCGGCGATCCTGCAGAACTTCGCCGTGACGCCGTGACCTTGCGGGGCCACGAGGTCGCGAGGCCGTGACGCCCCGAGGCCGTAGCGCCCCGGCACCGTGCCACCGTGGGTCGGCGGCGCCCGTCGTGCGAGGACGGGCGCGCCGCCGATCCGGCGCGACATACGCGGCCGGTCCGGTACGCCAGGCGCGTCACGCGGGTACGTGCACGGCTTCCACGCGGCTGATCACATGGTGGTCCCGCTCACGGTGCGTGGCCCGGGAGTGCAGCCGCAGGATCTGTACGACGCCGAGCGCCTCCAGCACGAAGACCGAGGCGAACGCGATCCGGTAGTTGTCGTCGGTCGCGTCCAGCAGCACACCGACGGCGAACAGCGTGGTCATCGAGGCGATGAAGCCGCCCATGTTGACGATGCCCGACGCGGTGCCCTGGCGCTCCGGCGGGTTGGCGGGCCGTGCGAAGTCGAAGCCGATCATCGAGGCGGGACCGCACGCGCCGAGCACCACGCACAGGACGATCAGCAGCCACATCGGCGCGTGGTCGCCCGGGTAGAAGATGGTCGACGCCCAGAGCAGCGCCGTCCCCGTGACCGTCCCGAGGGCCAACGGCGCGCGGGCCGCGTGGTGGCGGGCGATGATCTGCCCGTAGACCAGCCCGAACGCCATGTTGGAGAGCACCACCAGGGTGAGCAGCTCACCTGCGGTGGCCCGGCTCAGCCCCTGCGCCTCCACCAGGAACGGCAGGCCCCACAGCAGCAGGAACACCATGGCCGGGAACTGCGTGGTGAAGTGCACCCACATACCGAGCCGGGTGCCGGGCTCCCGCCAGGAGGCGGCGATCTGCTTGCGCACATAGGCGGCGCCCGCGTGCTCGACGGGCGGCGGCTCGTGGCCCTCGGGGTGGTCCTTCAGGAACAGCAGAAGGAGGACGAGAACGAGAACCCCGGCGGCGGAGCTGCCGACGAACGTGGTGGTCCAGCCGAATCCGTGCAGGGCCCGCGCGATGAAGAGCGTCGAGACGAGGTTGCCGGCCATCCCGAAGAGCGCGGCGACCTGACCGATCAGCGGGCCGCGCCGGGCCGGGAACCAGCGGGCGCCGAGCCTCAGCACGCTGATGAACGTCATCGCGTCACCGCAGCCGAGCAGCGCCCTGGACGCCAGCGCCATGCCGTACGAGGGGGAGAGCGCGAAACCGAGCTGCCCCAGGGTGAACAGGACGGCCCCGAGGGTGAGGACCTTCTTGGTGCCGAGCCGGTCGACCATCAGGCCGACGGGTATCTGCATGCCCGCGTAGACGAGCAACTGAAGGATGGAGAACGTGGAGAGCGCGGAGGCGTTGACGTGGAACCGGTCGGCGGCGTCGAGCCCGGCAACGCCCAGGCTGGTACGGAAGATGATCGCGACGAAGTAGACGGCGACACCGATGCCCCACACCCACGCGGCACGCCGGCCGCCGGGTGGATCACCGGGCAGGGAGAGAGTCGGAGCGGAGGCAGAACTCACCGCTCCTCACCCCTGACCAGCACCTTGACCCGGCTGACATGACGCCGCACAACCTGCGCGGCACCGTCGGCGTCACCGGACCTGATGGCCTCCAGCAGCTCAGCGTGCTCGGTGATGTTCGCGGCGATCCTTCCCGGATGCGCCTCCATCACGGCGACACCCATCCGCAGCTGCCGGTCGCGCAGCTGGTCGTAGAGGCGGGAGAGAATGTCGTTGCCCGCGTTGCGCACGATCTCGGCATGGAAGCAGCGGTCCTTCACGGACACGGCGGCCAGATCCCCGGCCTCCGCCAACTGCCGCTGCTCCTCAAGAAGCTCTTCGAGCCGTGCGATCAACTGCGCGGAGGCGGGCACGGCCTTGCGGGCCGCGAACTCCTCGACCAGCAGCCGGGTCTCCACCACGTCCGCGATCTCCTGCGCGGAGACGGCGAGCACAAGAGCGCCCTTCTTCGGATACAGCTTGATCAGCCCCTCGACCTCCAGCCGCAGCAGCGCCTCGCGCACGGGCGTGCGGGAGACGCCGACGGCCTCCGCGAGATCACCTTCGGTGAGGAGTGTGCCGCCCTCGTAGCGGCGGTCCAGGACCGCTCCCTTGATGTGGGCATAGACGCGCTCGGCGGCGGGGGGCTGCTTGGCGGCGGACTTGACGGGGGGCTTCACGGCTGGGGGTGCGGCAGGCATGTACACAGCATAGATACAACATGCGTACATGGTGGCACCCGTCCGGGATCCGGACAGACCCCTGCCGGTTTTCCGGACAGATCAGATCCCGGCCATAGAAATGATCCATATCGGACTGTCGGGAAGATCCACGCCCCCCCAGGGAGACCCTTGCCGGACTCCAGGGAGGCCCGCGCCGGACTTCCGGGAGAGGGGCCCCCTCGAACCGAACCCTCCATTGCTCCGAAATTGCCCCAGGAATCAGCACATCCTTCTACCCACCTCATGAGTCTCATCACCGAGCGGCACCCTCATGTGGCCGCATTCCAGGGGCATTTGGAGCGTTCAAGTTGAAAATCGGCATTAAGGGCATAAACCGCGTTTCCGCCACTGCCACCGTGGCTCTCACCGCGGGTGCCGTCATCGCGGGCAGCGTGTTCGCCTCCACGGCGCAGGCTGCCACGCCGCCCACCCCCACGATCACCGCCAAGGGCGGTTTCGTGATGAACAACGGCACCGCGAAGACCCTGTTCAGCAAGGCCGCGGACACCCGTCGCTCCACCGGTTCCACCACCAAGATCATGACCGCCAAGGTCGTCCTGGAGCAGAAGAATCTGAACCTGGATTCCAAGGTCACGATCCAGAAGGCGTACAGCGACTACATCGTCTCCAAGGGCGCCTCTTCGGCCCACCTGATCGTGGGCGACAAGGTCACGGTCCGCCAGCTGCTGTACGGCCTGATGCTGCCGTCCGGCTGTGACGCCGCGTACGCGCTGGCCGACAAGTACGGCTCCGGCACCACCCGCGCGGCCCGTGTGAAGTCGTTCGTCGGCAAGATGAACGCCTCCGCGAAGTCCCTCGGCCTGAAGAACACCCACTTCGACTCGTTCGACGGCATAGGGAACGGCTCGAACTACTCGACGCCGCGCGACCTGACGAAGATCGCCAGCAGCGCGATGAAGAACTCCACGTTCCGCACGGTCGTGAAGACCAAGTCGACCAAGCAGAAGGTCACCACGAAGTCCGGTGGCTACCGCTACATGTCGTGGTCCAACACCAACACCATGCTCAGCAGCTACAGCGGGGCGATCGGTGTGAAGACCGGTTCCGGCCCGACGGCCAAGTACTGCCTGGTCTTCGCCGCGACCCGAAACGGCAAGACGGTCATCGGCACGGTGCTCTCCTCCACGAGCGCGACCACCCGCACTGCGGACATGAAGAAGATCATGGACTACTCCTTCAAGAAGTAGCCCCCTCGATCACGGCAACGCACCCAGAGGGGTCCCGCACCACGCGGGGCCCCTCTCGCGTTCCCCCACTCGCGAAGTGGGCTGTCGACAGGCCGTACTGGTACGGACCGGGGAAGCCGGCTCGGAGTACTACCGCTGGAAGTACCCCGTGTTCGGCACCTACTCGGGCGGAGTCCTGGTGGAAGCGTTCCGTGCGGCCGCGTCGGAACGAGCGGGCGCGCGGTGGCCCCGCCACACGCCGCCCTCGCTCATGAGCACGGACTGACACCGCTCCGCCGCCTCATCGGCTGTCTTCGTACGGGCCGGGAAGTGCCACGGCCCCAGCACACCAAAAGACAGCGCCGGTCCCGGGATCCCAAAGGCCGCTCAGTCCAGGCAGAACTCGTTGCCCTCGATGTCCTGCATCGCGATGCACGACTCGTTGTCGTCGTCGGCATACAGCACGTACTCGCACACCGCCCCGAGCGCGACCAGCCGATCGCGTTCGGCCTCAAGCACGGCCAGACGCTCCGCACCCACGAGCCCGGTACCGGCCCGCACATCGAGATGCACCCTGTTCTTGGCGACCTTGCCCTCGGGGACCTGCTGGAAGTACATGCGCGGGCCCTCACCTGTGGGATCGGAGCACACAGCCCATGAACCCTGTCCCTCGGAAGGCAGCGTTACGACGTACCCCAACACCTCGCACCAGAAACGAGCGACACGCTCGGGTTCTGCGCAATCGAAGGTGACCTGGAACTTCTTGACCGATGCCATCCGGCCAGCCTAACAGCGGGTCTGCTCCGGCCAATTCCCGTCGAGGGACGCCACGTTGAAGGCCCCCCGGTGCGGTCCCTCCCGCATGTCGATGATCTGCGCGTCCCCGTTGCCGTGCGCCCACGGAATCCACTGCGGGTCCCACCAGGGCTCCTTGCCGTCGTCCGTGTCCGCCCGGCCCTCCGGCGCCGACTCGCGGCAGCGGCGCCCGGTCTGCCGATCGGACGCCGTCCCTGTCGTCAGCTCTCCCGATCGACGGAGACCACCGTCCCGTCCCGGGTCAACTTGACGGCGAGTATTTGATCACTGAGATCAGGATCAAAGATGTAGTCCAAGATGACAGGGGGTCCATCGGACAGGTCGCTCAGCCATAGGCCGACGCTGCTCAGGCACATGGCGGCGGCGAAGGCATCGGCTCCGACCGCTTCGTCGGCCGCGTCCCGTACAAGACGAACGACCGTCTCGCTGTCTTCAAGCTCCTCGACGTGATGGTCGATGAAGTAGCGGTCCTCGTGCAGACACGTTCGCAGCGCCGTGCGAGCCGCTGTGTCGAGAGCCGACAGGCCGGTGAGGCATGCGGCAAACGCATCCAGCTCTTCGGCGTCCAGCTCGCTGGACGGTCCGGCCCACAGCTGGACCTCCACCTCATCGCCTCCAAGCCGTGAGGTGCTTTCCCAGACGACATCCGGGCCGTCCAGCGCACTTGTTTCCACGCGCCCGAAGTAGGCGTGGTCCATTACCTTCACGAGAGACCACCATCGTGGAACGCGTACGCCTGGTGCATGACCAGCACCGGCAGCCCGCCCGCGTCCCGGATCACGCCGCCGTCGTGCGCCAGGGCCGCCTGCGCGTACCGCTTGGCGTCGCGGCCGACCGCGTCCACGCCGAACGAGCCGCCGACCCGCCACAGCCCGTGGCCCACACCGCGCGTCGAGCCGCGCACCGTCGGCAAGACCGTGTACGCCGAACTCGCCCTGCGGCAGCGGCCGGACGCGCCGATAGGCCCGCGCGAACTCCGCGCGGACCCACCTCGTACACGTACCGCCGAAGGCGCACGTACCGCTGAAACCCCTACGCCCAGGTGATCAGACGCTTCGGCTGTTCCAGGATCGCGGCGACATCCGCCAGGACCTTGGAGCCGAGCTCACCGTCGACCAGGCGATGGTCGAACGACAGGGCGAGCGTGGTGACCTGACGTGGCTTCACCTTGCCCTTGTGGACCCACGGTTGGAGCTTGATCGCACCGACCGCGAGGATCGCCGACTCGCCAGGGTTCAGGATCGGCGTACCCGTGTCGACGCCGAAGACACCGACGTTGGTGATGGTCACCGTGCCGCCCGCCATGGCCGCGGGGGACGTCCTGCCCTCACGTGCCGTGGAGACCAGCTCGCCCAGCGCCGCGGCGAGTTCCGGCAGGGTCTTGTCGTGCGCGTCCTTGATGTTCGGCACGATCAGGCCGCGCGGGGTGGCGGCGGCGATGCCCAGGTTGACGTAGTGCTTGCGCACGATCTCCTGGTTCGCCTCGTCCCAGGTGGAGTTGACGTCCGGATTGCGCCTGATCGCGACCAGGAGCGCCTTGGCGATGATCAGGAGCGGGTTGACCCGGACCCCTGCCATGTCCTTGTCTTCCTTGAGCTCCGCCACCAGCTTCATCGTGCGCGTCACATCGACGGTCACGAACTCCGTGACGTGCGGCGCGGTGAAGGCGCTGTCGACCATCGCCTGGGCGATGGCCTTCCGTACGCCCTTGACCGGGACACGGGTCTCCCGCGCGCCCGCGACCACGGGGGCCGGCGCCTCGGGGGCCGGGAACGGCGTGGCTTCCACCTCGACCGGGGCCTGGGCCGGTACGGGCGTGGCCGCCGCGTGCACGTCCGCGCGGGTGATGATGCCGCCCTCACCGGTCGGCACGACCGTCGCCAGGTCGATGCCCAGATCCTTGGCCAGCTTGCGCACCGGCGGCTTCGCCAGCGGCCGGCTTCCCTGAACGGCCACGGATCCGTGGCCGTTCATCTCTCCCTGGATGGCCGCCGCCGCGGCGGGCACCGCCACCGCGGCGCCCTTGCGGGCGCGCCGCTTCGTGGAGGTCTCGGCGACGCCGTATCCCACCAGGACGGGCTGACGGCCCTTGGGAGCCTCCGGTTCCGGCTCCGGCTCCGGCTTCGCGACCGGCGCGGGAACAGCGGCCGGCGCCGGGGCGGCGTCACCGCTGCCCGGCGCCACGTCCACCGCGATGATCACCTGGCCGACGTCGACGGTCGTGCCCTCGGGGAACCGCAGCTCGTGCACCACCCCGTCGAACGGAATCGGCAGCTCCACGGCCGCCTTGGCCGTCTCGACCTCGCACACGACCTGCCCGTCGGTGACGGTGTCGCCGGGCTGGACGTACCACTTGAGGATCTCGGCCTCGGTCAGTCCCTCGCCCACGTCGGGCATCTTGAACTCACGGAAGCGAGCAGCGTTGGAAGTGTCGGTCATCGTTGTCACGCCCCAGTCCTCAGTACGCCAGCGAGCGGTCGACGGCGTCGAGCACACGGTCGAGACCCGGCAGGTACTCGTCCTCCAGCCGCGCCGGCGGGTACGGGGCGTGGTAGCCGCCCACCCTCAGCACCGGTGCTTCCAGGTGGTAGAAGCAGCGCTCGGTGATCCGGGCGGCGATCTCGGCCCCGGAGCCGTAGAACACCGGCGCCTCGTGGACCACCACGAGCCGGCCGGTCTTCTCGACCGAGGTCTGGATGGTGTCGAAGTCGATCGGGGACATGGACCGCAGGTCCAGCACCTCGATCGACTTGCCCTCCTCCTGGGCGGCCGCGGCCGCTTCCAGGCAGACCTTCACCATCGGGCCGTAGGCGACGAGCGTGAGGTCGGAGCCGGTACGCGCCACCGTGGCCCGGTGCAGCGGGCCGGGAATGGAGTCGGTCTCGACCTCTCCCTTGTCCCAGTAACGGCGCTTCGGCTCGAAGAAGATGACCGGGTCGTCGCTCTGGACGGCCTGCTGCATCATCCAGTAGGCGTCGCTCGCGTTCGAGGGCGAGACCACCTTCAGGCCCGCGACGTGCGCGAACAGGGCTTCGGGGGACTCGCTGTGGTGCTCGACGGCGCCGATGCCGCCGCCGTACGGAATCCGCACGACGACCGGCAGCTTGATCTTGCCGAGCGCCCGCGCGTGCATCTTGGCGAGCTGCGTGACGATCTGGTCGTACGCGGGGAAGACGAAGCCGTCGAACTGGATCTCCACGACGGGTCGGTAGCCGCGCAGCGCCAGGCCGATCGCCGTGCCGACGATGCCGGACTCGGCGAGCGGGGTGTCGATCACCCGGTCCTCGCCGAAGTCCTTCTGGAGTCCGTCGGTGATCCGGAAGACCCCGCCGAGCTTGCCGACGTCCTCGCCCATGATGAGGACCTTGGGGTCGGTGTCGAGGGCCTTGCGCAGCGACTCGTTGAGCGCCTTCGCGATGGACATCTTTTCCATGGCCATGGCTACTTGCCTTCCTCGGCGGAGTCCGCGAACGATGCCTGGTACGCGGCGAACTGGGCGCGCTCCTCGTCGACGAGCGGGTTCCCGTCGGCGTAGGCGTGGTCGAAGATCGCCATCCGGTCCGGATCGGGCATCGCCCGCACCGCCTCGCGCACCCGCTTGCCGAGGGCTTCGCTCTCCTCCTCCAGCGCGGTGAAGAACGCCTCGTCGGCGGCGCCCTCCTTCTCCAGGTACGTACGCAGCCGCAGGATCGGGTCCTTGGCCTCCCAGGCGAGCCGCTCCTCGTCCGCCCGGTACTTCGTGGGGTCGTCGGAGGTGGTGTGCGCGCCCATGCGGTAGGTGAAGGCCTCGACGAGCGTGGGCCCCTCCCCCCGGCGGGCCCGCTCCAGCGCCGACCTGGTCACGGCCAGGCAGGCGAGCACATCGTTGCCGTCGACCCGGACACCGGGGAAGCCGAAGCCCTGCGCGCGCTGGTAGAGCGGCACGCGGGTCTGCTTCTCGGTCGGCTCGGAGATCGCCCACTGGTTGTTCTGGCAGAAGAAGACGACCGGGGCGTTGTAGACCGCGGCGAAGGTGAAGGACTCGGCGACGTCTCCCTGGCTGGAGGCACCGTCACCGAAGTACGCGATCACGGCCGAGTCCGCGCCGTCCTTGGCGACGCCCATGGCGTAGCCGGTGGCGTGCAGGGTCTGCGAGCCGATGACGATCGTGTACAGGTGGAAGTTGTTGCTGTTGGGGTCCCATCCGCCGTGGTTCACACCGCGGAACATTCCGAGCAGATTCGTCGGGTCGACCCCGCGGCACCAGGCGACGCCGTGCTCGCGGTACGTCGGGAAGACGTAGTCGTCGTCACGCAGGGCCCGGCCGGAGCCGATCTGCGCGGCCTCCTGGCCGAGCAGCGAGGCCCACAGACCCAGCTCGCCCTGGCGCTGCAGGGCGGTGGCCTCGGCGTCGAAGCGACGGGTCAGGACCATGTCCCGGTACAGGCCGCGCAGCTCTTCGGCGGTCAGGTCGATCCGGTAGTCCGGATGCTCCACGCGCTCGCCCTCGGGTGTCAGCAGCTGTACGAGTTCGGGCTCGGAACTCTGTGGCTTCTTCGCGGACGTCCTGGCGGGCGTCTTCGCGGACGTCTTTGCGGGCGTTTTCACGGCGCTGGTCCGCTTACTGCTGCGTCGCGGTTTGCTCGCGGCAGTGCTCTCCACGGTCACGTGCGTGCTCCTCCGTCGGTCCGGCCCCCGGGGTCTGCCGGGAAGCCAGTGCGGCTCGCCTGTGTCCGTACCCGTGCACGGGGTGGGTGCCGCTCGGTCCGGAAACAGGCGTGACAGGTGCCCCGGCGAGCGCCCTGCCAAAAGCACGTTACCCAGTACGCCGCTTAACTGCGAAACCCTATCTGACCTGCGATTTTGCTTGGATTTCCAAGTAAATCGAAAAAGTCGGGAACTCTCGCTGGTCACAGCACTGGGAACAGCCTCGCAGGCCGCCGGAACAACGGCACGTTATCCCGCCGTTCGGCGGCAGGGAAGAGGCGAGTGTGTGAGACTGCGTTTTGTGCGCGAACAAGGAAAAATCACTGTTTTTCTGCTGGACGACCACGAAGTCGTCCGGCGCGGGGTCCATGAATTGCTCTCGGTCGAGCCCGACATCGAAGTCGTCGGCGAGGCCGGCACGGCGGCCGACGCGCTGGTCCGCATTCCCGCGACCCGGCCCGATGTGGCGGTGCTCGACGTACGGCTGCCGGACGGGAGCGGGGTGGAGGTCTGCCGGGAGATCCGTTCCCAGGACGAGACCATCAAATGCCTGATGCTGACCTCCTACGCCGATGACGAGGCGCTCTTCGACGCGATCATGGCCGGCGCCTCGGGATATGTGCTGAAGGCGATCCGCGGCAACGAACTGCTGAACGCGGTACGGGACGTGGCAGCCGGGAAGTCCCTGCTGGACCCGGTTGCGACCGCCCGTGTACTGGAGCGGCTGCGCGACGGCAAGAAGGGCCGCGGCGACGACAAGCTCGCGAGCCTCACCGATCAGGAGCGCAAGATCCTCGATCTGATCGGCGAGGGGCTGACGAACCGGGTGATCGGCGAGCGGCTGCATCTCGCCGAGAAGACGATCAAGAATTACGTCTCCAGCCTGCTCTCCAAGCTCGGCATGGAACGGCGCTCACAGGCCGCCGCGTACGTGGCCAGGCTGCAGGCGGAGAAGGGCTGAGCGGCGCGCGCGACAGGTGGGCGCAGAGGATCAGCGCCAGGTCGGCGACGGCGGCTGAGCAGCGCGCGCGACGGGCGGACCGGGGCGGGCCGAACGCCGCGTGACCGGACTGGTCACCGCGCACCCCGGCCGGCCGGGGGAGGGCAACTCGCCTGCCGGAGGAGGCCGGACGTCGCGAATCGGACGGGCCCGTACGTGGACAGGGCGGTCGCGCTCCTCGGTGGGTGATCTTCGGGACTTTGGTCCCGTACCACCTGGGGCCGCGGCCTCTTTTTACGACCTCTCCGGTGACGGAGAGTGGACGGCATGCCCTCTGAGCAACTCCACGCGCTCGAACTGCTCGGCCGCGTCCCGTACGGCCGGCTGGCGACGAGCATGCGGGCCCTCCCGATACTGGCGGTGGCCCGGCACATCGTGGTCGACGGCCGTGTCGTCCTGCGGATGCACGGCGGCCTCGGCTACCACGACGCCTGCGACGGCACGGTCGTGGCATACGGGGCGGACAACTTCGACGCCGCGCCCTCGGCGGACGACGGCGAGCTGTGGTCCGTGCAGTTCACCGGCCCCGCCGGGATCGTGCACCCGACCGCCGAACAGCGGGACCGCTTCGGCGCCACCCCCGCCCGGATCAACGGGGAGCCCTTCACCCCCGCGTTCCTCGGGGTCGACCCGCACTTCGTCTCCGTGCACACTCTGGGCTTCCACGCAAGTCAGCCGATCCGCAACGCAGCGTGATCTAACATCTGGTGAGTGCCGCGCTCATCTGTAACCCTTCCGTCTGCTCCACCGGCCGGCGAGGTGCTGTGCTCACCCGTGCCCCGCTCCTCCGCGCCCCGGCCGCCCGTACCTCCGGTGGACGAGGTGCTGCGCCGCTATCCGGACGCCGGTACGCCCCTCACCTGCAAGCCCGTGACCCAGGGGTTGCTCAATCACGGCTACCGCGTCTCCACCACCCGCGGCTCGTACTTCCTCAAGCACCACCTCGACGACTCCACCGGCGACCGCGCCACGATCGTCCGCCAGCACCGCGCAACTCAGCGGCTGCAGTCACTCGGCGTGCCCGTCGCCCCGCCCCTGGAGGACACCGAGGGCGGCACGGTCACGGAGATCGGTGGCCGGTGCTACGCCCTGCACCCCTGGGTGGACGGACTGCACCGGGCCGGCGCCCAGCTCACCACCGCCCAGTCGCAGCGGCTCGGAGCGCTGCTCGGGGCCGTGCACACCGGGCTCGAACAGGTCATGGAGACGGGATCGGGGCTTGCCGGGCGGTCCGGCGGACACCGGAGCCCCGACCCCGTCGACACCTTCGCGCTGATCGAGGACCTGCTGGCGGCCGCACGCGGGCGCCGCCCCCGGGACTCCTTCGACGAGCTGGCCGAACACCGCCTCCTGGAACGGCGCACCCTGCTGGAGCAGCACGCCGACCGCAGGCCTCCCACCCCCGACGTCCCGGCCACCGGCTGGGTGCACGGCGACTTCCACCCGCTGAACGTCCTCTACCGGGGCACGGACCCGGTCGCGATCCTCGACTGGGACCGGCTCGGCGTCCAGCCGCGCGCGGAGGAGGCGGTACGGGCCGCGGCGATCTTCTTCGTCCAACCGGCCGGGAAGCTGGAGCTGGAGAAGGTACGGGCGTACGCGGGGGCCTACCGGCGGGCGGCCGGGGCTGGGGCGGCGGAGCTCGCCGCAGCGGTGCACCGGGTGTGGTGGGAGCGGCTCAACGACTTCTGGATACTGCGCTGGCGGTACTGCCTGGACGACCGAAGGGCCGACCCGCAGTTCCCTGCGGTGTCGGCCCTGGCGGTCTGGTGGACGCGCGAGTACCAGGCGGTGTGCGAGGCGTTCACGGGCTGAGCCCGCCCCGTGCGGGGCACGGCACGGGGTCCGGAACACGGGCCACCGTGCGGGGCACGGAGCCGTGCCCGGGTTACGAGGTGGCGCCCGAGACGGTGCCCGCAGCCGCGGACGTGCCGGTGGTGGTCCCGGCGGCCTCGCCACCGGTGCCGCCGTCGGCCGTGCCCGTGCCGCCGTTGGTGGTCCCGGTGCCGCCGTCGGCCGTACCGGTACCGCCGTCGGCCGTGCCCGTGCCGCCGTCTGCCGTGCCGGTACCTCCGTCTGCCGTGCCGGTACCCCCGTCGGACGTGCCGCCCGTGGCCGGGGTGGACGGTTCGGTCGACGGCGGCTCGGCCGGCTGGCTCGGGGTGTACGACGGGGAGTAGGAGTGCCGCGGCGGCGTGTTCTGCTGGTTGCCGGTGGAGTTCTCCGGCTGCCGGCTCTGCTCGGTCTCCCGGTCGCTCGGCGAGGGCGAGCTCTCCGGCGACGACGACGAGCTGGACGTCTCCGCGGGTTTCTTCTCGTGCTGGCCGCCGTCGTTGCCCGCCGCGTTGACGGCGATGGCGACGCCGGCCCCGATCGCGATCAGCGCGAGCACGATGAAGAGCCACAGCTTGCCCCGGCCGCCACCGCCCTGCGGTCCGCCCTCGTAGCCACCGTCGTCCGGGTTCATCGGCGGCAGGATCGGCCCCTGCGAGGTGTCCCCGTGCTGCGGGTGCCCCATCGCCATCGTGCCCCCGGTGACACCCATGGGCGGGGTGTGACCGCCTTCGTGCACCGCGACCGGGCCGGTGTTCCACGTACCGGTGTGGCCGCCCTGCACCTGAAGCATCTGCAGGCCGTACTGGACGAGACCGCGCATCTCCTCGGCGCTCTGGAACCGGTCGTCCGGGTCCTTCGCGAGCGAACGCATGACCAGCCCGTCCAGCTCCGGCGGAACCGCCTCCAGCACCTCGGACGGCGGAACCGGGATGTCCTGCACGTGCTGGTACACGACGGAGAGCGGCGTCTCACCCGTGAACGGGGGCCGCAGCGCCAGAAGTTCATACAGCAGACAGCCGGTGGCGTAGAGGTCGGAGCGGTGGTCGACGGCCTTGCCCAGCGCCTGCTCGGGGGAGAGGTACTGCGGCGTGCCCATGACCATGCCGGTCTGCGTCATCGTCGACTGCGCGCCGTGCAGCGCACGGGCGATGCCGAAGTCCATCACCTTGACCGCACCCGAGTTCGTGATGATCACGTTGGCGGGCTTGATGTCACGGTGCACGATGCCGTGCTGGTGCGAGTACGCGAGGGCTTCCAGCACGCCCGAGACGATGATCAGCGCCTGCTCGGGAGGCGGGGCCTCGGCATTGAGCAGCAGATCGCGGATGGTGTGGCCCTCGACGAGCTCCATCACGATGTAGGGGACGGTCTGGCCGCCCACGACGTCCTCGCCGGAGTCGTACACGGCGACGATCGCGTGGTGGTTGAGGCCCGCGACCGACTGTGCCTCGCGCGTGAACCGAGCCTTGGAGACCGGGTCCTCGGCGAGGTCGGAACGCAGGAGCTTGACCGCGACCGTACGTCCCAGCCTGACGTCCTCTGCCGCGAAGACCTCTGCCATGCCGCCCCGGCCGAGCCGGTGGGTCATCCGGTAGCGTCCGTCACCGACGACGCCGCCGACGCCCCAGGAGTCGGTGCCATCCGAAACTCCGCCGCCGTTTGCTTCGGAATCGGGTGCCATCAGTCCTCGCCGTCGTATCTGTCCGCGCGTCCGCGGGTTCTCACGGTGTCTAGCTGCATTGCCACGTCACGCTACAGCCTCCGCCGGACACACCGTTTCCGAGAGGGACGGGTCATCCAACCGGCCGGCGTGCCGCGCGCGCAAATTCCATGGGCTTCCTGTAACGCTTCCGGGACGCTTCTTGTGCGTAGGGTCACGGAACGGGCACCTGGCTTGACGTGTCGTACCCCTCGGGCAGACTTGGCGCGTAATAGGGATCACCGCGTCAGTCGCGCGCCGAGGGGGAAGCAAGTCATGAGCCAGGACGGCGCACACGGCGCTCAGGGGCGCTATGCGGGCGGTTCGGTCGCCCGCGGCCGGTACCAGCTGCGCGACCTGCTCGGCGAAGGCGGGATGGCATCCGTACATCTGGCGTACGACTCCGCACTGGACCGCCAGGTCGCGATCAAGACACTGCACACGGAGCTGGGACGCGAGCAGTCCTTCCGCGAACGGTTCCGGCGCGAGGCGCAGGCCGTCGCCAAGCTCCAGCACACCAACATCGTCTCGGTCTTCGACACCGGTGAGGACGAGCTCGGCGGCGCGCTGATGCCGTACATCGTCATGGAGTACGTGGAGGGGCAGCCGCTCGGCTCGGTGCTCCAGGCGGACATCCAGAGCTACGGCGCGATGCCGGCCGACAAGGCACTCAAGGTGACGGCTGACGTGCTGGCCGCGCTGGACACCAGCCACGAAATGGGGCTGGTCCACCGCGACATCAAGCCCGGCAACGTGATGGTGACCAAGCGCGGTGTCGTGAAGGTCATGGACTTCGGCATCGCCCGCGCCATGCAGTCGGGCGTCACGTCGATGACGCAGACCGGCATGGTCGTCGGCACCCCGCAGTACCTCTCCCCCGAGCAGGCCCTGGGCCGCGGGGTGGACGCGCGCTCCGACCTGTACTCGGTCGGCATCATGCTGTTCCAGCTGCTGACCGGGCGCATCCCGTTCGACGCGGACTCGCCGCTCGCCATCGCGTACGCGCATGTCCAGGAGGAGCCGGTCGCGCCCTCCACCATCAACCGGTCGATCACCCCGGCGATGGACGCGCTCGTGGCCCGCGCGCTGAAGAAGAACCCGAACGAGCGCTTCCCCAGCGCCGCGGCGATGCAGGACGAGATCGCGCGCGTGCTGAGCGCGGGCGGACAGACCGGCGCCCCGGTGATCGTCGCAGGTGGCGGCGCACCGGAGAACAGCGGTTCGGGTGTCGGCTCGGCGGTCTTCCCGCCGGTCGACCAGTCCACCCCGGTGCCGCAGAACGTCCAGACGCCGTACCAGCCGGGCCCGTACCAGTCGGGCGCCCAGCCGGGGCCGTACGGGGCGCCGACCCCGGCCCCGTCGTACGGATATCCGCAGTCGGCTCCGGCGTACCAGGGCCAGGCCCCGATGTCGCCGATGCAGCAGCAGACCCCGCCGCCGTACACGATCGCGCCCCAGACACAGACGCACGGCGGCTCCGGCGGGGGCGGCTCCAAGCGGAACACGCCGGTGATCGTCGGCTCGATCGTGGTCGCACTGATCGCGATCGGCGGCCTGATCACGGTTCTCTCGCTGAAGGGGGACCCGCCCTCGGGAGGCTCCTCCGCGAACGAGTCGCCGGTCGCGAGCGAGCACAAGGATCCGGAGCGGAACCGGACGATGAAGACCGAGGACTGCACGGACCCCATGGAGGATGCGGAAGACCCGGAGAAGGTGGACGCGCCGAAGTTCCTGTACAAGGACTTCCTCTCCGCGAAGGCCTGCGCGGATGCGGCGGGCTGGACCGTCAAGAAGGTCAAGGTGCCGGGGAACGCGTACGCGGAGGACCAGGTCATCGACCAGTTCCCGACCTTCGGAACGGCCGTCGACAAGACGGGCGCCCACTTCGAGCTGCGCGTCGCGACGGGCGACCCGGCCTGAGCGGGCGCGCACGCGGGTACGCGGAGGCGCGGAGGCGCGGCTTTCCGGGGCCGGTACGAGCCCAGGGAGGGTGTGGCGAGCTCAGAGGACGCGTTATGCCCGAGATGCCGGACATATCGTCACATGTGACGCTGCCCTCATGGCTCCAGGACTTCTCCCTTCACGGTCCACGAGGTGCGTAGTCGGTCTCATATTCTCGGCGGGCGCCGCACTGGGGGCCGCCACGGGCGAGGCGCACGCCCAGCAGCGCGCACCCGGCAGGGCACCGGGAGCGGTCAGCGCCTCGATGACGCCGCCCCCGACCGCGCCGGACGCGCCTTCCGCCCGCCCCACACCCCCCGGTGTCGAACCGTCAGCCGACGCTACGGACACCCCCTCGGCCACCCCTTCGGCCGAACCCTCGGCGATATCCACGGATGACACCTCGGCCGCCCCCGCACCCCCGGCACCGCCCCCGTCCTCTTCTCGGCCCCCCTCCCCGTCCGCCTCCGCCGATCCGTCCGCCTCTACCTCCCCCGGTGCCTCTACCTCCCCCGGCGCCTCGGCCGCCGAAGGCTCGGCGCCCCCCGACGCCCAGCCCCCGCTCGCCGGGCGCGAGGCCGGGGAAGGGAAACCGCGCCCCGGACGACCGCTCGCGCCATGGGACCTCGCACACGCGGACAGTTCCCTCGACGAGCCCGACACGCGCCCAGCGGCGAGCGATCCGGGCCCGGCGCCGGCCGTGACACCGACGGTGAGCACATCCCCCGCGGCCGGCCGGCTCGCACCCCAGGCCCTCGACGGACCCGCCGTACGACAGGCCCGGCACGTGTCACTGGGCGCCGGAATCGCCCTGATAGGGCTGGGGCTCGGCTTCCTGGCGCTCCGCATGCGCCGCTCGAACTGAGACGCCCCACCCCCCTTCACCACCAGCGTCCACACGCTCCGGCAGGAACTTGCGTCCACCAGCATACTCGGTATACATACTCAGTATGTCGATCCGTCACGGGCTGCTGGCCCTGCTGGAGCGGGGGCCCAGATACGGCTCCCAGCTCCGTACCGAATTCGAGTCGCGCACCGGCTCCACCTGGCCGCTCAACGTCGGCCAGGTGTACACGACACTGAGCCGGCTGGAGCGCGACGGCCTGGTCGCCCAGGACGACGAGGACGACCAGGGGCACGCCCTCTACGCCATCACCGACGACGGCCGTACCGAACTGCGGAGCTGGTTCGAGACGCCCGTCGACCGCAGCAGTCCGCCGCGCGACGAGCTGGCCATCAAGCTCGCCATGGCGGTCGGGGCGCCCGGTGTGGACATCCGCGCCGTCATCCAGTCCCAGCGCCGCCACACCGTGAAGGCGATGCAGGACTACACCCGCCTGAAGGCGCAGGCGCTCACCGATGTCCCGGCCAACCGCGACGAGGTCGCCTGGCTGCTCGTGCTCGAACAGCTGATTTTCCAGGCGGAGGCCGAGGCCCGCTGGCTGGACCACTGCGAGTCCCGGCTGGTCCGCCTCGCCGAGGCCGCCGCCACGGAGCCGGAGCCCGAGGCACGCGCGACCGGGCGCACCCCGGCCGTCCGCACTCCGGCCCGTGTCGCCCGCCCGCGCGGCCGGCACTGACCACACACCACCGCGCGCACGCGTCCCGGCTTCCGGCACCACGACGGACCACCGCGTACGCGCCCCGTGCCGGCCACGGACCGCCTCGGCGACCCGACGTCGGCCCCACAAACCGTTCCAAGGGGGGAACCACCACCATGTCCTCACGCGTCCCGTCCCGATCCGCGTCCGGCTCACCGCCGGCCGCGGACACACCGGTGCTCGAACTCCGAGCGCTCACCCGCACCCATGGCATCGGCGCCGCCGAGGTGCACGCCCTGCGCGGCATCGACCTCTCCGTGCACGCCGGTGAACTGGTCGCCGTGATGGGCCCTTCCGGCTCCGGCAAGTCCACCCTGCTGACCATCGCGGGCGGTCTCGACACCGCGACCAGCGGCCAGGTCGTCATCGAGGGCCAGGACATCTCCGGTCTCGGCCGCAAGGGCGTCGCCGCCCTGCGCCGCCGCAGCATCGGCTATGTCTTCCAGGACTACAACCTGATCCCGGCGCTCACCGCCGCCGAGAACATCGCCCTGCCGCGCGAGCTCGACGGCGTCTCCGTACGCGCGGCCCGCAAGGAGGCACGGGCAGCTCTGGAGGAGATGAGACTCCTGGAGATCGCCGACCGGTTCCCGGACGAGATGTCCGGCGGCCAGCAGCAGCGCGTCGCCATCGCCCGCGCGCTGGTGGGGGACCGGCGCCTCGTGCTCGCCGACGAACCGACCGGGGCGCTCGACTCCGAGACCGGCGAGGCCGTGCTCGCGCTGCTGCGCAGGCGCTGCGACCAGGGCGCGGCCGGCGTGATGGTGACGCACGAGCCGCGGTACGCGGCCTGGGCGGACCGGGTCGTGTTCCTCCGGGACGGATCGCTCGTCGACCAGACGCTCACCGCCGACGCCGACTCGTTGCTGACCGCCGAGGGCGCCAAGTGAGCGTCTTCACGGGCTGGCGCGCCTCCCTCCGCATAGCCAGGCGCGACGCGATGCGCGCCAAGGGCCGCAGCGCGCTGGTGGTCGCGATGATCGCGGTACCGGTACTCGGCGTCACGGCCCTCGATGTGACGTACCGCAGCGAGAATCCGTCTGTCGCCGAGACGCTGACCAGCGAAATGGGCTCCGCCGACGCGCTGTTCAGCGACGAGATGATGGGGCCCATCGAGCAACTCCCCGACGGGGCGGTGAGCCACATCTACATGGGCGTGGACGACGCACCGCCCGTGGAGAACGCCGACCCGCTCGACATCAGGACGACCTTCCCCAAGGGTTCACGGGCGATCAGCATCCAGTCCGTCCCGGCGAGTGTCACCACCCGGTACGGCGTCACGAACACCGACATCGTCGAGTTCCGGACGTCGGACGCGATGGCGCGCGGCAAGATCGACCTCGTGCGCGGCGCCTACCCGCACGGCAAGGGCGAGATGGCCGCCACCGAGCCGTTCCTGGAGGCGACCGGGCTGCACGTCGGCTCGACCACCACCGTGCGCAACTCCGGCCGGACGTACACCATCACCGGCGCGGTCGAGTCGCCCAGCGATCTGAAGACCGAGGCGCTCTACGCCGACCCCGGTGCGGTCATCGCGCCGTGGCAGGACAGGGCCGACCACGACAAGAAGGTGCTTCCGCCGAACGCCGGGTCCACGGACTGGCTGGTCAAAGGCCCCGCAGGGGTGGGTGTGACCTGGCCGCACGTCATGGAGGCCAACAAGTCGGGCGTGCTCGTCACATCCCGGCAGGTCGCCCTCGACCCGCCGCCGGACTCCGAGGTCCCGCTGATGGCCAGGAACCCACATATCGCCGACGGGGGCTCCGGAGAGCTCAGCACGGCACTCGTCACCGTGATCGCCATGGCGGTCCTGGAGATCGTGCTGCTCGCCGGACCGGCCTTCGCCGTCGGTGCACGCCGTTCCCGCCGTCAGCTCGGCCTCCTCGGCACCTGCGGCGGAGACAGACGCCATGTCAGGGCCGTGGTGCTCGGTGGCGGTCTGGTGCTCGGTGGCATCGGAGCGGTGACGGGTGTCGTGGTCGGCCTCGGGCTCACCGCTGCTTTCCAGCCCGTGATCGAGAACTGGGCCGGACACCGGTTCGGCTCTCTGACGATTGCGCCGCTGGAGTTGCTGGTCATCGCCGCGATCGGCCTGATCACCGGCCTGCTGGCGGCGTTCGCCCCGGCGATCGTGGCGAGCCGGCAGTCCGTACTGGAGTCGCTGACCGGCCGCCGGGGCGTCCGCCGCTCCTCACGGGTGCTGCCCGTCCTGGGCGCCTGCGTGCTGGCGCTCGGTGCCGCGGTTGCCCTCTACGGCGGCACCAGCGGGAATTCGACACTGGTCGCCGGGGGCTCGATGGTCGCCGAACTCGGGCTGCTCGGCTGCATCCCTGTGATCGTCGGTCTCCTCGGGCGGCTCGGCCGGAGGCTGCCTCTCACGCCCCGGATGGCGCTGCGTGACGCGGCCCGCAACCGCGGCCGTACCGCTCCCGCCGTCGCCGCGGTGATGGCGGCCGTGGCGGGTTCGGTGGGCATCGCCACGTACATGGCCAGCCGTGCGGCCGAGGCCGAGTACAACTACGTTCCCTCGCTCACCAAGGGGACCATCGTCGTCTCGGCCTCCGAGGAGGCAGCAGAGCACCTTCCGCTGGCACGGACGGCGGTGGAGCGGAACATGGCCGTCACCAGCGGACACGCGGACTTCCGGCGGGTCTGGGCAGGCAGCGACTGCAACACCTACGAGGAGAACCACTGCGGCTCGCTGGAACTGGTCAAGCCCACCGGCAAGGCCCACAGCTGCCCACTCACCCGCAAGGGAGCCAGGGAACTCGCCGCGCGGCTCTCCGCCGACGAGCACAAGAAGCTGATGCGGTCCCCCGCCTGCCTCACCGACCTGATGGCGTCGGGTCTCTTCGGCACCTATGAGAGCAACATCGTCGTCGCGGACGCGGCCCTGCTCGACACGTATGTGAAGCTCGACGACCCCGCGGCCGCCAAGGCGCTGGCAGCGGGCACTCCGGTGCTGCTCAACCCGGTGTACGCGGAGAACGGCGAGGTCATCGTCAAGGCGGTCCACCAGTACAGCGAGAAGGACAAGAAGTACGGGAAGCAGCACCTGGGCAAGGCACGGACCACCGTCGACAAGCTGAAGGTGTACGTGGCTCCCGCGAAGTACGCGTCCACCCCAGGAATCCGCATGATCCTTCCGGAGCGGACCGCGGAGCGGCTCGGCCTGCACACCAGGGCGGCCGGAAGCGTGTATGCCGTCGCCCATGCCCCGACGAACGCCGAGGACCAGCGGGTTTCCGGTGCCATCGCGCAGGCCGGCAGCGGAATCTGGGTGCAGTCCGAAAGCGGCCCCGTCCAGCAGGACGACACCGTACTGCTGATCCTGTCCCTGTTCGCCGGCGTGGTGACGCTGGGCGCGGCCGCGATCACGACGGGCCTCGCCAAGGCGGACGCGGAGGCCGATCTCAACACCCTCAGCGCGGTGGGCGCGCCTCCGGGCGTGCGGCGGAGGCTGTCCGGCTTCCAGTGCCTGGTGGTGGCGCTCACAGGTGTGGTGCTCGGCACATTGGCCGGCCTGGTGCCCGCGGTGGCGCTGCGCCTCGTCGACCTGCGGGAAGCCCTGAAGGCGATGCGGCTCGACCCCACGCAGTCGGCGTACACGCCGATCGTGCTGCCCTGGGCGACCATCGGTCTGCTCGTCGTGTGCATTCCGCTGCTGGCCGGGGTACTCGCGGCGGCGTTCACACGGTCGCGCCTGGTGGTGGCGCGGCGGGCCGGATGAGCGCACGGGCGGTGCGGCGAACGGCCTGACCGGCTGATTCGGTGCCCCTGTGAACGGTGGATCAACCGTTTGCGGGGGCACCACCGTGTTGTACAGCAGGTGTGCGAGACAATGACGCCATGGAGATGCCGAGGAATGAACGGTCGCAGGAGCACCCCCAAGTCCTCGTGGTGGGGCAGGACGGCATGGCGATCGGCGGCGGTGGCACTGACGACGAATCGCGCGAGGTCCCGGTGACGGAGATGGTCGAACAGCCCGCGAAGGTCATGCGCATCGGCAGCATGATCAAGCAGCTCCTGGAGGAGGTCAGGGCGGCTCCTCTCGACGAGGCGAGCCGGGTCAGGCTCAAGGAGATCCACGCGAGTTCCGTGAAGGAGCTGGAGGACGGCCTCGCGCCGGAGCTGGTGGAGGAGCTGGAGCGGCTCTCCCTGCCGTTCACCGAGGAGTCGGTGCCCTCCGAGGCGGAGCTCCGGATCGCGCAGGCCCAGTTGGTGGGCTGGTTGGAGGGCCTCTTCCACGGCATCCAGACGGCGTTGTTCGCCCAGCAGATGGCGGCGCGGGCACAGCTGGAGCAGATGCGGCGCGCCCTTCCGCCGGGGAGCGGCCACGAGGACGAGGACGGCAGCGGGGACCAGCACGGTGCCATCCGGTCCGGCCCGTATCTCTAGTGCCCCTCCCGGCACTAGTCCGTACGACCCGATTGGCCCGCACACCCCGATCACCTAGCAGCATCAAGGCCCGGCGCACATGGTCGACGACCTGTGCGCCGGGCCTTGTGCCGCACGCTGCGCGAAGCACCGGCGGGGGGTGGCGCGAGTGGGTGGCTCCGGGAGACGGTGTGGGGTAGGTGGCGCGGCGGTGTGGCGCCGGAGGGTGGTGCGTCAGCCCGCAGCGGTCCGCAGAAGCACCTTTCCGATGTGCGCGCTGGACTCCAGCACCCGGTGGGCCTCGGCGGCGTCGGCCATCGGCAGCGTGCGGTCCACGATCGGCCGGACCACGCCGTCGGCGATCAGCGGCCAGACGTGTTCGCGTACGGCGGCGACGATGGCGGCCTTCTCGACGAGCGGGCGACCGCGCAGCGAGGTCGCGGTGATGGCGGCCCGCTTGTTCAGCAGGGCGCTCAGATTCAGCTCGCCCTTGACGCCGCCCTGGAGGCCGATGACGGCCAGTCGGCCGTTGACGGCGAGTGCCTTCACGTTCCGGTCCAGGTACTTCGCGCCCACGATGTCGAGGATGACATCCGCACCGGCCCCGTCCGTCGCCTTGCGCAGTTCCTCGACGAAGTCCTGCTCCCGGTAGTCGATCAGGATGTCGGCGCCCAGCTCCGCGCAGCGCGCCAGCTTCTCCGGGCCACCGGCGGTCACCGCGACCTGTGCACCCACGGCCCTGGCGAGCTGGATCGCCATGGTGCCGATGCCGCTGGACCCACCGTGCACCAACAGCGTCTCGCCGGGGCGAAGGTGGGCCACCATGAACACGTTCGACCAGACGGTGGCCGTCACCTCGGGCAGCGCGGCGGCCGAGGTCAGGTCGACACCGGCGGGTACGGGCAGCAGCTGTCCGGCGGGTACGGCGACCTTCTCCGCGTATCCGCCGCCGGCGAGCAGCGCACACACCTCGTCGCCGACCGACCAGCCGGTGACACCGGGCCCGATCGCCGAGACGCGGCCCGCACACTCCAGACCCGGGTACGGGGACGCGCCGGGCGGCGGGTTGTAGAAGCCCTGTCGCTGCAGCACATCGGCGCGGTTGACCGCGCTGGACACGACATCGACAAGGACCTCGCCCTCGCCGGCTACCGGATCGGGCACCTCTGCCCATACGAGCGCCTCGGGGCCACCGGGTTCGGGGATCGTGATCGCATACATGGCGGCGAGGCTACTCCGTGACGCGGGCCGGACGACGGTGTGACGGCGGTGGGCCGGGAGGCCGCGGCACTGGGAGGCCGGGAGACCGGGGCGGCGTGAGGCCGGGAGACCGGGGCGGCGTGAGGCCGGGAGACCGGGGCGGCGTGAGGCCGGGGCGGCGGGGGAGGCCGGGGCGGCGTGAGGCCGGGGCGGCGGGGGAGGCCGGGGCGGCGTGAGCCCACTCCGTGGAGCGAAGGGCCGCGTCGGCGGATGCGTACCACGCCGGAGCAACGCCGCTACGGGCGCGGGCCCCCCGTAACCGGGTTGCTCAGCGGTGGCTCGTTCGAGGCGCGCACGATGGTGATCAGACGATCCGTCAACTGCAGCGGGCTGGCCGCCGGGTCGTCGTAGCCGATCAGCCGATGTCCCCGCAACACGCTGACCACGAGATCACCGGTCTCCCGGACGCTCTTGCCCACCTCGGCCTTTATCACCGGCCGTTCGACGAGATCGAGACCGCTGCCCTGCTGGATCAGGTCCTCCATCACCGTGCCCGCGCTGGGGCTGAGAACGGAGAGACCGAGCAGTCGGCCCGCCGCGCTGGCACTGGTGATCACGGCGTCGGCGCCGGACTGCCGCAGCAACGGAGCGTTCTCCTCCTCGCGCACCGCGGCGACGATCTTCGCGCCGCGGTTGAGTTGCCGCGCCGTCAGCGCCACCAGCACCGCGGTGTCATCGCGCTGAGTGGCGATGATGATCTGCCGTGCCTTCTGGAGTTCGGCCCGCAACAGCACCTCACTGCGGGTCGCATCGCCGACCACTCCCACGAACCCCTCGGCGTTGGCGATCTCGATCACCTTGGTCGCCGGGTCGACGATGACGATCTGTTCCTTCTTCAGGCCGGTGGCGCGCAGGGTCTGGATGGCCGAACGTCCCTTCGTGCCGAAGCCGACGACAACGGTGTGGTCACGCAAGTTGGTTCTCCAACGCTTCAGCCGAAAGTCCTCGCGGGTCCGTTCCGTAAGGACCTCAAGAGTGGTGCCGACGAGGATGATCAGGAAGAGCACCCGCAGCGGTGTAACGAGCACCACATTGGTGAGCCTGGCAACGTCCCCGTACGGGGTGATGTCGCCGTAGCCGGTGGTGGAGAGGGTGACGGTCGCGTAGTACACCGCGTCCAGCAGGTCGACATTGTCATCTGCGGCGTCGTGATATCCGCCGCGGTCGAGCCAGACGATCAGCACAGTGACGGCAAGCACCATCAATGCCATCAACAGTCGCTTGGCCACCTGACGCGCCGGTCCCTGCACGACCCTGCGCGGGAGCTGCACCCGCGTGGGCGCGACATACTCGTCGGCACGCCTGGCCATCGCATCGTGACCGGGAAGTTTCACGTGAAACACCCTTCCGTCCACGGCGTCGCCGAGGCCCACGGTAGGTCGAGGATCTCCACCTCGGTGCCGGACCGTACCCCGCCAGGCGGTACGACGGCCAGCCCGTCCGCCGCGGCAACCCCCCGGAGCATCGCCGGACCGTTGTAATGCAGCGGTACGACATGCTCGGCGCCGCTGTCGGTTCCCGTGCTGCCGAAGCCGCCGGCACGGGCACCCGCCCTGCCCGCTCGGTGGACGACGGGCACCAGACGGGTGTCGTGCGGGTGCCCGTGCACTTCGTCGCGCACGACGACCTGGTACGACGTCTCCGGTGCCCGGCCGGTCAGCCCACGGAGCAGCGGTTCGGCGAGCGTGAGGAGCCCGGATACGGCGGCCAGGGGGTTGCCGGGCAGCCCGACGAGATACGGGCCGGTGTCGGAGTCCTTCGTCTTGAGTCGGGCCAGCAGCATCGGATGGCCGGGGCGGACGGCGACTCCATCGACCAGCAACTCGGCCCCGGTCTCGGCGAGGACCGGGCGGACGTGGTCGACAGGTCCCGATGCCGTACCGCCGGTGGTGATGATCAGATCGGCGCCGGACGTGGTGAGAGCCCGTCGGAGGGCGTTCACGTCGTCACCGAGGCGCTGCGGCGCGGAGACCTCGGCGCCCAGCGCGCGCAGCCAGGGGCCGATCATCGGGCCGAGCGCGTCACGGATCAGCCCGTCGTGCGGGAGGCCACTGGTCAGCAGTTCGTCACCGAGGACGAGGACGTCGACGCGAGGACGGGAGACAGCGAGCAACTCGTCGTACCCGGCAGCGGCGGCCAGACCGAGGACAGCGGGCGTCACCAGGGTTCCGGTGGGCAGGAGTTGATCTCCGGAACGGCATTCCTGGCCACGCGGCCTGATGTCCTGCCCGGGGAGCACCTGGTGTTTGGCGTGGAGCAGCCCTTTGGCCTCGTCCACGTGAGCATGTTCGCTGCGGATCACGGCGTTGGCGTCCGCCGGGATGCGCGCGCCTGTGGCAATCCGTACGGCATCCCCGTCAGGGAGCGCGGCGGGGGCCCCATGTCCGGCGAGGATGCCGAGACTCTGGCCGGGGCGCTGGTCGGGGCGTGGGCCGGCACTCGTGTCCCGGGTTCCCTGCCTGTCCCCGGCGCCCTCTCCGCCCCCGGCTCCTTCCTTGCCCCTGGGCTCATCGAACTCGCGGATGGTCCACGGCCCCGGCCCGGTGACGACCCAGCCGTCCATGGCGGACGTGTCGAAGGACGGCAGATCGGTGAGTGCCACGAGCGGCTCGGCGAGTACGTGTCCGACTGCCTGGTCGAGGGGGATCCGCCGGGCGCGGACGGGGACGTCGCGGCCCGACCGTGCGGCCAGTGTGCGGGCCGTCTGCCAGGGCGTCGCCCGCCTGTGCCGTTCACGTGCGCGGGGCCGGTCGGCGCTCTGGTTCAGGGGCGGGGCCGCGGCTGCGCTCGCACCCTCCTCCGCGGGCCGGGGCGGGTTCGTGGAATGCGGCCGCCCCGGCGTGCGGGATTGATCCGGGGAACGCGGCTGCTCCGACGACCTGGGGTCCGCGCAGTGCGGCTCGTCCGCAGGCTGAGGCAGGCCTGCGAGGTGGGGCTGCTTCACGGAGTGAGGTCGCCCCGTGGGGCAGGACTCGCCCGGCGGCCGGCGTCCGACCAGAGCGAGCGCCTGTTCGACGGCCCGTTCCTCCTCGGCGGCCCGCAGTTCCTCCGGGGTCGGTCCCCCATCCGCCGACAGGGAACGGTCGCTCCCCGAGGGCGAGCTGACCACCGAAGACGTACCGGCGACGACCGAAGACGTACCGGCGACCGAAGACGTACCTGCGGACGAAAACCGGTCGCCCTTCGAAGACACCCCACCCGCAGAAGAAGAACTGTCCGGCGCGGAGGGGGCACCCGTGAAGGGGGCACCCGCCGAGGGGGGAGCGGCCTGCAAGGACGACCCGCCCGTCGAGAACCGTTCAGTCGCCGAAGCCTCGACACCCGCCAAGGAACCGGCGCCCATCGGCACGACGCCGGCGCCCATCGACGCGACGCCGGCGGCAGGAGGCGGGTCGGACCTGCTGTCGTGGGCCGTCATTGCGTCTCGTTCTCATCCGCCCACCGGAGGGCGAGTGCGGCAGCCTTGCGGGCGGCCTCGGCAACCGTCGCCGGGCCGTCGCCGTCGCTGCTCGCCTTCGCCGCCGCATAACCGACCAGGAAGGTCGTCAGGGGCGCGGCGGGCCGGGCGACGCCGTGAGCGGCGTCACGGGCCAGATCGAGCAGGACATCGGTGTCGACGTCGAGTTCGATGCCCAGTTCGTTCTTGACTGCGGTGATCCATTCATCCAGCACGGTCCCATGCTCTCTGATGCGGGCACGGGCCGACGCGATGTCCTCCCAGGTGTCGCAGTCGAAGGAGGCGAGAGGACCGGCCTCCACCCGGGCGAGGTCGAGTTCATTCGTCAGCAATCGCAGGGGGAGCCCGGACAGACCGCCGTGCTCGGCGGCGAGCAGGGCGAGCTCACGGCGCAGCGGCTCGGCACGGTAGACGGCGACGAGAGGCTGATCGCGACCGCCCTGATCGATGCACAGGGCCCCGTCGCGCCGCCCTTCACCGGCGGCGGCCAACAGAGCTCCGACGGTGCCCTTCCCCAGAAACGGCAGATCGGCCGAGAGAACGAGGACCCGCTCCGCGGTGGTACGCCGGACCCCGGCGTCGAGCGCGGCCAATGGGCCGCTGCCCTGCGGTTCTTCGCGCGTCCAGGTCACTGTGCGCACAGTGGGGCGCCGCCCACCCACCACCACGGTGGCCGAGGCATCGGCGCAGGCCGCGAGCACCCGGTCGAGCAGCGCGCGGCCACCGACCCGGATCCCCGGCTTGTCGGCGCCGCCGAGCCGCTTGGCAGCCCCTCCGGCCAGAACGATGGCGTCATACGCGGTCATGCCTCCGAGTATGCGGGCCGCGGTCCCCCGTCGATCCTCCCCCTCCGTAATCCGGCGGATCGACGAGGGGAGAGAACGAGAGCCCGCGGCCGATCTCGCCTACAACGTGCGCAGCAGCACCGCCGGTTGCTCCACGCAGTCGGCCACGTAGCGCAGGAAGCCGCCCGCAGTCCCGCCGTCGCAGACCCGATGGTCGAAGGTCAGCGAGAGCTGGACGACCTGGCGTACGGCCAGCTCGCCCTCGTGCACCCACGGCTTGGGCACGATCCGGCCGACGCCCAGCATGGCCGCCTCCGGGTGGTTGATGATCGGAGTCGAACCGTCGACCCCGAACACCCCGTAGTTGTTCAGCGTGAACGTGCCGCCGGTCAGCTCCGCAGGGGTCAGCCTGCCGCTCCGGGCCGCCTCGGTGAGCCGGGTGATCTCGGCCCCGATCGAGTCGACGTTCCCGGTGTGCGCATCCCGGACGACGGGGACGACCAGGCCCCTCTCGGTCTGGGCCGCGAACCCGAGATGGACCTCGGGCAGCCGCACGATCTCCCGCGCCTCCGCGTCCACCGTGGAGTTGAGCTCGGGGAAGCGGGCCAGCGCGGCGACACAGATACGCGCCAGCAGGGCGAGCACCGACACCTTGGGTCCGGCGGCCGGACCACCGGCCCTGTTCATCGCCGATCTGGCAGCCATCAGCTCGGTGGCGTCGGCGTCGACCCAGCACGTGGCATCGGGGATCTCCCGCCGGCTGCGCGCCAACTTGTCGGCTACCGCGCCGCGTACACCACGCAACGGAATCCGCTCCACGGCCGGGCTCGCCGCTCCCCGCGCCACCGGGGGCCGCCCCGGGGACCGCAACGAGGGTTCCGAAACCGACTCCGACATCGACTCCGGCACCGGGACTGAGACCGGCACCGTGGTCGACAGAGGGGCCGCATTCTGCTCGGCCTTTACTCTGATCGCGGATTCGACATCGGCCCGCAGGATCAGCCCGTCGGGCCCGGACCCCGCCAGTTGCCGCAGGTCGAGGTCGTGCTGCCGCGCCAGCTTCCGTACCAACGGGGAGACGACGGCCACCGGTCCCCGCACCGGGTCCGGCACGGATGCGGAACCCGCGGCCGCAACCGTCGCATGTGGGGCAGCAGGCGCCCTCATCGCCTCGGGACGAACCCGCCGACGGCGCGCCAACGGCGCGCCCGTCCCGTACCCGACCAGCACGTTCCCGGACGACTCCGCCTCGCCGTCCCGGGCGCCTGCTCCGGAGCCCGAGTCGGAACCGTATCCGGAACCGGCGCCGGATCCGGCCGTGGAGCGTGAGCCCCCCGAACCGGCCATGGAACCGGAACCCGCCGTGGAGCGTGGGCCCGAACCCGAGCCGGCGCTCGCACCCTGGCCGGCACCTGTCCCCGTGCCGACGCCCGCCGATCCCCCGGACCCCAAGGCCTCCTCAGACCCCACCGCCACTGTCAGCAGCGGCGCCCCGACCGGAAGCTCCACGCCCTCCTCGCCGAACCGCGCGGTCACCACGCCCCCGTACGGGCACGGCACCTCCACCATCGCCTTGGCCGTCTCCACCTCGACGACCGGCTGGTCGATGGCGACGACATCGCCGACCTCCACCAGCCAGCGCACGATCTCCGCCTCGGTCAGCCCCTCGCCGAGGTCAGGCAGCTTGAATTCGAGTACCTGAGGCATCAGCTCTCCGCCTCCCACTGCAAGCGGGCAACCGCGTCGAGCACCCGATCCACGCCCGGCAGATGGTGCCGCTCCTGCATCGGCGGCGGATACGGAATGTCGAACCCGGTGACCCGTAGCACCGGCGCCTCCAGATGGTGGAAGCAACGCTCGGTGACCCGGGCCGCGATCTCGCCGCCCGGACCGCCGAAACCGGAGGACTCATGGACGACCACCGCTCGCCCCGTACGCCGCACGGAAGCGGCGACGGTCTCGTCGTCGAACGGCACCAGTGAGCGCAGATCGACGACTTCGAGATCCCAGCCCTCTTCGACGGCCGCTTCCGCGGCCTCCATACAGACCGGCAGCGACGGCCCGTACGTGATCAGCGTCGCGCTGCGCCCGGTTCGACGGACGACGGCGCGTCCGATCGGTTCCACCGCCACCGGCGCCTCGGGCGACCAGTCGGCCTTCGACCAGTAGAGCCGTTTCGGCTCCAGGAAGACCACCGGGTCGTCGGAGGCGATCGACGCCCTCAGCAGCCCGTACGCGTCCTCGACGGTGGCGGGCGTGACGACCTGGAGGCCGGGCGTCGCCATGTAGTACGCCTCCGAGGAGTCGCTGTGGTGCTCGACCCCGCCGATCCCGCCGCCGTACGGCACCCGCACCGTGATCGGCAACGGCATGGCACCGGCCGTCCGGTTCCGCATCTTGGCCACATGGCTCATGAGCTGCTCGAACGCCGGATAGGCGAAGGCGTCGAACTGCATCTCCACCACGGGCCGCAGCCCGTACATCGCCATGCCGACAGCCGTGCCGAGAATGCCCGCCTCCGCCAGCGGGGTGTCCGTGCAACGGTCCTCGCCGAATTCCTTCGCCAGGCCGTCGGTGATCCGGAAGACGCCACCGAGAGTGCCGACGTCCTCGCCGAGAACGTGCACCGTCGGATCCTCGGCCATCGAGTCGCGCAGCGCTCGCCCGAGCGCCTGCGCCATGGTGGCGGGTTTGGCCTTCGCCGTACGCTCTCCGGCCGGCGCCGCTGCGGTGGTCATCGCCCTTCCTCCACGTCGTTGTGGCCGTGCTGGTCCTGCTCGGCCGCCAGCTCCACACGCAACCGCGCCGCCTGTTCCCGGAGTTGCGTGGTCTGTTCCGCGTAGACATGGGCGAAGAGATCCATCGGGTCGAGCACCGGATCGGCGTTCATCCGCTCGCGCAGAGCCGCCGCCATCCGCTCCGCCGCCGCGCGCGCCTCCTCGATCCCGTCGTCTCCGAGCAGCCCCCGCCCGGTCAGCTCCCGCTCCAGGAGCTGGATCGGATCGTGCGCACGCCATGTCTCCACTTCGCTCTCGACGCGGTAACGAGTGGCGTCGTCGGCGTTCGTATGGGCGTCCATGCGGTACGTCACCGCCTCGACGAGCGTCGGACCGCCACCGCTCCGGGCCCGCGCGACCGCCTCATCGAGGACCTGGTGCACGGCGGCCGCGTCATTGCCGTCCACCAGTCGGCCCGGCATCCCGTATCCCACAGCTTTGTGCGCGAGGGACGGCGCGGCGGTCTGCTTCGCCAGCGGTACGGAGATCGCGAAGCCGTTGTTCTGTACGAGAAAGACGACCGGGGCCCGCCAGACGGCCGCGAAATTCAGCGCCTCGTGGAAATCGCCCTCACTGGTCCCGCCGTCACCGACCATGGCCAGCGCCACCACGTCGTCGCCCTTCAGACGCGCCGCGTGCGCCAGGCCCACGGCGTGTGGCAACTGGGTGGCGAGGGGCGTGCACAGTGGTGCGATGCGGTGTTCGCGCGGGTCATAGCCGGTGTGTCGGTCACCGCGCAGCAGGGTCAGTGCCTCGACCGGGTCCAGACCGCGCGCCACGGCCGCCAGCGTGTCGCGATAGCTGGGAAAGAGCCAGTCCCGCTCCTCCAGCACCAGGGCGGCCGCTATCTCGCATGCCTCCTGCCCGGTGCTCGACGGGTAGACGGCGAGTCGGCCCTGCTTGGTGAGAGCGGTCGCCTGCGCGTTGTACCGCCGGCCGCAAACCAGCTCCGCGTAGAGCCGCAGCAGCAGCTCTGGGTCGGCATCGGCCGCGGCGTCCGTACCGAGCACACGGTACGGCTCGGGGTCCGGGAGCAGCGGCGCGGGATCCGTGAGCGGCTTCCAGGCCGGGGGCGGCGTGGGCCGGTAAGCAGCCGCGCCGGGCAGCTCTTGGACCGTCATGACAAGCACCTCCTGGCATCGAGGGTTTCGAGCGGCGTCTGGCGACATCAAGGGTCGTCCGATGTCGAGGGTGTCGAAATGCATCGAAATGGCGAGCGCTGTCCGAGACACGGATGTGGTGTGCCTCACCTACCGATTGTTCGGTCGCGAGCGCATTTTGGCTACAGGCGGCTTCAGCCTGTGGACAAACGGTTCTCCACAGCCTGGGATAGGGGCAGGTCGTCCAGGACAGGGAGGCGCGGGCACATGTCAGCTGAACAAATGGCCGACGGAGGCGAGGGCCCCGGCCAGGTTCCGCCCGCGCGCCCGCTCGACGCCATCGACCGCGCCATCCTGCGACTGCTCCAGACGGACGGCCGCGCCTCGATACGCTCGGTGGCCGATCGCGTCCACGTGTCCCGGGCCAACGCGTACGCCCGGATCAACCGACTCATCGAGGACGGCGTGATCCGCGGTTTCAGCGCGCGAGTGAACCATGAACGGGCGGGGCAGGGCGCCTCCGCGTACATCACGCTCAAGATCGTCCAGAATTCCTGGCGCACTGTCCGCGAGCAGCTCCAAGCGCTGCCGGGGGCCACTCACATCGCACTCGTCAGCGGCGACTTCGACGTCCTGCTGCTGGTGCACACCCCGGACAACCGGTCACTGCGCGAGCTGGTCCTGACCAGGATCCAGTCCATCCCGGAGGTGCTCTCCACCCGCACGCTTCTGGTGTTCGAGGAGACGGACCTCGCCCCGGGCCCGGACCGGCCCACCGAGCTCACGTGACGGAAACCGGAATCCGAACCAGGAACGGAACTCGCTCCGCCGCGGAGCACGTTCACGCGTGCACACCGCTCACGCACGGAATCCCTTCAGGAGCCGTGCCGGCGGACAGGAACCCGGGCGCACGCGAGGCAGCGGTCGCGCCGAAGGACGGTGGTCCGGGCCTGTCCCGGCGCCAACGGATCAGCGGCTGGACCGCATCCCCTCGAAGGCCACCCGGACGAGCGTGTCCGCCAGCCGCTCCCCGTCGACACCACCGTCCGGTTGCGGCCGGTACCACTCCACCAGCGAGTTGACCATGCCGAAGAGCAGCCGTGTCACCAGCCGTATGTCCACATCGGAGCGGAGATCGCCGTCCGCGACCGCCGCTCTGAGCAGATCGGTCACCCGGTGGTCGAACTCGCGCCGGCGCTCCATGGCCCAGCGCTCGGTCTTCGTGTTTCCCCGTACGCGCAGCAGCAGCGTGACGTAGGGCAGTTCGGCTATCAGCACATCGATGGTACGACGGATGACGTACTCGACCTGCTCGATCGCACGTCCCTGCGTCGCCCCCGGCTCGTCGAGAATCCCGAAGAGCCCGTCCAGCGCCCGGCTCACCGCGCGGCGGAGCAGTTCCTCCTTGCCCGCGACGTGGTGGTAGATGGACGACTTGGAGATGCCCGCCGCCTTGGAAAGATGTTCCATGGACGTGCCGTCGTAGCCGCGCTCATTGAAGACACGGACGGCGACGGTGAGCAGAGTCTCCGGGGTGTACGTGTCCCGCTTGGCCGTGGTCATGTCCGCGATCCTCCCCTACGAGTTGTCCACAGGTTTGGCGGGCCCCCTTGTCCCGACCGATCGTTCGGTTACTCTAACTCTGTCCGCCCGTCCCTGCCCAGCTCGATGAGGAGTTGGTCCGTCATGGCCGCCGAGCTCTCCCCGCACCTGCTGTCCGAGAAGCACCGCCCCACGCTCGACCAGGCCCTCGACGCGATCCGTACGCGCGCCTACTGGTCCCCGCACCCCGAGCATCCGAAGGCGTACGGCGAGGGCGGCGCACCCGGCAGCCTGAGCGCCGCGGAGGGCAAGGCCGCCTTCGACGCCGTGCTGCGCACCCGGCTCGACCTCGGCCAGCCGGGCACCGACGGCTGGACAGGCGGGGAGATCTCTCCGTACGGGCCCGAGCTGGGCGTCGAGTACCCGCACGCCGACCTGGACGTCCTGCTCCCCGCGATGCGCACGGGCATGGCCGCCTGGCGCGCGGCGGGCCCCGAGACCAGGGCCCTGGTCTGCCTGGAGGTCCTCGCGCGCATCAGCGCGCGGACCCATGAGTTCGGCCACGCGGTGATGCACACCAGCGGCCAGGCCTTCATGATGGCGTTCCAGGCAGGCGGACCGCACGCCCAGGACCGCGGCCTGGAAGCGGTGGCGTACGCGTACGCGGAGCAGATCCGCACCCCGCGGAGTGCCGACTGGTCCAAGCCCCAGGGCAAGCGCGATCCGCTCCGACTGCACAAGTCGTTCATCGCGGCACCCCGTGGCATCTCGCTCCTGATCGGCTGCAACACGTTCCCCACGTGGAACGGCTATCCCGGGCTCTTCGCCTCCCTGGCCACCGGCAATCCCGTCCTGGTCAAGCCGCATCCGCGTGCCGTGCTCCCGCTGGCGCTCACGGTGCAGCTGGCGCGAGAGGTGCTCGCCGAAGCGGGCTTCGACGCCAACCTGGTCGCTCTGGCCACCGAACGACCGGGCGAGGGCATCGCGAAGGTTCTGGCGGTCCGCCCCGAGATCAAGATCATCGACTACACCGGTTCCACCGCCTTCGGCGACTGGCTGGAGGCCAACGCCCGCCAGGCCCAGGTCTACACGGAGAAGGCCGGGGTCAACACGATCGTCCTCGACTCCACCGACAACTACCAGGGGATGCTCGCCAATCTGGCGTTCTCCCTCTCTCTGTACAGCGGCCAGATGTGTACGACCCCACAGAATCTGCTGATCCCCCGGGACGGCATCACCACCGATGCCGGCGACAAGACGTACGACGAGGTCGTCGACGACATCGCGGCCGCGGTCAACGGACTGCTGGGAGACGACTCCCGGGCGAACGCGCTGCTGGGCGCCCTGGTCAACCCCGATGTGAAGGCCCGTCTGGGCGCGGCCGCGGAGCTGGGGGATGTCGCCCTGTCCTCCCGTGAGGTGACCAACCCGGAATTCCCCGACGCCGTGGTCCGCACCCCTGTCGTCGTCAAGCTGGACGGCACCAAGCCGGACGACGAGGCGCACTTCCTGTCGGAGTGCTTCGGGCCGGTCTCCTTCGCCGTGGCGGTGGACTCGACCGCCGACGCCGTGGAACTGCTCCGCCGCACGATTCGCGACAGGGGTGCGATGACGGTCGGTGCGTACACCACCTCGCCGGAGGTGGAGCGCGCGGTGGAGGACGTCTGCCTGGACGAGTCGGCCCAGCTCTCGCTGAATCTGACCGGCGGGGTGTACGTCAACCAGACTGCGGCGTTCTCCGACTTCCACGGCTCGGGAGGCAATCCGGCTGCGAACACGGCCCTGTGCGACGGGGCCTTCGTATCAAACCGCTTCCGCATGGTGGAAGTCCGCCGCCAGGCGTAACCCGCGTTCCGCGCCTCCGGCCCGGCCCCTCCCGTCCACTCGGGCTTCCGCACGGCCGGCTCCTCCCCGGACCCCTCGGTTCGTCCGTACCGCCGCTCCCCGCCCTCCTGCCCCAATGCTTGCGGGCTTCCGTCCAGTCTCTTCGGCGTTCGAGGAGAGGGGACCGGCGGACGGGGCTGGGGGCAGTGGGCCTGGTCGGAGGGGCCCTCGGTTACGTGAGGGGGCGGGTGGGGGAACAGCCCTCGACCGGGTGTCCCGCCCGTACACGTATCCGTACCCGTACGGATGCCCGCACCCGTGTCTCACCGCGCCGCCCGCGTCAGGCCCCCGGTGTCCGCCCATCCCCCGGGATCTCCGCATACCTCTGCACCCACGCGTGCATGGCGATCGCGGCCGCGGCCCCCGCGTTGATCGACCGCGTCGACCCGAACTGAGCGATGGAGCACACCATGGCCACGTGCTTGCGGGCCTCGTCGGTCAGTCCGGGCCCCTCCTGCCCGAAGAGCAGCACACACCGCCGCGGCAGCTCGGTCCGCTCCAGCGGCACCGCCCCCGGCAGATTGTCGATCCCGATGATCGGCAGCCCCTCCGCCGCCGCCCACGCTGTCAGCGACTCCGTGTCGGGGTGGTGCCGCACGTGCTGGTACCGGTCGGTGACCATCGCACCGCGCCGGTTCCAACGCCGCCGCCCCACGATGTGGATCTCCTTGGCGAGGAAGGCGTTCGCGGTGCGCACCACGGAACCGATATTGAAGTCGTGGCCCCAGTTCTCGACCGCCACGTGGAAGTCATGTCGCCGTAGGTCCAGATCGGCGACAATCGCCTCCCGCGTCCAGTAACGGTAGGCGTCGCCCACATTGCGCCGGTCGCCCTGGGCAAGCAGTTCGGGGTCGTACCGCTCGTCCTCGGGCCAGGGCAGCGGGTGCGGCCCGACGCCGATCTCCGTCCCGAACCCGTCGTCGTACTGCATCGGTTCCGCGGCCGGACCAGGTTCTGCCGTCGGAACGGATGGGCCGGACGGTTCCAACCCCGCGGACTCCCAGGTCGACGATTTCCCGCCGTTGCCGCCAGGGCCGCCGATGACACCGATGATGCTGCCGCTCTCACTACTCACCCGACGAGCGTATGACCCCCGTCGCCGCTGTGCTGCGGGACCTCCTCGTCGTCGACGGCCTGCCGCGGGCCGGGCACCTTGCCCCGGCGCGAGAACAGCCGCTCCCGCCCGAGCGTCACCCGGCCGCCGAGCCACACGAGGAAGACGGTCGGCAGGAAGACGGAGTCGGCGGCGATCATCGCCATCGAGAAGAAGGGCAGCCCGAGCAGCAGGGCGATTCCGGCGTGCTCGCACATCATGACGACGAGCAGGACGTTCTTGACCCGCCGGTTGAACAGGGTGAAGGGGAAGGCGACCTGCACGATGACCGTGCCGTACGTCAGCAGCATCACCATCACGCCGCTGGAAGCGAGGATGTCCGACAGCGCGGGCCAGGGTGTGAAGTATTCGAGCTTGAGCGGGTAGTACAGGGCCGTGCCGTCCTGCCAACGCGACCCCTGGATCTTGTACCAACCCGCCGTCGCATAGATCACACAGACCTCGGCCGTGATCACGACGAGGGTCGCGTTGTGGGCAAGGTTGGCGATGACGTCGAGCAGAGTGCGGGCCTCGCTGTGCGGCGCGCGACGGTTCACGGCCCACCAGACGCCCTGGCCGGCCCAGAGGGCCCAGAAGAGAACCGGCAACCACCAGGTGCCGCCGAGGCCGTCCGTCACGGTGGCCACGACCAGGACCAGACCCAGCAGTCCCCAGAGAACGGGACCGGCCACGTCCCCCCGCACCGAGCGCCGAGGACCACCGGCGTCCACTGCCGCTTGCGCGTCCTCACCCGCCTCCGCGCCGCCGTCCGCCTCCGCCGCACGAGCCGCACGGGCCGCACGCCGGGCGTCCAACGACCAGACCTGTGCACAGCGCGTCAGCACGAGATAGATCGCCATCAGATGGATGACGTTGTCGCCACCGTCACCTATGAAGATGCTGCGGTTCTGCAGGGAGAGCACACCGACCATGAACAGGACCGACGTGGCGCGGGTGTGCCAGCCGACCATCAGCAGCGCGGCGGAGAGCAGTGCCACCGCGTACACGATCTCGAACCAGACCGCACTGTCCGACCACATGAGCGCGGTGAAGGCTTGATTGCCCGATATGAGCTGCTTCGCCATGTCCCAGTCCCACGGGCCGTCGGGGCCGTACATCTCGTGGCGATGCGGCAGTTCACGCAGCAGGAACAGCAGATAGGTGGCGGAGAATCCGATCCGGATGACAGCACTCTGGTACGGGCCGAGGGCCGTGGAAGTGATGCGCTGGATGCCGCGGGCGAGCTTGCGATCAAAGGTGAACGTACTCACTTGTCCGCCCCCTCGGCGTTCTCGGGGAGGTCGGCGGAGGTTACGGTCCACCACGGCAGCACTCGGTAGGACGGCTTCGTACTGATCTTCTCATCGCTCCAGCCGGGCGCCGCGACCGATCGTGTCTCGGAACGGATCTGGATGCGCTCGACGGTGCCGCCGTAGTCGTGTTCACTCAGGCGCGCCATCGCTATTCGGCGGATGTAGCGCTCGGACAGCTCACCGCGCAGGCCGTTCGCCCGGTTCTCGTTGTCATGGGAGCCGATGTAGAAGTCCCAGCCGCGGCGCAGCTCGTTCTGATGGATGTGGCTGGGGAGCAGATTGCCGCGTATCGCGCGGCCGTCCTCGCCGGAAAGGCTCATCCAGGGGGTGGTGCGGCGGCTGTCGGCGCCGACTATCTCGGCGCGCACATGAACGGCCACGTTCTGCTGAAGCGGATTCGGAGCGAAGAGCTTCCAGTTCTGTTCGAACTCGGGGTAGATCCATTCGTCGACCGCCTCGCCGTGCTGCTTCGTCAGCGTGTTGGCGGGTGCGACGTGGAGGAACACCATGGCCAGCTGAACGCAGGCGACCAGCCCGATGACGGACAGCGCGATCGAAGCAGCGATCTGGTACGGAAGCGACAGGGCGGCCATGCCGCCGCCGCGGGCACCCGGCCCCGGCCCCGGCCCCGGCCCCTGAACGGTGTCGGACGCCATGTTCTCGCCCCGCCCCGGCCCTGGCCCGGCGTTCCTGTTCCCGCTTTCGACGCCCCTGTCGTCGTACGAATCCATCCCGCCCCGATCCCCGTCGATCCCCGGTCCGTCATCCACAGGGTTGACACCCTACGGGCCGCCGACTCACCATTGAAGACATTGAACCGAACGATCGGTCGGTCGGTAGGGAGTCCGGGATGACGGCAGTGACTGCGATCCAGGCGGCGCAGGCGGGAGCAGGCAGGCCCGAAGGGGCGGACGAGGCCCTGGAGGCCGGCTTCGACGCCGCGGTCGCGGCGGACGAGCGCATCGAGCCCCGTGACTGGATGCCGGATGCCTACCGCGCCTCGCTGGTCAGGCAAATGGCCCAGCACGCCCATTCCGAAATCATCGGCATGCAGCCGGAGGCCAACTGGATCTCGCGGGCGCCCTCGCTGCGCCGCAAGGCGATCCTCATGGCCAAGGTCCAGGACGAGGCCGGACACGGGCTCTATCTGTACAGCGCCACGGAAACGCTCGGCACCAGCCGTGAGGAACTGCTCGACAAGCTCCACGCAGGCCGCCAGAGGTATTCGTCGATCTTCAATTACCCCACACTGACCTGGGCAGACGTCGGAGCGATCGGCTGGCTGGTGGACGGCGCCGCGATCACCAATCAGGTGCCGCTCTGCCGTTGCTCCTACGGCCCGTACGCCCGGGCGATGGTCCGCATCTGCAAGGAGGAGTCCTTCCACCAGCGTCAGGGGTACGAGCTGCTGCTCACCCTCAGTCGCGGCACTCCGGCGCAGCACGAAATGGCGCAGGACGCGGTGAACCGCTGGTGGTGGCCGTCCCTGATGATGTTCGGTCCGCCGGACGACGCATCGGCCCACTCGGCGCAGTCGATGACCTGGAAGATCAAGCGGCACTCCAACGACGAGCTGCGGCAGCGCTTCGTGGACATCTGCGTCCCGCAGGCCGAAGCGCTGGGGCTCACCCTGCCGGACCCGGATCTCCGGTGGAACGAGGAGCGCGCACGGCACGACTTCGGAGCGATCGACTGGAAGGAGTTCCAGGAAGTCCTCAAGGGCAATGGCCCGTGCAACGAGCAGCGCCTCGACCAGCGCCGCCGGGCGCACGAGGAGGGGGCCTGGGTCCGGGACGCGGCGATCGCGTACGCCGAGAAGCACACAGCACTGAGGAACGGGGAGGCGACGGCATGAACAGCTCGACCGAATGGCCGCTGTGGGAGGTTTTCGTGCGTTCGCGCCGCGGCCTGTCCCACACCCACGCGGGCAGCCTGCACGCCCCGGACGCGGAAATGGCCCTGCGCAACGCACGCGATCTGTACACCCGCCGCTCCGAAGGCGTCTCCATCTGGGTGGTCCCGTCCGCACAGGTCACGGCCTCCTCGCCGGACGAGAAGGACTCCTTCTTCGAACCGGCCGGTGACAAGCCCTACCGGCACCCGACGTTCTACGAGATCCCGGAAGGGGTGAAGCACCTGTGACCGCGGCTCTCGCCCTGGGCGACGACGCGCTGGTGCTCTCGCACCGGCTGGGGGAGTGGGCCGGTCACGCCCCCGTGCTGGAAGAGGAAGTGGCCCTGGCCAACATAGCCCTGGACCTGCTGGGGCAGGCCCGATTGCTGCTCTCCCTCGTGGGGGACGAGGACGAGCTGGCGTATCTGCGTGAGGAACGCGCCTTTCGCAACGTCCAACTGGTCGAGCAGCCGAACGGCGACTTCGCCCACACCGTCGCCCGCCAACTCTACTTCTCCGGCTACCAGCGACTGCTGTACGAGCAGCTGTCGGCCGGTGACGGCCCGTTCGCCGGGCTGGCGGCGAAGGCGGTCAAGGAGGTCGCGTACCACCAGGACCATGCGGAGCACTGGACGCGGCGGCTCGGCGACGGCACGGCCGAAAGCCACGGGCGGATGCAGCGCGCGGTGGACGCGCTGTGGCGGTTCACCGGCGAGTTGTTCCAGCCCGTCGAGGGTGTGGAGATCGACTGGCAGTCGCTGCACAACGGCTGGCTGGAGTCCGTCACCACGGTGCTGGGGCAGGCCACGCTGACCGTGCCGGACGGTCCGCAGTCCGGAGCGTGGACGGCGGGCGCGGGCCGTCAGGGCATCCACACCGAACCCTTCGGCCGGATGATCGCCGAGATGCAGCATCTGCATCGCAGTCACCCGGGGGCGTCATGGTGACCGAGACCCTCCTGGAGAAAGAGCTGCACCGGATCGCAGGCTCCGTACCCGATCCGGAACTGCCGGTGCTGACCCTGGACGAGCTGGGCGTGCTCCGGGGCGTGGACGTGCTCGCACCCGGCAAGGTGACCGTGCGTCTCACCCCGACCTACACCGGCTGCCCGGCGATCGAGGCCATGTCCGCCGACATCGAGCGGGTGCTGCACGACCACGGCATACCGGAGGTCTCCGTGGTCACGGTGCTCTCGCCGGCCTGGTCCACGGACGACATCAGCGCGGAAGGGCGGCGCAAGCTGGCCGAGTTCGGCATCGCGCCCCCGCGCCCGCACGGCGTCGGGGACCCCGCGGGCGGCCCGGTGTCGCTCACGCTCTCGGTGCGCTGCCCGCACTGCGGCTCGACCGACACGGAGCTGTTGAGCCGGTTCTCCTCCACCGCCTGCAAGGCACTGCGCCGGTGTGTGACGTGCCGCGAACCGTTCGACCATTTCAAGGAGTTGTAGATGTTTCATCCGCTCCGGGTCCGCGCGATCGAACGGCTCACGGACGATTCGGTGGCCGTCACCCTCGCCGTGCCGCCCGAGCTGCGCGAGACCTTCCGCCACCAGCCGGGGCAGCACCTCAATGTGCGCTACACCGTCGACGACGAGGAGATCCGCCGCTCGTACTCGATCTGTTCCCCGGCCGTCGAGGAACCAGCCGATCCGGTACTGCGGGTGGGAATTCGGCTTGTCGACGGTGGCATGTTCTCCACCTACGCACTGAAGGAACTCGCCGTCGGTGACCTGGTGGAGGCGATGCCTCCGATGGGCCGCTTCGTGCTCACACCCCGCGCCGGACGTTTCGCGGCGATCGTCGGAGGCAGCGGGATCACACCGGTGCTGTCGATCGCGGCGACACTGCTGGCACGGGAGCCCGGCGCCAGTTTCTGTCTGATCCGCAGCGACCGGACCGCGGTCTCGACGATGTTCCTGGACGAGGTCGCCGACCTCAAGGACCGCTACCCCGACCGGTTCCAGCTGGTGACGGCCCTCTCCCGGGAGGAACAGCAGGCAGGTCTTCCCTCCGGCCGGTTGGACCGGGACCGGCTCACCGGGCTGCTGCCCTCGCTGCTTCCGGTTGCAGAGGTGGACGGCTGGTATCTGTGCGGGCCGTTCGGGCTGGTCCGGGCAGCCGAAAGCGCACTGCACGGCCTGGGTGTGGACCGGACCCGTGTCCATCAGGAGATCTTCCATGTGGACGACGGCCCGAACGCACCTGCCCGCACCCGGGCAGAGACACCGGCTCACAGCAGACTCACCGCGACCCTGGACGGCCGCGCCGGCACCTGGCCGGTGCAGGACGGCGAATCACTGCTGGAAACCGTGCTGCGCAGCCGCTCCGACGCACCGTACGCCTGCAAGGGTGGTGTGTGCGGGACCTGCCGGGCGTTCCTGGTCTCGGGCGAGGTGCGGATGGACCGCAACTTCGCATTGGAACCCGAAGAGACGGGCGCCGGCTACGTGTTGGCGTGCCAGTCCCATCCGGTCACTCCGGAGGTGGAGCTCGACTTCGACCGCTGACCGCACCCCCACCCCGCTCCTCCTCCCCCCGCTCACAGCCCATGCCCCCGCCTGTTCCCTTCTCGTAGAACCTGTTTTATCTTGACGCACCGTCAGATCCGGTCACGGGCACAGCGGTTCGCGGGAGGCCAGGGCAGTGGACTTCACCTTCACCGAGGAACAGCAAGCAGCCACCGAGGCGGCGAGAGCGGTCTTCTCGGGCGTTGCGCCCGACGGGGTGCCCAGCCCCGCTCTCGTACCGGGCGCGGTGGCCGAGGACATCGACCGGCCCCTGTGGGCCGGGCTCGCGGCGGGCGACCTGCTGGGCCTGACACTGTCGCCGCGACACGGCGGGGCCGGACTCGATCTCGTCGCGCTCTGTCTGGTGCTGCGCGAGTCCGCCAGGGTGCTCGCACGGGTGCCGCTGCTGGAGACGTGTGCGGTCGCGATGGCGCTCCAGCGCTACGGCGACCGCGGGCTGGCGGCCGAGTTGCTCCCCCGGGTCGGCCGGGGCGAGTTGGTCCTCACCGTCGGAGCCAACGGCCGTTCCGGCCACGATCCGGCCGAACTCGCGGTCACCGCCCGCCGGGTCGTTGCCGCGACGAACGGTCCCTCCGGCGAGGGATTTGGCGAGGCACTCGGCGGGGCACCTGGTGCGGCCCCCGCGGATGCCGCCGATGACGCTGCGGACTGGGTGCTCGACGGCGTGCAGTCAGGGGTGCCCTGGGCACAGGCCGCGGACTGGATCGCGGTTCCCGCGCACACGGGCGAGGGCCGAGCCGTTGTCGCCCTGATCCAGGCCACCCACGACGGCGTCACCCTGGCCGAACAGGTCTCCACCAGTGGCGAGCTGTTCGCCGAGGTCCGGCTGGACTCGGTGCGGATCGACAACCGTGCGCTGATGGACGCCGCCGGGGCCTGGGACTGGCTGCGTGCCCTGCTCACCACGGGGACCTGCGCGCTGGCGCTCGGTCTGGGGGAGGCCGTGCTCGCCATGACGAGTGAATACACCGGCAAGCGCGAGCAGTTCGGCTTCCCGGTCGCGACCTTCCAGTCCGTCGCCGTACAAGCCGCCGACCGATACATCGACCTGCGAGCCATGGAAGTAACGCTCTGGCAGGCGGCCTGGCGGATCTCCACCGGGGCCGACGGCGCACTTCCCGCCGAGGGCGACATCGCCGTGGCGAAGATCTGGGCCTCGGACGGTGTCCGCCGGGTCGTGCAGACGGCACAGCATCTGCACGGTGGCTTCGGCGCGGACACCGACTACCCGCTGCACCGCTTCCACGCCTGGGCAAAGCAGATCGAACTCTCCCTCGGCCCGGCAGCGGCGCACGAGGAGGCGCTGGGCGACCTACTGGCCGCGCACCTCCTCGGCTGAGTCCGACCAGGACCTCGACCACCGACACCCTCTGCCGTGACCTCGGCCGACACCGGCCGTGAGTGCCGGAGCCCCGGCGGCCGGACAGCGACCCGGGCTCAGAGGACGAAGGCAGCGGAGCCGTTGTCGGTGACCATCGGACGTCCGGCGCCGTCCCAGGCGAGCATCCCGCCGTCGATATTCACGGCGTCGATGCCCTGCCGCACCAGGTACTGGGTGACCTGGGCGGACCGGCCACCGACCCGGCACATCACATGCACGCGCCGACCGTCCTCAGCGGCCCCGGTCAGCTCGCCGAACCGCGCCACGAAGTCGCTCATCGGGATGTGCAGGGCTCCCTCGACGTGCCCGGCCGCCCATTCGTCGTCCTCCCGGACGTCCAGCACGAAGCCGTCCGACGGAACCGCCGCGACGTCCACCGAGGGCAGCGGGGCGAAATTCATGGGTCATGCCTTCTCTCGTACGTACGCTCCGAAGTCATCAGGAACGCTACTGCACCAGACCTGCCAGCTCCGCCTCTCGCTGAGAGACCTCGCCCAGCAGCTGATCGGCGATCTCGTCGAGCAGCCGGTCCGGATCATCAGGCGCCATCCTCAGCATGGCTCCGATGGCACTCTCCTCAAGCTCCTGGGCGAGCACCGTGAGGAGTTCCTTGCGCTGGGTCAGCCAGTTCAGCCGGGCGTAGAGCTCCTCGCTCTCGCTCAGTTCCGTCTCCGGCACCACCGGCCCCGCCGCCCACTCCTGCGCCAGCTCCATCAGAAGCGCCTCGTCCCCGCGCCCATAGGCGGCGTTGACGCGGGTGATGAACTCCTCCCGGCGTGCCCGCTCCGTCTCGTCCTGTGCGAGGTCCGGGTGGGCCTTGCGCGCCAGCTCGCGGTAGAGCTTGCGCGCCTCTTCGGTCGGCCGGACCCGCTTGGGCGGCCGGACCGGCTGCTCGGTCAGCATCGCCGCCGCCTCGGGAGACAGCCCGTCCGAGTCGATCCAGTCGTGGAACAGCTCGTCGACACCCGGCATCGGCATCACGATCGCCCGGGCCTCCTGTGCCTTGCGGAGGTCCTCGGGGTCACCGGTCCGGGCAGCGCGGGCCTCCGCGATCTGGGCATCGAGCTCATCGAGGCGGGCGTACATCGGCCCGAGCTTCTGGTGGTGCAACCGAGAGAAATTCTCGACCTCGACCCGGAAAGTCTCCACCGCGATCTCGAATTCGATCAACGCCTGCTCCGCGGCCCGCACAGCCTTGGCGAGCCGCGCCTCGGGCCGGGCCCCCACAGCAGCCCCGCCGCTCTCGTCGGCAGTCCCGTCGGCAGCCCTGCCGGTCTCCTCCGCACTCCCGCCCGTCTCCGCAGCAGCCGCAGCGGCAGCGCCTGCGTCGGCACCAGCACCGCCCGGCCGGGCATCGTGCGCATCCTGCTCGTGGTGCTCGTGCTGCCGGTCGTTGTCCTGCCGGTCTTCGTCGTTCCGGGTGGTCGGCACCCCGGCGGCTTCGTGGGTCACCCGTCCAGCGTATGGCCACCACCCACGCCCTGAGGACGCGCGGTCGGCCCAAGGTCCCTCACACGCCCGCTTCGGCGGCTATTCGCCCTGCTCCGACGGCCCGCACCAGCTCCGCGTGGTCCGCCTCGGTACGGTCCGCGTACGTCACCGCGAACGCCGCCACCGCTTCGTCCAGTTCCTCGTTCTTGCCGCAGTAGCCCGCTATCAGCCGTGGGTCTGCGCTGTGCGCATGGGCCCGCGCCAGCAGCGCACCGGTCATCCGGCCGTAGTCGTCGACCTGGTCGACCGTAAGTGCCGCCGGATCCACACTGCCCTTGCGGTTCCTGAACTGCCGCACCTGGAAGTGCCGCCCGCCGACGGTGGCCCAACCCAGCAGGATGTCGCTGACGACCTGCATCCGCTTCTGCCCGAGCACCACCCGGCGCCCCTCGTGCGCCACCTCCGGCACATCGAACCCGACAGCCGGCAGATACGGAGCCAGCACGGACGGCCGTGCCTCCTTCACCTGCAGGACCAAGGGCTCACCCCGGTGATCGAGCAGGAGCACCACATACGACCGGGTGCCCACGCTCCCCGTGCCTACGACCCGGAACGCCACATCGTGGATCGCGTACCTGGCGAGGAGCGGCACCCGGTCCTCGGAGATCGTGCCCAGGTAGTCGCCGAGACCCGCCGCCACCGCCGCGGCCTCCTCGTCCGGCACCCGTCGCAGCACCGGCGGCGCATCGACGAAGCGGCGTCCGCCGTCCCCGGAGTCCTCGGTGGACCTGGCCGCGAAACGGGCGCTGGTGTTGTTGCGGGCCTTTTCCGAGACCCGCTCCAGGGTGCCGAGCAGATCCCGCGCGTCCGTGTGTGAGACCAACTCCTCGTCCGCGATGGCGTTCCAGGCGTCGAGCGCGGGCAGTCTGGCCAGCAGCCGCATCGTCCGCCGGTACGCGCCCACCGTGTCGTACGCGCCCCGGCGGCAGGTGTCCTCGTCCGCCCCGGCCTCCCGGCCGGCAAGCACCAGCGAGCTTGCGAGCCGCTTGAGATCCCATTCCCAGGGGCCGAAGACGGTCTCGTCGAAGTCGTTCAGATCGATGACCAGGCTGCCCCGCGCATCGCCATACAGCCCGAAATTCGCCGCGTGCGCATCGCCGCAGAGCTGCGCGCCCACCCCGCTGACCGGTGTTCCCGTCAGGTCATGGGCCATCAGCCCGGCCGAGCCGCGCAGAAAGGCGAACGGTGTGGCCGCCATCCGCCCCACCCGGATCGGGGCGAGAGCGGGCACCCTGCCCCGGCTCGACTCCTCGACCGCCCGTACGGCATCGGGCCGGCCTGCCGGGAGGACCAGGGAGGAATGCGAGGCCCGAGGCACCCTCTCCCGCAGCGCCTTGCCCGCATCCTTGGGTGACTGCGGCGCGCTCCTGCCCGCCGCAGCCGCCCGCCGCGCGAATCCGGGCACGACCGGAATGCGCGGACCCCCTGCAACTGCCCGCTGAACAGGCACTGTCGTTTCGATTTCGCCCATGGCGCGCGGCCTCCCCCGTCCTCGTCCTGCGCTCCTGGCCCGACGCCCTGTCGCAGATCAATTGCGACGAAGGTACCGCTGTCCGCCGAAGGCCGTCCGCCCCTGTGGAAAACTCACCTACCGGCCTGTGGACAACATGCTGCGGACGACTCTCTGCCCTGGTCAGACGCCGACTGCCTCTTCCAGCTCTTCCTCCAGCTCTTCCGCGCCGTCCGCCCCGGTCGGGGCTTCGGTCCTGACGTGCCGCCTCCGTCCCTGTGCTCCCCCGGCCTCGACGGATCCGGCTACGGCGACGGCCGGAGCCGTCTCCGCTGGGGCCTTCCGCCGCTTCGCCTCGGCCAGCCCCGCCAGACCCATCACCGCCAGACCCACCACGAACCAGAGCGCGAGCACCAGCACCTGCCGACCGAGCGCGTGTCCGCCGAAGTACACATGGCTGCGTACCCCCTCGACGAAGCCCGCACCGTTCCAGAAGGAGTGCAGCGCACCGAAGAACCCGGGCTGCAGCTCGGGCCGGAAGATGCCGCCCGAGCTGGTGAAGTTGAGCATCACGAAGAGGACCATCACGCCGAGCGTCGTCCACCGCTTGAGGAAGGTGTGCAACCCGACGCCTATCAGCAGAATGCCCGCCGAGTAGAGCCAGGCCATCGCCCACAGACCGCCGAGGCCGTGATCCACCAGGCCGAACATCGGGCCGGCGAACACCGCCCCGATCACGCTCACCACCAGGGATGCGGCGATCGTCAGTGCGGCCCTGATCCGCAGCCCCAGCACCGCGCCCGCGCCGCCGATCACCGCGACCGACGCGTAGGAGCCGATACTCACCGCGACCAGCAGGAAGAAGATGCCCTGGCCGGTCGGATCGCCTGCGGCCGTCGGTGCGGTGTCGGTCACCTTCAGCGGGTGTCCCTGCTCGGCCGCGACCTTGGTGAAGACCTTCTCGACGACCGTGGCGCTGGTGTCGGAGGACGCGCTCGCCACCAGCAGCTCGGGGTGCCTCCCCGGCAGGTAGGCGCCGTAACTCGCCTGGTTCCTCAGGTGGTTCTCGGCGGCCGCGCGATCGGGGACCGTGCGCACGCTCAGCGCCCCGTCACCCTTGTCCTGCAGTGTCTGCGCGAGTACCCGCGCGCTCGGCCCGGATCCGACCACGTCCACCCGCAGATCATGCGGCTCGGGAGCGTGGAACGCCCCGAGGTAGGCGAGCCCCATGCCGATGCACATCAGCAGTGGTGTGACGAGATGGCTCAGCACATGACGCAGAGCGGCGGCGGTGGAGCCGACGGCGGCACTCGGGCCTGAGGACATGCGGAACACTCCAGTAGTTGGCTTTTACAACTCTTAATCCGTTGTACTATACAACTGAAATCCCGAGGAAGGCGAAGGAAGGCGAACCAGTGCCAGGCACCCCCGGAGAACGCGAAGAATCGCTGGACGTCATCCAGCGCGAGCTCACCGCCTTCGCGCGGCGCGCACGGGCCGCAGCGGCCCGCCTCCACCCGGAGCTTCCCCTGGTCTCGTACACACTGCTGGCCCACATCGACGACCGGCACGGCTGCCGCGCTACGGATCTGGCCGCGCACTACATGCTGGACAAATCAACAGTCAGCCGACAGATCGGCGCTCTGGAGAAACTGGGGCTGATCGAGCGCCACCCCGACCCGTACGACCACCGCATCCAGGTACTGCACCCCACCGAGGCCGGAACCCAGGCACTCGCCTCGACGCAGGCCAGCCGCCGGGCTGCCTACCAGGAACGCCTCGCGGACTGGACGGTGGACGATCTCGCCAGGTTCGCCGAGTACCTGCTGCGCTACAACTCGGCGGGCGATACGAGCGCGACCGCCCCGCAGACGCCGAAGACCTGACCCGGCAGAACAGCGCACCGACCACTCGGCCCAGGTGCACCTACACCCTTACGACGCCCCCTTGCCGTCCAGGCGTGCCTCAACAGTGACCATCGGAGGTCAGATACGTCCTGGACCAGTGAGCAAGCTCCTTGAGCGCGGGCTCCATCGCGGCACCTGCCCGGGTCAGGCGGTACGAGACCCGCAGCGGTGGCCCCTCGTCGACCTCCCGGACCACGAGTCCAGCCGCACCCAGTTCCGAGAGCCGGTCCGAGAGCATGCGCTCACTGATGCCCGGAATCGCCCGCCGCAGATCCGCGAAGTGCACCGGCTGCTGCATCAGCACGGAGACGATCTGCCCCGTCCACCGCTTGCCGAACAGCTCGAACACGCGGGTGATGCCCACATCGACCCGCCGACACGCCTGCTCGCTGTGCTCCGCCATACACCCAGGGTACTGCGCCGCAATACGCAGCTTATAAATAGTAAGCCCCTATGTTATTACTAGGTACGCACGAAAAAGATGACCTTGTCGGTCCGCCGTCATTCCCAGACATCCGTGGAGACCCCCATGGCCACACTCCTGCACCTCGATTCCGCCGTCTTCCCCGAGGGCTCCGCATCACGCGACGTCAGCGCCGCCTTCGTGCAGGCCTGGCGTGAGCAGCACCCCGACGGGCAGGTCGTCTACCGCGATCTTGCCGCCACCCCGTTGCCCCACCTGGACGCCGCGGCCGTCGTCGCCGGCGCCGAGGATCCCTTGCGCCGGGAGCTCGCAGACGAACTGGCGGCGGCGGACGCCGTCCTGATCGGCGCCCCGATGTACAACTTCAGCATTCCGTCCACACTGAAGGCCTGGCTCGACCAGGTGATCATCGTCGGCCACAACGCGGGCCCGGACGGCCCCGTGGCGGGCACCCCGATCACCGTCGTCGCCAGCCGTGGCGGCTCGTACGCCGCCGGCACCCCGCGCGAGGACGCCGAGTTCGTCCAGAACTACCTGGAGAAGCTGCTGACGAGCATGTTCGGCGCCGAGGTCGACTTCATCGTTCCGGAACTGACGCTGGCCCGGTCCAAGCCCGAGATGGCCGACCTCATTCCGCTCGCCGACGCCTCCCGCGCCAAGGCGTTCGCCGCAGCCGCGGAGAAGGCCAAGGCTCTCGCCACCCGCTTCGCCGCCTGAACCGTGTACGAAGGGCCGGGGCCCGGCGGTCAACCACCCCGCGCCCCGGCCCTGCTCGTACACGCGGGAACGTTTCCAATCGGGCGTTTCACGTGAAACACAGCCCAACCATCCCGAGCCCGCCCTGAGGCTCCCTAGAGCCCCGCATCCCTCGCCAGCAACGCGGCCTGCACGCGGTTCTCGCACCCCAGCTTCGCCAGGATCCGGCTCACATACGTCTTCACCGTCGCCTCGCTCATGTGCAGCCGCCGTCCCGCTTCCGCGTTGGAGAGTCCCTCCCCGAGAAGCGCCAGCACTTCGCGCTCGCGCCCGCTCAGCGCCCCCACCCGCCGCCGCGCCTCTTCACCCCGGACCGCCGCCCGCCCCAGAGTCAGCTGATCCACCACATGACGGGCGGCACCGGGCGAAAGGTAGGCATCTCCGGCAGCCGCTGCCCGCACTGCCTGGATCAGTTCGGTCGGGGCGGTGTCCTTGAGCAGGAATCCGGCACCCCCCTGTTCCAGCGCCCGCAGGACGTTCTCCCGCTCGCCGAACGTTGTGAGCACGATCACTCGCGCCGCCGGCGCCGCCGTTCGCAGTTCCGCCAGCGCCGTGAGCCCGTCCATCACCGGCATCTGGATGTCGAGCAGCACCACGTCCGCCGCATGGGCGCGGACCAGCTCGATGGCTTCCCGCCCGTTCGTCGCTTCCGCGACGACCGCGATGGATCGGTCCGAGGTGAGGATCATGCGTATCCCGGCCCTGATGAGGGGCTCGTCGTCAGCAATGACGACTCTGATCAGCCGATCCGTCACTCGTACCCCCGTGCTCGTCCCGGACGCCTCACCTACTGGCGATCTCGTAGGACCTCTTCTCGATCAGCTTGCCGTCCCGGAAACAGAACCGGAACACCGGCTCGGTGTTGATGTTCCCGCCCGTCTCCGAGGACATGAGGACCAGACACTGTGCCCCGGCCGGCTTCTTGGGCCCCTCGCCGTCCAGCCCGGCCGTCATGAATGTATCCCCGGCAGGCAACTCTTCCCGCACCTCGTCCTCCGCCGTGCCGATCTTGATCGACCGGTACTGACTCGGCCCGATCATCGACTTGTCCATCTCCTTCACCAAGAGGTACAGACCGAAGCCACAGGCCAGCACCAACAGCACCAGGGCTCCCGCGCCTATCCCGCAGCCCAGCGCGACCCCGCCGCCCGTCTTCCTTCCGCTGCCGCTCATCGCCAACTCCCGTTCGGAAACCGTCCCGTCCATGACCGGACCACCGTTTCCCCACAGGACCCCCTGGGACTGCTGCCGGAAGTCGTCCTCCGCGTCGACCATCGGCGCGACCGACATCCCGCCGGGCATGCCGTCGGCGCCGTACGGAAGCACCCCGGCCACCCGAAAGCCGCCACCCTCGATCCGTCCGGTGTGCACCATGCCGCCGACCAGCCGGGCCCGCTCGTGCAGACCTGGCAGCCCCTGGCCGCCGCTGACCACCTCACCCACCGGCCGCACTTGCCGCTGTGGACCATTGACGATCTCGACGACGAAGGAATCGGGCTCGTAACGCAGCTCGACCTTAATTTCCGCACCCGGCGCGTGCTTGTACGCGTTGGTCAACGCCTCCTGGACGATGCGGTACGCCGCGTGGTCCGAGGCTGCCGCAAGCGTCCGTACCGTTCCTGTACGACGAAGCTCGACATCGCTGCCGGCAGCCCGCGCCGTCGCCGTCAGCTCCTCGATGCCCGCGGTGCCCCGCGCCGTCGACTGCCCGCCCTCGCCGCCCTGCGACGGCCCCTCGACACCGTCGCGAAGAATGCCGACGACCTCGCGCAGCTCGTGCATCGCGTGGACCGAGGCGTCCCGCAGCACTCCGACCACTTCCCGCTGTCGCGCCGTCAGTTCGCGGTCGACCTCCAGCGCGCCTGTGTGGACAGAGATCAGTGCCAGCCGGTGGCCGAGGCTGTCGTGCATGTCCTGGGCGATCCGCTGGCGCTCCATGAGCCGCGCCTGCCCCACGATCATGACCCGCTCCCGGACGAGCTGGGCATTGCGTTCCTGCAAGGCGTGCAGCAGGGTCCGGCGCTGCGTCCAGTAGCGGCTGGCGAGGCCGGGCACGAGTGTCGTCGCCAGGAAGTAGAGGGTGGTGAACAGCACCTGGGTCAGCGGCCGCAACCCGGCCCAGTTCACCACGACGGCCAGACCCACGTAGAGCGCGTACGCAGCGGTAAAAGCCCCCAGAGCCCGCCCGGCTCCGGCGATCCGGCGCCCGGAGCTCCACGCCACCACCATCAGCAGCGGCGCAAAGCCATCAGAGAGCCCGGCCAGGGCGGCCGTGGCCACCAGCACGGCCACCGGCAGCCGTCGCCTCATCAGGGACAGCACCACGACCAGGGCCGAGACCGTCCAAAGTCTCAGCTCACCGCTGCGCAGCAGCTCTTCCGTCCCGGCCGCGAGCAACCCGAGCACCACGGCCACCACGGCCTCTCCGGCCGTCCTGCGCCGGGACCACAGCTCGGGCGCCGCACACCACTGCCACCCGGCCCGGAGCTTCGATATCGCGTACACACCCTGCACCCTAGGCAGCCCCGCACGCTCACGACGCCCCACTTTCGTCGCACCCGCCCGCGACGAAAGTCGCCCGCGCCTCGCCGAGCCCCTGCCCGCCGTACAGCAGCCTGGGACACCCGGGAGCACCGACGAACGCCACCCGGCACCCGGCACCCGGCACCCACGAGCGTCGCCAACCACCGACGAAATATCGGTGTCCACCGGGGAACGAAGAAGCCCCACAGGCCGTTGGCTCTGTGGGGCTTCTCTCTTGTGCGCGAGGGGGGATTTGAACCCCCACGTCCCTAAGGACACTGGCACCTGAAGCCAGCGCGTCTGCCGTTCCGCCACTCGCGCAAGAGTGGTGTTTCCAGTTTCTCTCACCGTTTGGTGCGAGCTCCTGGCGACATCCGGAAGATTAGCACGCTGGACAGGGTGGATTCACATCCGTTGTTTCACCGAACGCCAGGCGGGAACCGGGAACGCCGAGCGGCCGCCCCCACTCCTCCTCAGTGCACCCCTGGTGCGGGACACTGTCAGGAGGCCGCCTCTACGATCCGTGTGAGAGGTGACACTCATCCACAGGGCAGACAAGGGGAACCAGCCGATTTCCCGACGCGTGGATACGATCAGTAAGCAGTACAGGGACGACTACGACGGAGGAGGTGCCCCATGGGAGTCATGAAGCGTTTCGAGCAGCGTCTCGAAGGTCTGGTCAACGGCACCTTCGCCAAGGTCTTCAAGTCCGAGGTCCAGCCGGTCGAGATCGCGGGAGCCCTCCAGCGCGAGTGCGACAACAACGCAACGATCTGGAACCGTGAGCGGACCGTCGTCCCCAACGACTTCATCGTCGAACTCAGCACTCCCGACTACGAGCGACTCAGCCCGTACTCAGGTCAGTTGGGCGACGAACTCTCCGGCCTGGTCCGTGACTACGCCAAGCAGCAGCGGTACACCTTCATGGGCCCCATCAAGGTCCATCTGGAGAAGGCCGACGACCTCGACACCGGGCTCTATCGGGTACGCAGCCGCACCCTGGCATCGAGTTCGTCACAGCAGCAGGAGCCCCAGGGCCGGCCGGGACAGCCCGGCCAGCCCCCGCACCCGGGTCCGGGTCCGGGGCGTGCCCCGCAGCCCACCGGTGGCTACGGCTACCCACCCAGCTCCGCCCCGCCCATGCCCGCGGCCCCGCCGCCGGGCGCCGGCAGGCCCGGAACGCCCAGTACCGACCGGCACCCGCCGGCCGGGCCCAGCCCCCTGCCGAACGCGCAGGTGCGGCGCTGGATCGAGATCAACGGCACCCGCCATCAGATCTCCCGCCCGACGCTGGTGCTGGGACGCAGCACCGAAGCCGACGTGCGGATCGACGACCCCGGCGTATCGCGTCGGCACTGTGAGATCCGGACCGGAACGCCCTCGACGATCCAGGATCTCGGGTCCACCAACGGCATCGTGGTGGACGGGCAGCACACAACCCGCGCTACGCTCCGCGACGGCTCGCGGATCGTCGTGGGCAGCACCACCATCGTTTACCGGCAAGCCGAAGGGTGAAGCGGGGGCAATGTCAGAGCTGACCCTGACGGTCATGCGGCTAGGTTTCCTGGCTGTTCTGTGGCTGTTCGTGATCGTGGCCGTCCAGGTCATCCGCAGCGATCTGTTCGGAACGCGCGTCACGCAGCGCGGCTCACGCCGCACCGCGACCGACACACGACCGCAACAGACGCGTCAGAATGCCGCGGCACCGCCGCAGCAGCGCCAGCAGCCCGGCCGCCAGCGCCGGGGGGCACCCACAAAGCTGGTCGTCTCCGAGGGCACTCTCACCGGCACCACGGTGGCGCTCCAGGGACAGACCATCACGCTGGGCCGGGCCCACGATTCAACGATCGTCCTGGACGACGACTACGCGTCCAGCAGGCATGCCAGGATCTACCCCGACCGTGACGGCCAGTGGATCGTCGAGGATCTCGGGTCCACCAACGGCACGTATCTCGACCGGACCCGACTCACCACCCCGACACCTGTTCCGCTGGGCGCGCCGATCCGGATCGGCAAGACCGTCATCGAGCTGCGGAAGTAGTACGACAATGAGCGAGCGGAGCGAGCGAGTCGCGGCGGCCCGGGCAACGGACCCGGCCCGGCTCCCGACCGGAGGGTGGGCAGTGTGGCTCGAGACCGGCTGTACCCCGAGCCGACGGGCGAGGTGCGTATGAGTCTTTCCCTGCGCTTCGCCGCCGGATCGCACAAGGGCATGATCCGAGAAGGCAACGAGGACTCCGGCTACGCCGGTCCGCGCCTTCTCGCCATCGCCGACGGCATGGGCGGCCAGGCAGCCGGCGAGGTCGCCAGCTCCGAGGTGATCTCCACACTCGTCCAGCTCGACGACGACGTCCCGGGCTCGGACATCCTCACTTCCCTCAGTACGGCGGTCCAGCGCGCCAACGACCAGCTGCGCATGATGGTCGAGGAGGACCCCCAGCTCGAAGGCATGGGCACGACGCTCACCGCCCTGCTCTGGACCGGCCAGCGCCTCGGCCTCGTCCACGTCGGCGACTCCCGCGCGTACTTGCTGCGCGACGGCGTACTCACCCAGATCACCCAGGACCACACCTGGGTGCAGCGGTTGGTGGACGAGGGCCGGATCACCGAGGAAGAGGCCACCACCCACCCGCAGCGCGCCCTACTGATGCGTGCGCTGGGCAGTGGCGACCATGTCGAACCCGATCTCTCCATCCGTGAGGTCCGGGTCGGCGACCGCTACCTGATCTGCTCCGACGGGCTCTCCGGCGTCGTCTCCCACCAGACGATGGAAGAGACCCTCGCCAGCTACCAGGGCCCCCAGGAGACCATCCAGGAGCTGATCCAGCTCGCTCTGCGCGGCGGCGGCCCGGACAACATCACCTGCATCGTCGCCGACGTCCTCGACGCCGACAGCAACGACACCCTGGCCGGACAGCTCAACGACACCCCGGTCATCGTCGGCGCGGTCGCCGAGAACCAGGCCGCCCAGCTGAACGACGGCGGCGCCATGCAGACCCCCGCCGGACGAGCGGCCGGCCTCGGCCGCCCCGTCCCGCCGCCCGCAGGCGGCTTCGGCCCGCCCGGAAGCGGTGACGGCGTCGGCTACGACGGGATGCCGGACGGCTCCTTCGACTCCTACACCGACGACGACTTCGTCAAGCCCGGCGGCGGCCGCAAGTGGCTCAAGAGGTCCTTCTACGTCGTGCTCGCGCTCGCCGTCGTCGGCGGCGGTCTCTACGGCGGGTACCGCTGGACGCAGAACCAGTTCTACGTCGGCGCGAAGAACGAACACGTGGCGCTGTTCCGCGGCATCAGCCAGGACCTGGCGTGGGTCTCGCTCTCGGAGATCGAGAAGGACCACCCCGAGATCGAACTCAAGTACCTTCCGCCCTACCAGCGCAAGCAGGTCGAGGCGACCATCGCCGAGGGCAACCTCACCGCCGCGCGCGAGAAGATCAGTGAACTCGCCGTCCAGGCATCCGCCTGCGAGAAGGACGCCCAGCAACGCGCGGCCGAGAAGGCCGGCTCCGACGAGGGCCAAGCCCAGGGTACGGGCTCGGACGTCACCAAGACGTCCGGTGCCACCAAGACCAAGCCGACCGCAACGCCCGCTCCTGGTCCCAGCCTCTCGGAGGAAGAGAAAAAGCTGGTCCCGCAGTGCGGTAAGCAGTAAAGCCGTAGGGGGCCTTCAGCACCATGAGCGTTGTCACCAACACGACCACGATCGGCGCGATCGACGCACCGAGCCGCCGCAACACCGAGCTGGGACTGATGGTCTTCGCCATCGCCATCTCGGTGTTCGCGTACGCCAATGTCGGACTCGCCATCGACGGCAAACTCCCGTCCGGCATGTTCGGATACGGAGGCGGGCTCATCCTGCTCGGCGGCGTGAGCCACCTAGTGGTCCGCAAGTTCGCGCCGTACGCGGACCCGCTGCTGCTGCCGCTGGCGACCCTGCTGAACGGCCTGGGCCTGGTGCTGATCTGGCGGCTGGACCAGTCGGACCGGCTGATCTCGCTGGCCAAGTACCAGTACGGCGTCTTCACCCCTTCCGCGCCCAGGCAGCTGATGTACTCCGCAATCGGTGTCGCGCTGTTCGTCGCCGTGTTGCTCGTGCTCAAGGACCACCGCATCCTGCAGCGCTACACGTACATCTCCATGGTCGTGGCGCTGATCCTGCTGATCCTGCCAATGTTCTTCCCTGGCAAGTTCGGCGCCAAGATCTGGATCACGATCGCGGGTTTCTCGATCCAGCCGGGAGAGTTCGCCAAGATCATCATTGCGATCTTTTTCGCCGGCTATCTCATGGTGAAACGTGACGCGCTGGCGCTGGCCAGCCGACGCTTCATGGGGCTCTACCTGCCGCGTGGCCGTGACCTCGGACCGATTCTGGTCATCTGGGCGCTGTCGATCCTGATCCTGGTCTTCGAGACCGACCTCGGCACGTCGCTGCTGTTCTTCGGCCTTTTCGTCATCATGCTGTACGTCGCGACGGAACGGACCAGCTGGATCGTCTTCGGTCTGCTGATGTCCGCGGCCGGAGCGGTCGGTGTCGCCACCTTCGAGCATCACGTCCAGTCCCGGGTGAACGCCTGGAAGGACCCGTTCGGTTGCTTCCAGAGCGACGGTGCCTGTGAACAGATCTCCAACGCGATCATGTCCTTCGGTTCCGGAGGCACTCTCGGTACCGGCTGGGGCCAGGGCCACTCGGACCTGATCGGCTTCGCCGCCAACGCCGACTTCATCCTCGCCACTGTCGGTGAGGAGCTCGGCCTCGCCGGAATGATGGCGGTCCTGCTGATCTACGGTCTCATCGTCGAGCGCGGCGTACGCACCGCTCTCGCAGCCCGAGACCCGTTCGGCAAGCTCCTCGCGATCGGCCTCTCCGGCGCCTTCGCCATCCAGGTCTTCGTAGTCGCCGGCGGTGTCATGGGGCTCATTCCGCTGACCGGTATGACCATGCCGTTCCTCGCAGCCGGCGGTTCCTCCGTGCTGGCCAACTGGGCGTTGATCGCCATTCTGATCCGGATCAGCGACACCGCCCGTCGGCCCGCCCCGGCCCCCGCCCCGTCCTCCGACGCCGAGATGACCCAGGTGGTCCGACCGTGAACAAGCCCCTCCGCCGGATCGCGATCTTCTGCGGCGTCCTCATCCTCGCCCTGCTCGTGCGGACCAACTACCTGCAGTACGTCCGCGCCGACGAACTGAACAGCCGGGACGAGAACCGCCGCGTCCGCATCGAGCGTTACGCGCACGAGCGCGGCAACATCATCGTCGACGGCAACCCCGTCACGGGTTCCGTCGAGACCAAAGGCAGCGACTTCAAGTACAAGCGGGTCTGGAAGAACGGCCCCATGTGGGCCCCTGTCACCGGTTACTCCTCGCAGGCCTTCGACGCGACACAGCTCGAAAAGATCGAGGACGGCATCCTCACCGGCAATGACGACCAGCTCTTCTTCAACCAAACAATGTCGATGTTCACCGGTGAGGAGAAGCAGGGCGGCAACATCGTCACCACCCTCAACGGCGATGCCCAGAAAGCCGCCTTCAAGGGGCTCGGCGATAAGAAGGGAGCGGTGGTCGCCCTCGATCCTCGGACCGGCGCGATCCTCGCCCTCGCCAGCACGCCCTCGTACGACCCCTCGGTCTTCGCGGGCAACTCCGACAAGGACAGCAAGGCGCGGCAGGTGCTCCTGAACGACAAGGACAAGCCGATGCTCAACCGGGCATTGCGCGAAACCTACCCGCCCGGTTCGACCTTCAAGGTCGTGACGGCCGCCGCGGCCCTGGAGAACGGCCTCCATTCCGACATCGACGCCAAGACTGACTCCCCGCTGCCCTGGCGGCTGCCGCTGTCCACCGACAACCTCAACAACGAGGGCAACATCCCGTGCAAGGACGCTTCGCTCCGCGAGGCGCTCCGGTGGTCCTGCAACACCGTCTTCGGCAAGATGAGCGACGACCTCGGCAACGACAAGATGATCGAGGAAGCGAACAAGTTCGGCTTCAACAAGGAGATCTTCACTCCCGTCCGCGCCGTCGCGAGCATCTACCCGAAGGACAACCGGCCGCAGAACGCCATGGCGGGCATCGGCCAGGCCTCCAACCGTGCCACCCCGCTCCAGATGGCCATGGTCGCCGCCGCGGTCGCCAATGACGGCAAGCTGATGCAGCCGTACATGGTCGCCGAACGCCAGGCACCCAGTCTGGACGCCATTTACACCCACGAGAAGGAGCAGTTCAGCCGGCCGCTCTCGGCCGCGAACGCTCAGAAGCTCCAGCAGATGATGGAGACCGTCGTCCAGAACGGCACCGGTACCAACGCGCAGATCCCCAACGTCAAGGTCGGCGGCAAGACCGGTACCGCCCAGCATGGCCTCAACAACAGCGAGAAGCCGTACGCCTGGTTCATCAGCTATGCCAAGACCAAGGCGGGATCTCCGGTCGCCGTCGCTGTCGTGGTGGAGGACGGCGCCGCGGTCAGCGATGACATCTCGGGTGGTGGCCTGGCCGCGCCGATCGCCCGCGAGGTGATGAAGGCAGTCCTGGCACGCAACAGGTAAGCCTTCCGCGCCCCTGCTCGCCCACTCGCACCCGGTCGTCGTACGCGTACGGCCGGGTGCGGGCGCGTGCGCGCATGATCTCCGTCACACCAAGTGTGGATTCCCTACCCTTCGAGGTCGGGGCTGATTACGCCCCCGAGATCAACCAGTTGAGAGGACACAGCAAACGGCCGCCCGTTCACAAAACGGTCGATCCTTTCCCATCGACTGGCCAGTCCAGGGAGGGGTACCCACATGAAGAAGGCATTTTCCCTGCTCATAGCCGGCGTTTCCGCAGCCGCGGCCGTCACCATTACGACGACCGTCCCGGCCGCGGCCGAAACCTGCATATCCGGAGCGGACAAGGGCAGCTATGAGTTCTACTTCAACGGTAGTCGGACCACTCGGAAACGAACTGCGCTACGGAAGCGCTGACGCAAAGAGCGCCGGGCTGACGGAAGGCGCCCCGGACACCGGCGATTGAACAAACTCCGCATATGCAACGAAACCATACCGAAAGCCGCATCATCTCCGCACTCACACGTCGCGCCGCTGCACGGCCCGTGCGGATGTCACACGACCCGCACCCGCCATCGCTCGCCGAGCAGGACCGTTTGTACCGGTCGCGTATCGGCTCCGGGCAGCGCCGGGTTTGATTTGCCTCGACGGGTACCGTATTCCAGGCACCCGTACGTGGACGGTTCAGGGAGAGGTCTACCGCTATGGAAGAGCCGCGTCGCCTCGGCGGCCGGTACGAGCTGGGCTCGGTGCTCGGTCGTGGTGGCATGGCCGAGGTCTACCTCGCACACGACACCCGGCTCGGCCGCACCGTAGCTGTGAAGACACTGCGGGCCGATCTGGCCCGCGATCCGTCCTTCCAGGCCCGGTTCCGCCGTGAGGCCCAGTCCGCCGCCTCGCTCAACCACCCGGCGATCGTCGCGGTCTACGACACCGGCGAGGACTACGTCGACGGGGTCTCCATCCCGTACATCGTGATGGAGTACGTCGACGGGTCGACGCTCAGGGAACTTCTGCACTCCGGGCGCAAGCTGCTGCCCGAGCGCACCCTGGAGATGACCGTCGGCATCCTCCAGGCGCTGGAGTACTCGCACCGCGCGGGCATCGTCCACCGTGACATCAAGCCGGCGAACGTCATGCTGACGCGCACCGGCCAGGTCAAGGTCATGGACTTCGGCATCGCCCGCGCCATGGGCGACTCCGGTATGACGATGACCCAGACCGCGGCCGTCATCGGCACCGCCCAGTACCTCTCCCCGGAGCAGGCGAAGGGCGAGCAGGTCGACGCGCGCTCCGACCTGTACTCCACCGGCTGCCTGCTCTACGAGCTGCTGGCGGTCCGGCCGCCGTTCGTCGGCGATTCACCGGTCGCGGTGGCCTACCAGCACGTACGGGAGGAGCCGCAGCCGCCGAGCAACTTCGACCCCGAGATCACGCCCGAGATGGACGCGATCGTGCTGAAGGCGCTCACCAAGGACCCCGACTACCGCTACCAGTCGGCCGACGAGATGCGTGCCGACATCGAGGCCTACCTCGACGGCCGGCCGGTCGCCGCCACCGCGGCTATGGGCGCTCCCGGCTACGGCGGCTACGAGGGGTACGGCAACGATCAGCCCACCACCGCGCTGCGTGCCGCAGACCAGAACGGCGCGCCCACGTCCATGCTGCCCCCGGTCAACTCGGACGACGGCGGCTACGACGACCGCCCGGACCGGCGCCGCCAGAAGAAGAGCAACACCTCCACGATCCTGCTGATCGGCGCGGGCGTCCTGGTGCTGATCGGCGCGATCCTGATCGGCCGGGCGGTGTTCAGTGACAACAAGGGCGACGGAGGCAAGGTCGATGTGCCGAACATGGTCGGCTCGACCCTGAAGGAAGCACAGCGGCTCGCGGACAACTCCGGAGTCAATCTCAAGGTCGGCTCGCGCGAACCCTGCGAGGAGCAGCCCAAGGGCAAGATCTGCAGCCAGTCACCGACCGCGGACGGCAAGATGGCGGAGAAGGAAACCGTCACGGTCGTCATGTCCACCGGCGCCCCGAAGGTCGAGGTCCCGGACGTCGTGGAGAAGACGGAGGAAACCGCCCGCAAGAAGCTTGAGGACAAGGGCTTCACTGTGAACGTCACCGCGGTCGAGTCCGCCGAGATGACCGCGGGTACGGTCGTCAAGCAGGACCCGGACGGCGGAACGAAGGCCGAGAAGAACTCCGAGGTCACGATCACGGTCGCCAAGCAGGCCACCCAGCCGGTGCCGAACGTGGCCGAGCGGGACTACGACGCCGCGGTGGCTCAGCTCAACGGCGTGGGCTTCAAGAACGTCTCCAGGACCGACGTCGATTCGGAGAAGCCCGCAGGCCAGGTCATCAGCCAGAACCCGCCCGCGGACTCGATGCAGCCGCTGACCGCCCAGATCGTGTTGACGGTCTCGAAGGGCCCGCAGCAGCCGGAGAAGGCCACCGTTCCCGACCTGCAGGGCAGGACCCTCGCAGAGGCGAAGGGCCTGCTCGCTCAGGCGGGTCTGCAACTCGGCCAGGTGCAAGGCCCGGGTGACGACAACGCGAGGGTCATCGCGTTCCAACCCGGCGCGAACGAGCAGGTCGACAAGAACAGCGCCGTCACCGTGCAGACCATGCAAGGTGGTGGAGACGGCAACATCTTCGGCGGTCCGTCCGGCCGGCGGCACTGACCGCGAGCCGCACCGATCGCCATCGGGCCCGGCACCTCAACGGTGACCGGGGCCCTTTGCCGTTCACGTGACAAGTAAGCCGTCGGGCCGGCAGGCCACGACAACACAGAGCCCGAAGTCGCAAGGAATGGTTGCGACTTCGGGCTCTACTCGTCGTATCGGCTAACGCAGCTCCGCCGGTTTCGTACGGTGCTTGTCCACCTTTTCGGTACGCACCAGCTCGCCCCACACGATGTAGCGGTACTTCGACGTGTAGACCGGCGTACAGGTCGTCAACGTGATGTAGCGGCCGGGCTTCTTCGCTCCCGAACCCTTCGGCACCGCCTGCAACACGTCGACGTTGTACTTCGACGTCTCGGGAAGCTCCTTGAAGACCTTGTAGACGTACCAGGTGTCCCGGGTCTCGAAGACGACCGCGTCCCCCGTCTTCACCTTGTCGATGTTGTGGAACTTGGCACCATGCCCGTCGCGGTGTGCCGCCAGGGTGAAGTTGCCCTTCTCGTCCCAGGGGAGAGCCGACTTCACCGGGTCCGTGTAGTAGCCCGCGATGCCGTCGTTGAGGTTCTCCGTGTCGGTGCCCTTCTTGACCAGCACCTCGCCGTTCTTCATCGACGGGACGTGCAGGAAGCCGATGCCGTCCTTGGTGTCCAGCGCGCCCGGTCCACCGGCCCAGCGGTCGCGGACGGTGTGCCCCTGTTTGGTGGCCTCCCGGTCGGCGAGCACATTCGTCCACCAGAGGGAGTAGACGACGAAGAGACCGAGCACCAGGCCTGCAGTGATCAGCAGTTCACCGAAGAAGCTGACCGCCGTCGCGACGGGATGGCGGTCCCTGCGCCGTGACGGGGACTCGGCTTCACCGACTCGCTTTTCGTGCTCGGTCCTCGCTGTCACCGCACCCGCCCCTGTCGTGATGATGTTTCAGCCGACGAGCGCGTCGGGCTTCCCCTTGCTACGCGGTCGTTCGTCGACCATCTTGCCCCAGACGATCAAACGGTACGTACTCGTGAATTCCGGCGTACAGGTCGTCAACGTGATGTACCGGCCCGGCCCCGTGAACCCCGAACCAGGCGGTACCGGGCCGATCACCGAGACATTGGACGGAGATGTCTGCGGAAGAGTTTTCGTCGCCTTGTACGTGTAGTACGCATCCTGCGTCTCGACCACGATCAGGTCCCCGGGGCGCAGCCTGTTGATGTAGCGGAACGGCTCGCCGTGCGTGTTGCGGTGGCCCGCCAGGGCGAAGTTGCCCTGCTTGGCCGACGGCATCGCGGTGCGCAGCGTGCCCTCGCTGTAGTGGCCGACCATGCCCCGGTCGAGGACCTTCTCCTTGCTGATGCCCTCGGCGATCGGAGCGACCACGTCCAGCTTGGGGATGTGGATGATGGCGAATCCCTGCCCCGGTTCGAAGACACCGGGATTGCGGTCGCCCTTCGCCCAGTCGTCCTGGATCTTGTGCGTCTCCTTGCCGGCGTACTGGTCGGCACGCACATTCGTCCACCACAGCTGGTACGTGACGAACAGCAGCATCAGTACACCGAGGGTGATGAACATTTCCCCGGTGACCCGGCTGGCGACCACGGCCGGGCTGTCCTTGGCCGCGCGCGCCGCCCGCCGTGCCTCGACGCGCGACATCGGCTTCCCGCCCGGCGCGGTGGTCGGCCCCGTGGTCCCCGGGCGCGGTTCGGCGCGTCGGCGGCCGCGCCCCTTCGCGGCGCGTCGGCGTTCGGCACGGCCTCCGGTACGCGGTTCCGGATCGGTCCCCTCGGCCCCGGCGCCCGCTTCCTCGAAGCTCACCGCCGCTGGCTCCGGCTCCGGCTCCGGCTCCGGCTCGGGTCCGAACCCGGAATCCGGCCCGGGGGTCGACCGCTGGGGCGCCACCGGCCGACCGGCCGGGCTCCGGGGGTCCGCCGTCCGCGGACCGACCGTCGCGTCGTACATCGGGAGCGGCGCGGGGGGAGGAGAGATGGGGTCCGCCTCGGGCGCCGGGGAGGGCGTCGGCGCAGACGTCGTCGCGGGCGCCTGCTGCCCGTACCAGTCCCGTTCGAACCCCTCGGGGTCGTACCACTCCCGCGGGGTCTCCTCGGGGCTCCGTGCCCCCTGAGGAGCCCCTGCCGACCCCGGTGCCTGCGTCTGCGCCCGTGGCTGCTGATCCGGGGCGCGGTGCTGCCCTCGCCCGCGTCCCCTCTCCTGCCCTGCACCCGCCTCCTCCGGCGGGATGCCGCCCGACCGGAACCACGGCGAGGCGTGCTGCCCCGGCAGCGGATCGTTCAGCGGATCCGCCAGCCGGTCGACCGCCGCCTCGAACGCGCCCGCGGCCTCGTACGCTCCTTGCTCGTACGGGCCGTTCTGTCCGGCGTCGTGCTCGGGGCGGAGTGCGGTCACGCGGCGGCCTTGCCCACCACCGGCGCGAGCCCCGCCGACCTCGCCACAGCCTCTGTGTCGCCGCACCGCGCCAGCCAGTTGGCCAGCATCAGATGGCCGTGCTCGGTCAGCACCGACTCCGGATGGAACTGCACGCCCTCCACCGGCAGTTCACGGTGGCGCAGCCCCATGATGATGCCGTCGGCGGTGCGCGCCGTCACCTCCAGCTCCGGAGGAACCGTGTCGGGTTCGGCGGCGAGCGAGTGATAGCGGGTCGCGGTGAAGGGGGACGGCAGGCCGGTGAAGACGCCGGTGCCCTCGTGGGTCACCAGCGAGGTCTTGCCGTGCAGCAGCTCGGGGGCCCGGTCCACCACCCCGCCGTACGCCACCGCCATCGACTGCATTCCGAGGCAGACCCCGAAGACCGGGACGCCCGTGGCCGCGCAGTGGCGGACCATCTCGACGCAGACACCCGCCTGCTCCGGGGTCCCCGGGCCGGGCGACAGCAGGACACCGTCGAAGCCGTCCTGAGCGTGTGCCGTGGTCACCTCGTCGTTGCGCAGCACTTCGCACTCGGCGCCGAGCTGGTAGAGGTACTGGACGAGGTTGAAGACGAAACTGTCGTAGTTGTCCACAACAAGGATGCGGGCGCTCACCGGCCGGCCCCCGTCCCGGTCGAGCCGTCGACCGTCACATCGCCGAACGGAAGCAGCGGCTCCGCCCACGGGAAGACGTACTGGAAAAGCGCGTAGACGACGGCCAGCACCAGCACGAGCGAGATGAGCGCGCGCACCCATGCGTTGCCCGGCAGATGCCGCCAGATCCAGCCGTACATGCTGTCCCCTCCATTCGGTACGGGAACCAGACTAGAGGGCCGGGGCAGGGGCGTGGGTCAGCTGTGGAAAGCTGCCGGCTTGCCGTCGGTCACAGGCTGGGTCGCGTCGAGGTGCGCCCAGGCGATCAGCCGGTGGCTGCTGCCCCATTCGGGGTCGCAGGTGGTCAGCGTCAGATAGCGGCCGGGCCCGTCGAAGCCGGATTTGCGGGGCACGGGATCGATGACCCCGATGTCGCTCGGCACCGTCCGGTAGGGCTTCTTGTCGATGCGGTACGTGAACCACGTCGTCCCGTCCGTCAGCACCACCGGATCGCCCGGCCGCAGCTTCGGGAAGTCCTTGAACGGGTCCCCGTACGTGCGCCGGTGTCCGGCCACCGCGAAATTGCCCCGCGCGCCGAGACGGGCGGTTCCGGTGTAGTGGCCGAGCCCCTTCTGCAGGGTCCGGACCTCGGTGTTCTCCAGGACGGGCCACTCCCACCCCTTGCCGAAGCGCGGTATGTAGAGCATCGCGAACGGCTTGCCGTCCCGGTACGCCGGCGGGGCGGGCGGCGCCGTCGGCTTCGGAGATTTGTCCGGTACGGGGGCGGTCACCGGCCCCTGGGACCACTGATTGCGCAGAGTGTCGATCTGTCCCTCGGTCGCGTCGGCGGCCTTCACGCCGGTCCAGAACAGCACGTACACCACAAAGAGCACGATCAAGGCACCGACGGTGATGCAGAGTTCACTGAACGTCCTCACGACCAGTCGCACCGACACCGTGTCGGCCTCCCCACTGCTACTCGCTACCGCACCGGCTCCGCATGGTGGAGATCCACTGTGCCCGAGTAGCCGGGAAGAGTCACCGCCTCGTGCTCGTCGACTTTCCAGCCGAGCCCGTACGCCTTCACATAGAGCAGGTAGTTGCTGATCGCCTGGGAGTCGTTGAGCGCCTGCTTGAGCTTGCCCGGGTCGCCGACCGCGGTGATCTTGTACGGCGGGGAGTAGACCCGGCCCTGGAGGATCAGCGTGTTGCCCACGCAACGGACCGCGCTGGTGGAGATCAGCCGCTGGTCCATGACCTGGATGCCCTGGGCGCCGCCCTGCCAGAGGGCGTTGACCACCGCCTGAAGGTCCTGCTGGTGGATGACCAGGTCATTGGGTTGCGGGTCGGGGTAGCCGGGGTTGGCAGTGGCGTTGGGCAGGGCGTCGTCGAGGGTGACGGCCACGGACCGCCCGGAGAGCTCTGCCGTACCCGCGGCGCGCTCCAGCGCCTTGAGCCGCGCGTCCTCGGCCTTGGTACTGCCGTCGTCGCGCCGGACGAGCGTGTCGATGTCCCCGCGGACGGATGCGGTGGTCTCGTCGAGCTCCGCGTTCTTGCCGCTGCGCTGCTGGATGAGGTCGGAGAGCTTCAGCAGCGAGGAGTCGGTGCGGATGTTGGTGCCCTTGGCCGTGTTGGCGCTGGTGACGAAGATCAGTCCGGCGAGGGCGAAGACGGCAGCCGTGAGCACCCGGGACGGGTGCCGGAAGGTGCGCCGGACCGGCCCTTCGGGGGAGTCGGCAGAATTGCTCAACGTACCCTTATCTCCTTCGGCGCCACGGAAGCACTACGCTAACGGACGCCTGGGGGAGGCAGCATTCCCCCTCGCGTCCCTGCCCCGGCGCCAGCCACAGTTCCCTGCGCGGTCACGCAGCGCATCGACAGGAGAGTTCCTCGTGCCGAAGTCACGTATCCGCAAGAAGGCCGACTTCACGCCCCCTCCGGCGAAGCAGGCAACCAACATTAAGCTGACCAGCCGCAGCTGGGTGGCGCCGGTGATGCTGGCGCTCTTCCTGATCGGCCTGGCCTGGATCGTCGTCTTCTACGTGACCGACGGCGATCTCCCGATCAAGTCGCTGGGGAACTGGAACATCGTCGTCGGCTTCGGCTTCATCGCCGGCGGCTTCGGGGTCTCCACGCAGTGGAAGTAGCGCGGCGGAGCAGGTGATCTCACGGCGAGGCGCGGTCCGGCAAGCCTTGCCCCGAGTTACCCACAGCGTTATCCACAGGCAGGGGAAAAGGTCAGACGATCTGTGGATAACTCCCTGGCTGTTGACGCCGATGTGACTGCAGCCTCCCTCATCCAGGGGTGGCACGCCCCTTGTCCCTGCTGGAAAAACCCAGCTCAGCGACAAGGGGCACAGTTGTTCCCACAGAATGCACAGGATTCGGCACGCGCTGTGGACAACTGATGCTGTGGACAACTGACCGAGGGGACAACCGGAGATCGGTGCCCCCCGGCCACGTCCGTATCGGCGTCCGCGGCCACGTCGATACCGGCTTCCGCACCGCGTCCACATCGGCGCCCGCAGCCGTGAGTGTTTCGGCGTCCGTAGCCGCCGCGTCCGTACGCGGCGTGGCGCCCCCGGCCCCGTTCGCTCAGGTCAGCGCTGCCGTTCTGGCGAGGACGATGACGACCACGGCCGCCAGGACCAGGGCGCAGGTGCCGTACTGCACCAGTGCGCGCCGCTCTCGGGGTGCGTGCACCATGCCGATCGCGATCAGCGTGCCCGCGATCAGACCGCCCACATGTGCCTGCCAGGCGATTCCGCCCCAGGGGTTGAAGGTGATGACCAGGTTCACCGCGAGAAGCACGAAGACCGGGCGCATGTCGTAGTTGAGCCGGCGCATGAGCACAGCGGTGGCACCCAGCAGACCGAAGATCGCCCCGGAGGCACCGAGCGAACCCTGTACGGGTGCGGAGAGCCAGTAGGTGAGCGCGCCGCCCGCCAGGCCGGAGAGCATGTAGAGCGCGAGGTAGCGGGCACGGCCGAGCGCCGCCTCCAGCGGGCCGCCGAGCCACCACAGCCCCAGCATGTTGAACACGATGTGCCACATCTCCTGGTGCAGGAACATCGACGTCACCAGCCGGTACCACTGGCCCTCGGCGACGCCCTCCAGCGGGCCGCCGAAGTGCGTCGTGGCGCGGCCGAGCAGCACCAGCTCGTTGACCAGCGCGTCGCCCTTCGCCAGCACGGCGATGTACACGGCGACGTTGATACCGAGCAGGATCTTGGTGATGAGCCGGGGATCGGCGGTGATGCTGCCGCCCGCGACGGTGCGCGGCGTGTTCGCGGCCGGGCCGTGTCCCGTACCGGATCCCTGGCGGACGCAGTCCGGGCACTGGAAGCCGACCGAGGCGTTGACCATGCACTCGGGGCAGATCGGCCGGTCGCAGCGGGTGCACCGGATGTGTGTCCCGCGGCCGGGGTGGCGGTAGCAGCTGAGCGAGCCGTCCGTGGCGGCGGTCCGGTCCCGGTCTGCCGGTGGCTGCTGGTCCATCGGTCCCCTCACTTCCCGGCTCCTTCGGTCCTCGTCGTGGCGGCAGTACGCACAACGCAGCCCTGCTCGTCCGCTATGTAACAAGTACGGACGAGCAGGGCCGTTGGTTCCCCGAAAGGACAATCAGAGCGTGATCATGCGACGACCACTGGCGATCATCGGTTCTCGATGACGACCGACTCGATCACGACGTCCTGCAGCGGGCGGTCGGTGCGGGCGTTGGTCTGGGTGGCGGCGATGGCGTCCACGACCTTCTGGCTGGCGGGGTCGACGACCTCACCGAAGATGGTGTGCTTGCCGGTCAGCCAGGCGGTCGGGGAAACGGTCACGAAGAACTGCGAGCCGTTGGTACCCGGGCCGGCGTTGGCCATGGCCAGCAGGTACGGCTTGTTGAAGCTGAGGTCGGGGTGGAACTCGTCACCGAACTCGTACCCCGGGCCGCCGGTGCCGTTGCCCAGCGGGTCGCCGCCCTGGATCATGAAGCCGCTGATGACCCGGTGGAAGACGGTGCCGTCGTACAGCGGTTCCGCGGACTTCTTGCCGGTCTCGGGATGCGTCCACTCGCGCTCGCCCTTGGCGAGCTCCACGAAGTTCTTGACCGTCTTGGGCGCGTGGTTCGGCAGAAGCCGGATCTCGATGTCGCCCTGGTTGGTCTTCAAGGTGGCGTAAAGCTGCTCAGCCACGATCTGCCTTCCGTAAGTCTTCGGTGACGTTAAGTCTTCGATGCCGTCCACCGATCCTTGCACGGCCTGTCCGCTCCGGCGCCCGGCCGCCACCCCGAACGCGCCTCGCTCACCTTCTTGCCCGATTCCGCGCATCGTGCGCCGAGGCCGGCTCCGCCCCGCTCGCCTGCGACTTGCCCGAAACCCTTCCGTCCGCTTGCCGCAGGAACAAATGCGGCCAAGTGCGTGACGCCCCGGCGCGGGCTGAGCCGAACCGTGGCATTGTCGTCGGCAAGCTCCCCTTGCACCGCATTGCCCCGAGGTATCACTCATGGGTCGAATGACCCGGATGCCCGTCCCGCATGCCGTACGGGTCTCCGGCAGGCATGATCTCGAAATGGGTGGAAAGGCGGAGTGCCTACCCGCCACCAAGGAGGAGGATCCCGTGACCCGCATCGACAGCGTGCGCGCCGCAACCGACTCGGCCAAGGACAGCGTGCAGCACGCCGCGGAAGTGGTGGCGCCTTACGCCGGCACAGCCAAGGACCAGGCCGCGCAGCTCGCGTGCGAGGCTCGCACGCGACTCGCGCCGAAAATGTCGAAGGCAGCCCAGCAGGCCCGCGGCCAGTACGACGCACATCTCGCGCCACGTCTCGAACAGGCCCGTGCTCATGTGCCCCCCAAGGTCGACGAGGCGGCCCAGCGTGCCGCGCTCCGCACTCGCCGGGCCGCCCGTACCGCCGCCGACTACACCGTCCCGCGCGTCGGCCACGCGATGTCCGTCGCCCAGCCCATGGCCGAGGAGGCCTCGGCGCGCAGCGCCGCCGCGCTGGCCGCCCTGCGCGGGCAGGTCACCGCGAAGGAGATCAGGCAGCTGGCCAGAAAACACGAGCGGCGGGCGAAGGCCGGTCGGCTGTTCAAGGGCCTCGCCGTGGTCGGCATCGTGGCGGGCGGCGCCTACGCCGCGTGGCGGTGGTGGGACAAGCAAGCCAATCCGGATTGGCTGGTCGAGCCGCCCGCTCCCACAGAGGTGTCCGACCGCGGGCCGCTGTCCTCGGTGGACGGCAGCGGTCCGACCTCGCTCGACCCCGACGCCCAGGCCGGGCAGACCGACGGGGGGGCCAGGGGGACGGACGGTCCGGAGGGTGTGGACGGCACCGATCTCGACGAAGGGCGCTGAGTCGGCCCGTACAGCTGAGCCGGCCCCTACAGCTGAGCAGCCGGCCCGTACAAAGAAGCGGGCGCCGGAAGACCTTGAGTCTTCCGGCGCCCGCTTCTTCTTCTGTGGAGCCTAGGAGATTCGAACTCCTGACATCTGCCTTGCAAAGGCAGCGCTCTACCAACTGAGCTAAGGCCCCGAAAAGGGGACAGCACCGGACGCTTCGGCGTCTCGGCAACCGCCGCAGACCAGAGTACCGGGTACCCCCCGGAATCCTGCAAAAATATGGGGACTCCCGATGGGCGACCACTCTCCGTAAGATGCTCGTCGAGGTTCGCAGCAGCGAAGCCGCAGCGAAGGGGAGACGCCATGGATGCAGCTCAGCAAGAGGCAACGGCAAGAGCCAGGGAGCTTCAGCGCAGTTGGTACGGAGAACCTCTCGGGGCGCTCTTCCGCCGGCTGATCGATGATCTCGGCCTGAACCAGGCTCGGCTCGCCGCGGTCCTCGGGCTGTCCGCCCCCATGCTCTCCCAGCTGATGAGCGGCCAGCGGGCGAAGATCGGCAACCCCGCGGTCGTCCAGCGCGTCCAGGCACTCCAGGAACTGGCCGGTCAGGTCGCCGACGGCAGCGTCAGCGCGGGGGAGGCCACCGACCGCATGGAAGAGATCAAGAAGTCCCAGGGCGGCTCCGTCCTCACCGGCACCAGCCAGACCTCCCACACGGGTGGCGCCCCCACCGTCCGGCGTGTGGTCCGTGAGATCCAGTCGCTGCTGCGGTCGGTCTCGGCCGCCGGCGACATCATCGATGCCGCCGACTCCCTCGCCCCGACCCACCCGGAACTGGCAGAGTTCCTCAAGGTGTACGGCGCGGGGCGCACCGCGGACGCGGTGGCGCACTACGAAGGACACCAGAGCTAGGGCCTCTCGTTCGGATCATGGCCGGATCAGCGAGCGGGGCCCGGTGCCGTGGATCGCGAGGCGGAGGAGGGAGTCATGGCGAAGTCGTGGCGACCGACGCGGCGAGGCGCGGTGCCGGAGCATGCGAGCCCGGCATGATCCGAACGAGAGGCCCCAGGGCACTACCTCCGAGAGCCGGGCACGAGCCGAAACAGGAAGTGGAGCGGGCGCAGCGCAATGGGTGAGGTCTTCGCCGGTCGGTACGAACTGATCGATCCGATCGGACGTGGTGGGGTCGGCGCCGTCTGGCGCGCCTGGGACCACCGGCGCCGCCGTTATGTGGCGGCCAAGGTCCTCCAGCAGAGCGACGCACACACGCTGCTGCGTTTTGTCCGCGAACAGGCGCTGCGGATCGAGCATCCGCATGTGCTCGCCCCGGCCAGCTGGGCCGCGGACGACGACAAGGTCCTGTTCACCATGGATCTGGTGAGCGGAGGTTCCCTGGCCCATGTCATCGGCGACTACGGGCCGCTGCCGCCCCGTTTCGTCTGCACGCTGCTCGACCAACTGCTGTCCGGGCTGTCGACGGTGCACGCGGAGGGCGTCGTGCACCGGGACATCAAACCCGCGAACATCCTGATGGAGGCCACCGGCACCGGGCGGCCGCATCTGCGCCTGTCCGACTTCGGTATCTCCATGCGCAAGGGGGAGCCGCGTCTCACCGAGACCAACTATGTGGTGGGGACGCCGGGTTATTTCGCGCCCGAGCAGATGATGGGCGCGGAACCGGATTTCCCCGCGGACCTGTTCGCGGTCGGTCTCGTCGCGCTCTACCTGCTGCAGGGGAGGAAGCCGGACGCGCAGGCCATCGTCGAGCACTTCGCCTCGTACGGAACTCCCGGTGCCCCGGAGGGGATTCCCGAACCGCTGTGGCAGGTCATCGCGGGGCTGCTGCAGCCGGATCCCCAGGCCCGGTTCCGCACGGCGACGGGCGCGCGCAAGGCGCTGACGGCCGCGGTCGACATGCTGCCCGAGCCCGGTATCGACGACGAGCCGGTGGAGGTCTTCGACCAACTCGGCCCGCTGCCCGTCGGCTTCGGCCCCGCCGGGCCGCTCACGGCCCCCCGGACGGCCGTGCAGGACTCGCGGTCAGCGCAGACGGACCAGGCAGCCCAGCAGCCCGTGGAGCAGCCCTACTCCCAGCCGCCGGTGCCGATGTCGGAGACGGGCAGCTTCCACCTCCCGCCGCCTCCGCAGCAGCCCACACCGCTGCCCCGGCCGACGCAGCCGTCCACACCTGCCACTCCCCTCCCCGCGCATACGGCCGCCCCCTTCCACGCGCCCGCGCCGGATCCCTCGCAGGTTGCCACGGCCGCGGTGCAGCACGAACCGGCCCTCACCCGGGCCTACACCGCCGGGCAGCCGCAGATTCCGGCCCCCGGACCAGGGGTCTCCCCACAGCTCTCGGCCGCTGTTCCGGCGCGGGCGCCGCAAAGACGTCCGGGACCGCCCACGAAGGTGGCGGTCCCGGTCCTGCTGCTGGCGCTGATCTGTTTCGCCGTGGGCATCTGGGCGCTGACCCAGAGCTGAGCCGGTGGGCAGGAGCCCGCGCCGTTGCCCTGAGCCGAGCGCTGGGGGGGCCGGAGCCCCGCCCTGTGCGGCAGCATCTCCGGCGCGTTCACCCGGTCTGTGTCGGGCCTCCGTACGGCGGTTGCCCGCCCCCGGCCGGGCCTCCCACGACCGGACCCGCCGGACCCGCCGGACCCGCCGGACCATTGGAACCTACCGGACCTACCGGACCTACCGGACCGTTCGATCCGGTCGGACCCACCGGACCGTTCGAACCGACCGGACCCGCCGGGGCGGTCACGGCGCGGCGCCGCGCCAGCAGCGTCCACACGCCCAGTCCGAGCACCAGCACCGTTCCCGCGCCGATCCCGGCCACACCGACCATCCTCATGGTGTCGCTCCTGGCCGCCTCGGGGTCGCTCTTTCCGCTCCTTGCCATGTCCTTGTCGTTCTGCGTGACCGAGAAGATGCCGGTGTCACCCGTGTACGGCGACTTCGCCGCCGTCCCGTCCACCTTGACCTTGAGGATCATCGGAATCCCCTTGTCGCCGTACGACTTCGCGACTTCCGGGCTGAGCGCGACCGACAGGTAGTACCAGCCGGCGAATCGCATGGCGCTGACGCTGCTGGTCGAGTCGTACCGGTTCTCGTACGCCACCGGCGGCAGCGGGTCCAGCGATACGGACGCGGACTTTCCGGAGTACGACAGCGGCGTCGCGCTGTCGACATGACCGTGTGCCGGATTGGCGAGGGAGAGTGCGAGCGCGCTGCCGATGAATTTGTCCGAGGCGTTGTTGTTGCCCAGGTCGACGGTGGCGAAGATCTGCTGCCCCCAGTCCACCGGCACCCGGTAGAAGCGGGTCTGCCCGGGTGCGATGGTGTCGTGCCACTCGCCGGTCTGCAGGCTGGTCGCGTCGTAGTAGCTGGTACCGCCCGACCGATTCTGCGGGGCGTCGGTGGGCGGCGCGGGCAACACCGACGGCCAGTTGTCCGGCGCCTCGGTCGGCGTCGAACCGCCCTGCTTCAGCTGCGGCTCCGACTCGTAGCGCAGTTCCAGATCCCACGCGTCGGGCGTCGAGGTGGCCTTGCTCTCCCGCTCGATCAGGACGTTGTACGTACCGGCTTCCTGGCAGGTACTGCTGTCCTTGTCCGCGATCCGGTAGGCGTACGCCGCGATCGGACGCGGGAACTCCGCCGACTCGAAGCGGGCGTCCTCCGAACTGCACTGCCGGTCGGCGCTGTCCCTGATGCTGACCTTGATGCCGTCCCCGTAGGCGACCTGTCCACCGCCCCTGGGCACGACCACCGCCGAGACGTACGCGTTGGTCTTCACGTCCAGGTTCAGCCGGTAGTAGAGCTTCTCGCCGCGCTCGATCGAGCTCTTGTAGACCGACCCGGGCGTGAGTGCCGTCGCCTCGGTGCTGACCTCCGCGCCACCGACCTGCTCCGCCCCGGGATCAAAGATGTACGCGACGGGCTCCCCGGCCGCGTACGCCTGCCCCGGCAGCGCCGCCGCCGCGCAGATCACCGCAGCCGCGGCCAGCGCCACCCGGCCCCTGTTGCGCTGCCTCATCACGCGCTTCCCCTCGTCGTCTGTCCGGCCCGCCCGCGACGCCCGCGTAGGAACACGAGCCCCGCGATCACCACCACCACGGCGCCCGCCCCGGCAGCGGCCGCGATGCCGGTCCATCCTGCCCCGCCCGTACCGCCGCTGTCTGCGGCCCTGATCGAATTGCCGCTCTTGTCCACCTTCTTGGCCGCGACAGGAGCGTTGTGCTCGGGTCCGGTCAGCTCGTCGCCGAGCACCGACACCCGCACCACCACACCGATCTGCGGGTTCTCCGCGATGTCGGCGGCATGCGCCCCCAGCGTCACCGAGACGTAGAAGTCGCCCGCGGCGTGCACGGGCCGGACGTGGGAGCGGTACTCGTAGCGGTTGGTCCAGGCGACCGGCACGCCACCCATCCTGATCGCCGACGGACGGCCGTTGTACACGGTCGTCGGGGTGAACTCGCCGCCACCGGTGAGCGGGGAACGAGCCGGGGTGAACAGCTGGGTCGTGCCGTACGAGTACGTGGAAGCGACGCCTTCCACCGTGGGCTCGTTCGCGAACTCCACGTCGTAGCGCACCTGCTGGCCCCATCCGGCCGGAATCTTGTACCAGCGGGTCTGCCCCGGCAGGATCCGGTCGCGCCACACGCCCGGTCCGATGTCCTCGGCGTCGTTGAAGCCGGTACCGCCTCGCACGTCCCGGGGATCACCGGTGGGCGGCACCGCGTCCTTGCCGCCCTCGCCGTACTCCGGCCGCGAGGCGGCGGGCGTGACGCCCTTGTCCAGCGGCGCCTCCACCGCGTAGAGGAGTTCCAGCGGCCAACGCGCGGCGTCGGAGCCCTTCTTGCTCTCCCGCTCAACCACCAGCAGATACCGGCCCGCCCGGTCGCAGCGGCGGGTGCCGCGCTCAGTGGGGATACGGGCCAGGGCCGAGGTCAGGGGCGTCGCGCCCTCCTTCTGGAGGAAGTGCGCGGTGTCCGTCCCGCAGGAGCCGCCGGTGCCGTACGTGATGCTGGTGCGCAGCGCATCGAACGGGTCGACGGCCGCCCCGGGCTGCGGCACCGCCGTCGCCGAGAAGTCCACCGTCGAAACGGAGTCCAGGCCGACGGCGTAGTACCGCTTCTCACCGGGCCCGATGGTGTCCAGGTACTGCCCGGGTGCGAGCACCGGCGCGTCCGCGACCCTCGCCGCGCCCGCGACCGGCTCGCCCCGGAACCGGTAGCCGTCCGCAGAGAGCCGCGACGCCCGTTGCAGCTGCCGGGCCAGCGACCTGGCGTCCGGCGCGTCGTAGTAGCGGCCGTTGCCCGCCGCGGCCACGCATTCGAGCTGCCGGCGGGCCTGGCCCCGCACCTGGAAGCCGACAGTGTCGATCCGCAGCCCGATCTCCTCCCTGCCGAGTTCCGCGGCGACCTCGCAGAGCCGCGGCGTACCGCAGTTGTCCTCGCCGTCGGAGATCAGCAGGATCGTGCGGGTGCCGATGGCACCGCCCGCGGGCCGGGGAAGGCCCTCGGCGGCCTTGCGCAGCGACAGGCCCGATGGGGGTGTCACCCTTGGGTTCCGCAGCCGCCACAGCCTCCTTCACGGCCGCCCGGTCGAGCCCGCGCACCGGCTGGACGAGCCTGGTGTCCGCGCAGCCCCGGGGACGATCGGCGCCGTACACCCGCAGCCCGGTCGGATACCCGTCGGGAAGTCCGTCGACGACGGTGCCGACGGCCGTACGGGCGCTCTCCATCCGGGTACGTCCCGTACCGTCGTCGACCGCCATGGAGCCGGACGAGTCGAGCACCATGACCAGGCTGCCGCCCGATTCGCCGCCGGGCGCCCCCGAAGCGGCGGGCGCGCCGTCCGGCCCCACCGCCACGGCCGGCATCGCGCCCGCCACCAGGGCGAGCAGCACCCCGCCGGTCTATGCCCCTACGCCTGCGGTGCGGCGATGGTGGTCCCGTGCCTTCACCTGTGCCCCCTCGACCGAAAAACCCGGCGTTTTGCTCCCGCAACCTATTGATTTGCTTAGGTGAACTCAAGAGCACAGGTGTCACGGTCCCGCAACAGCACGAAGCCCCGGCCGCTCAGCGACCGGGGCCCGCAATCAGGCTGTTCTGTCTCACACACCCGAACCTGCGGGCACGGAGTCAGTCGCCTCCGTCCACAGATCCTGCTCGGCGCGATCCGCCTGGATCTGGCGGTACACGAGGAGCCCGCCGATGGCGGCCAGTGCGACCAGGAGAAGCTTCTTCACCGCGCGACCTCGTCTTTCCTTGACGTAGGGGACTTCTGCCGCCCGACTATACACACCGGCCGATATCGATCGGTGACCTGCCCGCGACCCAACTGGCGCCCAGGGAAGAGCGATCTCCCGTATGCGCCGCGAGCGTCGCACCGGCCGGCGGACACGGTCACGCCGTTCGCCCCGGACAGGCCCGTCAAGGCTGGTTGAACCATACGAGTGGTGTTCATCTGAAGATCGACCGATCCGCGGCGTCGGTCCATGAAATCGCGAGCCATATCCACATCATCGGAAAGGTAAGCAAACCGGACTACCCGAAAGCGAGGGGCCGTGAGCGCCTTCAAGCCCAAGAGCATCTGGACCGCCTTCGTCACCGCATTCTTCGCCCTCCTCGCCGCACTGGGACTCATGAGCAGCCCGGCCGCGGCCACGGAGCAGAGCGCCCCGGAGCCGACCACCACGAACCAGAAGCACACGGATGCGACCGCGGCAACCGCGACCACCCCGTCGGTGCGATGGACCCTTCCGCGTGACAGGGCGCTGCCACCCACGATGAAGCAGCGCATCCGGGCCGAGGCACACGGCTCCTCGCCTGCCGCCCGGCATCCGTCCACGGACACGGCGAACGCCATGGACACCAGAAGCACCGCCCGCGCCACCCAGGGGGCCCCGGCGGGGGACGTGTCCCTCCTGCCGCCGTGAGAGCGGCGCAATCGACGCACAGAGCCCCCGGGGCCGGTTCACACCGGACGGGGGCTTCTTCGTGCGCTCCGGACCCGCCCCGCCCCGCTCGTCCCGGTGCGGGAGCCGGGCGCGCTCGCGCTCCAAGTCCCCAAGCCCCGTTATGTTTTTCGCGGTCCTGCAAGAGGGCCGCTGGCCTCCGGGCCCGGCATGACTGTTGCCCCCTGTCGAACGGATGACCTGGGGGGTG
>NZ_JBEYTM010000016.1:0-153849 GCF_040643055.1 Streptomyces sp. NPDC047515
GTCTACTACCTGCCGCCCTACGCACCCGACCTCAACCCCGTCGAAGGGATCTGGTCACTGCTGCGGCGCGGCTGGCTCTCCAACGTCGCCTTCACTACCTCCGAACACCTCGTCCAGCGCATCCGACGCGGTCTACGGCACATCCAGTACCGCAGCGACCTCATAGACGGTTGCCTCGCCGAGACCGGCCTGACCATCCGACCCACCTGAACCCAGCGACATTACGAGTTCAACCTCAGTAAGAACTTCCGGGGGGCGATCTAGTCGAGCTCCTCGGGCTCAGGAATATATTCTTCCGGATAGGTCGAGATTTCAGCGATGGATTCTTCGAGCAGGTCTTCAAATCCCGGGGCGACATAGCTCATCTCGTCCGGATCATGTGTGTATGCAATGATTTGACCAGGGGTACCCTCCTGTGTAGGGCAATAATCCTGCATCAGAATCCCCGCACCCCCGCCAAGCTCGGCGAACGGCAGCCAACCGTTATTGAACCAGCCTGCCTGGATCCGAGGATCCTGTGGCTGTGGACCGAGATAGTCGGCATAGCGTGGGGCGTTGCGCTTCATGGAGCGTCGCCGCTCCGTCGCCGCCTCTATAGAGAGAAAACCGTAACCACTCAGATATCCCGGCCTGGCGAACACTGGCATCCAAGTTGGCCCCCCATCTGCCTCCAGCCATGCCGCCCGCAAGCCCGGATCCAGAGGGAATCCAAGATCATTCTCAAATTCTCGAAGTTCGGCCATGGAGGCCGACGGAGAAAGTTCGAGCCGCCCTTCGGATGCCAAGTAGATTTCTGCCAGAACTTCCCGGTAAGTGTTGAATTCCATGGGGGGCTCCTATTATTCGCACTCAGTCCGCGCGCATCAGGGAATCTTTGCACACCGCTCGAACGAGCCGTTGCTGACGGTGCACAGCTGAAGGTGGCGTCTGCGGGCCTCTACTGCACCACCCTCGATCTCTGGCCCGCACTTCCCACGGGCTCTACCACTCCGTCAACCCCCGAAGGGCTTACGGCGCCGACCACTAAGCGGGGCAATACCCGGCGTACAGCCCGACTCGTCTGCTGCCCTGAGTTCCGCAGGTCAGGGCAGGTTCTCTCCATCTCGGCCGGCCTCCGAGAGCGCGGACTGAAGCACGTCCTGGATGAGCATCGGGCCCCGCTCGTCCTGGCTCGCCTGTGGTGCGAGGATGCCTGCTCCAAGCTCGTGGCCCGGTTCGGTATCGGCATCGCTACCGTGTACCGCTACGTACGCGAGGCCGTCGAGTTGCCGCCCCCACGCCCCGAAGCTCGCGGACCTCTGGAAATGGCCATGTAGGGATGGGTGGAAAGTGACGCACAACAGGGTTCAGGCGTACTACTGCGTGCAGCATGCATACGAACCATTGGTAGTCCGAACCCCTGAGGATGTCGATGCACTGATCGACGCTCTTGCTACGGGCCCCGAGTTCGAGAACTCGGCTGTTCTGCACAGTTCCGAGCGTGAGCTTCTGCCGTCAGGATTTCCAGATCACGAGTTCAGGATTGGCGCCGACGGGAAACGGCAGGTAGGGGTTCTGGGCTTCATGGACGAGAAGAACTTCGTCTCGCTCGGCTCTTCGGGAAGCAATCATGGAGGGGAGGTGACCTACTTTGTTGCAGAGAATTCGACCGAGTTTCCCGCCACGGCAGAAATCCCCCTTGCTCTGGTGCGCCAGGCCGCAAAGGAATTCCTTTCCTCCGGAGGGCGGCGTCCAACGTGTGTCCCTTGGCAGGAGCCAGAAATCTGGTAATCGCTGTTCTGGTCCAGCACCCGGTGAAGCGGGAGGCAGGGTCTTCACGGTTCGGGTGAACTCGACCTGTTCGGGGTCGACTTGGGCGTTGGCCGCGGCCTGGGCTGTGAGGGAGGCGCCCGACTCGTCTGCCGTCCCGACCTTGTCACGGGTCGGGACGGACTTTTCGTCGCGGGAACGCCGACGAGCCCCTTCGCGGTCGCCCTCGGGCGGCAGGCCAACGGGCGAGCGGGCCCGGTTCAGCCGGTGCCGTCGGGGTGGAGGACGACCTTGGTCCAGCCGTCGTCCCGGGCGTCGAAGTGCTGGTAGCCGTCGGGGGCCTGGTCCAGCGGCAGCTCGTGGGAGACGATCCACGAGGGCTTCGCCTTGCCCTGCTCGATCAACGCGCACAGCTGGCGGTTGTAGGCCTTGACGTTTGCCTGCCCCGTGCCCATCGACTGGCCCTTGAACCAGTACAGGCCATAGTCGAAGGCGACCTCGCCTTCCTCCTTGTACAGCTCGTCCGGACTGCCGGGATCATGGGGAAGGAAGACACCCACGACCCCGATGGTGCCGGTGAACTTCACCGAGTGCACCAGGTTGTTCAGCGTCAGATTCGGGTGCTCGCGCCCCTGCGCGTCGTGCGCCTGGTAGCCCACGCACTCGCACCCGCGGTCCGCGCCCAGCCCGTTGGTGTGCTCGTTGATCTGGTCGATCGGTGAGGCCTTGGAGTCGTCGATGGGGATCGCGCCGATCTCCTCGGCCAGACGCAGCCGGTCGGGATGACGGTCCACCACCATCACCTTCGCGGCGCTCTTCAGGTTCGCCGACAGCGCCGCCATCAGGCCGACGGGACCGGCACCGTAGATGACGACGGTCTCACCCGGCTGCACACCGGCGAGTTCGGTGCAGTGCCAGCCGGTCGGGAAGATGTCGGACAGCATCACGTAATCGGTCTGCTTCTCCCGAGCCTCTTCCGGGAGCACCAGACAATTGGAGTCGCCGTACGGAACCCGCAGGAACTCCGCCTGGCCGCCGCTGTACGGGCCCATCCCCGCGAAGCCGTACGCGGCACCGGCCATCTTGGGATCCACGGGCGTGGTCAGACAGAAGGCCGTCAGTCCCCTGTCGCAGTTGCGGCAGAACCCGCAACTGATGTTGAACGGAAGGCAGACCAGGTCCCCCACCCTGACGCGGTCCACACCGTCACCGACCTCGACGACCTCACCCATGTTCTCGTGGCCCAGGACACGCCCTGTCTCCATGTCCGTACGCCCCTCGTACATGTGCAGGTCCGACCCGCAGATGTTCGTCGAGGTGATCTTCACCAGCACATCCGTCGGCCGCTCGATCCTCGCGTCCGGCACGTCTTTCACGCTCACCGAATGCGGACCGTCGTACACCAGTGCCTTCATGAGTGACTCCCCTTCTTTTCGGCATTCCGAATATCGATCGAAGGAATTCACGTACTGTGGTTTTTGTGCGTGCGCGGCGCCGGACGCACCGGCTGTTCACGGCGACGCGTATCCGTGCACGTCGGCCGGGACACTTCCATGAGTTCTGGGACAAGCTCCCATCGAAAGAAGTGGGAGGCGGCGAGAAGTATCACCAGGGCCCGCCGGCCGGCCACCGGCCGACCTGCTCCCGTCGACTCGCTGGTCGCAACCTGGAGGTACGACGCTGCCGGGCAACCCCTTCAAGCGTCCCATCGGGGCACTGCATGTCAACCCGGGAACGGCGTTTCGACTCATGCCGCCGTGACGTGGGCCTTTCTTCGATCAGGCCGGTATCGCCGACCGCCTGCTCTCCGGCATCTCGACCTGGAAACCAGCCGTTCGCGGTCAGCCGGTCGCGGACTTCGGTGTCAGTTCCTCGGGGCTCGTCAGTCGTTCCCGCGACACGGTGTGACAGCCGAACGGTGGGTGATGTGCCGGGCCGCTTCATGGGGCACGATCTTGTCCAGTCGTTCCTCGGGAAGGGTTCTCCATGACGGATCGTGCCAATGGGAAACGCGGGTCTCTGCTGGCGGTGAGCGATCTTCACGTCGGGGTGACGGACAATCGTCCCATCACCGAGTCCCTGCGGCCGGATTCGGATGAGGACTGGCTCATCGTCGCCGGTGATGTCGCGGAGCAGGTCGAGGACGTGGAATGGGCACTGCGGCTGCTCGCGGGCCGGTATGCGCAGGTGATCTGGACCCCGGGGAACCATGAGCTGTGGACGACCAACCACGACCGCGTGCAGTTGCGGGGCCAGGAACGGTACGAGCATCTGGTCGAGTTGTGCCGGGGCCTCGGGGTGACCACTCCGGAGGACCCCTACCCGCTGTGGCCCGGCCCCGAGGGGCCGGTTGCCGTCGCGCCCGTGTTCGTGCTGTACGACTACAGCTTCCGGGCACCGGGCACGACGACCAAGGAGGAGTCCCTGGCGTACGCGCACGAGACGGGGGTGGTGTGCACCGACGAGTTCCTGCTGCACCCCGACCCGTACCCGAGCCGTGATGCTTGGTGCCGGGCGCGGGTGGCGGCGACGGAGCGGCGCCTGGCCGCACACGATCCGGAGATTCCGCTGGTCATCGCGAGCCATTGGCCCCTGGTCCGCCGGCCGATGGACGTCCTGACATATCCCGAGTTCGCCCAGTGGTGCGGCACCGAGCTCACCGCCGACTGGCACCGGCGCTTCAACGTGGCGGCCATGGTCTACGGACATCTGCACATCCCCCGTACGACCTGGTACGACGGGGTGCGCTTCGAGGAGGTCTCCATCGGCTACCCCAGGGAATGGCGCCGACGGGGCCACCCCAGGGGACTGCTGCGGCGGATCCTTCCCTACGACGAGGGCGTCACCGTGCCGGATCCGGCCGGACGGACGTCGTGATCCGGCCGTGGGCCGTGACCTCCCGGGGCCCGGCGAAAGGCAGAAGTCCGGGGTCCCCGAGTCGCGGCGGCTGCGGCGCAGTGCTCAGATGACCGGTGGTCGGCCCAGTCTCGTCATCCGCCACACCGTGCGCCACCGCATGGGCTGCCGCCGCCCGCACGGCGTACGGACCCCTTCGGCGAAACCGCCGGCCCAGGCGCGCAGACCCGTCGCCGACCGGGTGCGGGCCACGGTGAGGAGGGTCCAGGTGCCCAGATAGGCCGGTACCAGGGGCAGAGGGAGATTGCGGCGGGCCAGCCAGACCCGGTTGCGGGCCGTCATCCGGTAGTAGACGGAGTGTCTGGCCGGGGAGGTCTTGGGGTGCTGGAGCAGCAGATCGGGCTCGTACAGGATCTTCCAGCCCGCGTCGAGCGCCCGCCAGGACAGGTCCGTCTCCTCGTGCGTGAAGAAGAACTCCGCGGGCCAGGGCCCCGTCCTGGCGAGCATCTCCATGGAGAGGGCGTGGCCACCGCCGAGGAACGCGGTGACCTGGCCGCGCCGCATCGGATCGCCGGCGCGCAGGCGCGGGACGTGACGGCGCTGGGTCTCGCCGTGCTCGTCCGCGATCCGGAAGCCGACGATGCCGAGTCGTGGGTCGGCGGCGAACAGCTCCTGGACCTTGCGGAACACCCCGTGGTCGACCAAGAGTCCGTCGTCGTCGAGCTCGATGACGACATCCACGTCACCGAACTCGGCCAGCTGGCGCAGGGCGACGTTGCGGCCACCGGGGCAGCCGAGGTTCTCGTCGAGTTCGATCGCCGTCACACCGCCGGACAGATCGGACAGACCGGGAATCGCGGTGAAGTCCGGGAGCGGTGAGCCGTTGCCCACGACGACCAGCCGGACCGGGCGGACGTCCTGCGCGGCCACCGATGCCAGCAGCGCCTCGACCTGCTGCGGACGGTCTCCCATGGTGACGATGGATACGGCGATGCGGGGTACGGGCACGGTCGGCACTCCTGGTCTCGCTCGGTGCCCGTGATCGTAGCCGCACCGAACGGTCGCCCGTTGTTCAGGCGCCTGTCGTCGCCGTGTCATGCCCCGTGGTCCTTCATCAGGGCGCGGTGCGTCGCGCGTGGGTAGGGTGACCCGGTTGCCGATCGACGAGCCGAGGGGCACCCGTGACCTCAGAAGAACACCGTGACACCCGCAGAATGGTCTTCGGCGGGGTGGCCGAGGCGTACGACGCCGGCCGCTCCGGATACGCGGAGCCGATGGCCGCGGAGGTGCTCGCGTACGCGGACCTGGGGGACCGCGGGGCCGTGGAGGTCGGCGCGGGCACCGGCAAGGCCACCGTGCCGTTCGCCGCACGGGGGGTTCCACTGGTGTGCGTCGAACCCGATGCGCGCATGGCCGAGGTGCTGCGCCGCAACACCGCCGGACATCCGAACGTCCGGATCGAGGTCGGCGACTTCGAGCAGTGGCAACCGGGCGGTCGGCGCCACGGGTTGCTGTTCGCCGCCTCAGCCTGGAACTGGCTGGACCGCGAGCGGCGCTGGGACCTGGTGCACGCCGCTCTCGCACCTGGCGGGGCGACGGCGCTGATCTTCGGCCCGCACGGAATCCATGACGCAGGCCTGCGTGCCGCGCTGGCGGACATCGGTGCCCGCCACGGTGTGAAGAGTTCCCCGCACCGATTCCTGGCCCGTGACCTCTCCGGCGGCGAGCCGGGGAGCTGGGACCAGCGCTGGCCGGAGGCGGAATGCCGCCGTGACGGACGCTTCACCGAGCTGCGTTCGGTCCGGTTCGGGCGGGATCTGCGGTACGGAACCGAGCGGTACCTCCGCCACCTGAACTCGCTCTCCGCCTATCGCGTGCTGCCCGCCGAGAGCCGGGCACGGGCGCTGGACGAGATCGGCCGGCTGCTCGACGCGCACGGCGGCGGCATCGACGTGCACCAGGTCACCGACATCTTCCTCGCCCGCGCCCGCTGACCCGGCTCCCCTCCGTCAGCCGGGCGCGCCGGCCTGGCTGGGCACCGACCCCATGGTGCTGATCAAGCGCTCGCCCCGGTCCTCGGCCATGTCGAGCGTGGCCAGCACCGCCGGGGTCGAGATGCTCGGCAGCACGTAGTGCAGAAGGACCGAGATCCGTCGCCCCAAGTCCTCGCGCTTGCAGAGGGCTTGGGACATCACCTGAATGCCGGAGAACGAGCCGGCCAGCATCTCGGCGGTCTCGCGGGGGTTGACGTGCGGCAGGAGCTCGCCCTGGCTCCCCGCGGCGGTCAGCAGATGTTCGAGCCGGTCTATCCAGGCACGGAACGGTGTGCCCCGGTCGAGCCCCTCCACTGCCTGGTCCATGGCCAGCCCGACACTGGCGCGCACCAGCGGCTCATGGCGGAGCCGGTGGGCGAGCAACATCCCCTGATCGACCAATTCCTGAAGTTTCGTCAGCTGTGGGGGGAGTGGATCGCTGTCCAGTTGCACGTCCATCACCCCGAGAGCCAGGTCTTCCTTCGAGGTGAAATGGAAGTAGAGCGCACCCTTGGTGACACCGGCTCGCGCGAGGATTTCGCTGATGGTGGCGCTGCTGTAGCCGCGTTCATCGAAAACGGCGGCGGCTGCCACCAGGATCGACCGTCGAGTCTGGATCGCGCGCGCCTGCTGTGCCATCAGCTACGAGTCTCTCTCAGTCGTGGCGTGGTCAGCGCCACTGGGACATGGCTGGATAGGAAAACCGGACTGTCAGTATCTTACTGCGGGGGCTGCCTGCCCTCCCGGCATGGATCCTCTGGGAGGAAAACTCATGGTTCAGCTCACCTCACACAGCGCTTCGCTCTCCGTCGAGGGTGTCGGGTCTGCCGAATCCACCGGGGCCCCCGGCGTCGAGGGGGCGACGTCGAGGGGGAGACGGTCCGAGGCGGATTTCCTGGGGCCGCTGGTCCACCGGTCCGATGCCGAGGACATCTTTCCCACCGGCTGGACCCGGCAGACCGAGACCCAGTTCTCGGTATCGGCCCGCTGGCCGCACGCGCACCGCTTCTTCGCCCCTGTGTCCGGCCGCCACCAGGACCCGCTGCTGATCGCGGAAACCATGCGTCAGACGACGATGCTCCTGGGCCACGCGGCGTTCGGCGTCCCGGTGGGCGACCAGTTCGTGATGTGGGAGCTGGCGTACGTCTGCGAGCCCGATCAACTGCTGGTGGGGGAGGCGCCCTGGGACATCACCGTGGACGTGTCCTGCTCCCGGATCCGGCGGCGCGGCAAGAGCATCGGCTCCATGCATGTCGAACTGCTCCTGCACCGCCTCGGCACAGTCCTGGCCAGCGGTGGCGGACGTATCAGCTGCACCTCTGCCAAGGTGTACGAGAGGCTGCGGGGCGACCGGCAGGACGTCATCGGCGCCCCGATACCCCTCCTGCCCGCCGTCGCGCCGGGCGAGGTGGGCAGGACCGATGAGCGCGATGTCGTCCTGGCGCCGACGTCGCGGCACAACGTCTGGCAGCTTCGGCTCGACACCAGGCATCCGACGCTCTTCGCCCGGCCCAACGACCATGTGCCGGGCATTCTGCTGCTGGAGGCGGCCCGTCAGGCGGCCGTCGCCGTCACGCCCGGCCACTGCTTCCTCCCGGTGTCGGTGAAGACGGACTTCGTCCGGTACGTGGAACTCGACCGCCCCTGCTGGGTCGAGGCCCGGCCCGTGCCGGCCGGTGACCGCACGGCGGCCGGGGTGCGGGTCTCGGCGACACAGGACGGTGAGACGGTCTTCAGCTGCACCCTCGAATCCCCGGTCCCGCGGCACGACGCGACGGGCGATCGGGGGAGCCGGCAGGGCGACCGGCAGAATGTCGCGTCATGACATCGCGCGTACTCATCACCGGCGCGACCGGTTTCATCGGCGGCCATGTGGTGGCCGAGGCCCGGTCCGTCCCCGGTCTCCGGCTGCGTCTGATGACCCACCGGACCGCCCTTGCCGCACCCGCCGGGCCCGACACCGAGACGGTGTACGGGGATCTCGCCGATCCCGCGACGCTGCGCGGCAGCTGCGAGGGCGTCGACGCGGTGATCCACTGCGCCTCCTCGATCGGCGGTGACGAACCGACCGCCCGGTCCGTAAATGATCAAGGTACTCGTGCGCTGGTGGAAGAGGCGGCCCGCTGCGGGGTCACCCGGATCATCCATCTGAGCACGGCATCCGTCTACGGCCGTGGGCCGTTCACCCGGCTGCGGCCCGGACAGGCCGAGCCCGCCCCGGCCTCGGCCACCAGCCTGACCCGGGCCGCAGCCGAGCGGCATGTCCTCGCGGCCGGCGGCGCAGTCGTGCGCCCGCACATCGTGTACGGGGCCGGGGACCGGTGGGCCGTGCCCGGACTGGTCGGGCTGCTCCGGCAGCTCTCGGCCGGTCTGACCGGGTGCGAGGCGCGGCACTCGATGATCGACGTCCGGGCGCTGGGCAGGGCGCTGCTGAGCGCGGCGCTCTCCCCGAAGGAGCCGGCCGGCGTCTACCACGTCAACCATCCCGAACCGGTGAGCTGTTCGCAGCTGCTGTCCACGGTCGTCGACGGGCTGCGGCTGCCCTGGGGAGCCGCGGGCGTCGACGTGGAGGCGGCCCGCGAACGGCTCGCCGGCGTCCCGTACGCGCTGCACCACCTCGGCATGCTCGCCGTGGACCACTGGTTCACGGACGAACGGGTCGGCCGGGACTTCGACTGGGAGCCGGGCGAGGGGTTCACGACCGGGTTCGCCCGGCACGCCCCGTGGTACCGCGGTCACCTCGGCCGGTGACGGCCCGCGGGGCGTGCGGGCGTCAGTTCCCGATCCGGGTGCCCGTGCCGCTCACCCGCACCCGGGCATCGCCCGCCCGCAGTTCGACCGTGAGGGTGCCAGGACGGCCCATGTCCTCGCCCTGGTGAAGGGTGAGGACCGCGGTGTCCGGGACGAGTCCCAGGGCGCGCAGATAGGCACCGAAGGCAGCCGCCGCCGCACCCGTGGCGGGGTCCTCGACCACACCGCCGACCGGGAACGGGTCGCGGACGTGGAAGACGTCCGGCGCCGCCCGCCACACCAGCTGCAGAGTGGTCAGGTCCAGCCGGTGCATCAGGGCTTCGAGGCGTGCGAAGTCGTAATGGAGGTCGGCGAGGCGCTCACGGGTCGCGGCGGCCAGCACCAGGTGGCGGGCGCCCGCGTAGGCGATCCGGGGCGGCAGGGCCGGGTCCAGATCGGCGGCCGGCCAGTCCAGGGCGGCGAGCGCCTGCGCCAGGTCGTCCGGGGCGATGTCCATGACGTCCGGTTCGACGCTGGTGAGGGTGGCGCGGAGTTCGGTGCCCTCCTGGGTGACGGTGACCGGGACCGTACCCGCGGGGGTGCTGAACACCAGATCGCCGGGGCCGTCGCGCTCGGCGAGTGCGAGGGCGGTCGCCACGGTGGCGTGGCCGCAGAAGGGGACTTCGGCCTTCGGGCTGAAGTAGCGGATCGTGTACCCCCGGGCGGCCGGCGGCTCCTCGTCGCCCGGCTCGTTCCGCCCGGTCAGGAAGGCCGATTCGCTGTAGCCCAGCTCCGCCGCGACGGCGAGCATCGCCGCGTCGTCGAGGCCGGACGCGTCGAGGACGACCCCTGCCGGATTGCCGCCCTCCGGGTCGGCGGAGAAGGCGGTGTAGCGCAGGATCCCGGTGGTTGAGTTCTGGGTCATGCCGCAGGTCAACTCTGCCGCGGCCCGGGACATTCCCGCCCGGTGGGCCGGATGGGCGCCCCGGACCGCGGTCGCCGGGCTCAGTGGCAGTTCTTGACGCCCTTGTCCGACCTGGTCCAGGAGCAGGAGTCCTGGAGCTTGCCGTTCGGCTTGATCAGCCGGGCCTTGTCACCGGTGTTGTTCCAGACGTACGAACCGCGGTTCCAGTAGACGTGGCCCGACCCGTTCCTGCCCTTGCCCGTGTGGACCTTGACGGTCTTGCCCGCGCCGACGGTGTAGCTGCCGAAGGTGTACGTGTAGCCGGTGTTGTCCTTGAGCTTGTACCCCTTGAGCTGCAGCTTCGACTTGCCGTTGTTGTGGATGTCCACCCACTCGGCGTTGAGGGAGGCGTTGGTGCGGGTGTCCTTGCCGGGGCTGTCGTACTGGATCCTGCCGAGGTGCAGCCCGCCCTGGTGCGAGGCGGCCGAGGCCGGGGCCGTGGCGAGCAGTGAGCCGGCCAGGGCGGTGGCGGCGGCCAGGGCGAGCGGTGCCGCGGTGCGTATGTGCATGCTGTGATCCTTGCGTGGAGTTCTGGTGAAGAACTGTGAGCATAGAGGCAGCGCGCACCCGTCCGGCCGGAAATGACGTATTCCGGCCGAGAATCGGTCGTCCGGGCGGCAACCGCCCGCGCCGGGCGCCCGGTTCGGGCGGATCCGTCAGCCGCGTCCCACGTATGGCATGGTCGTCGCGAGGACCGTCGCGAACTGCATGTTCGCCTCCAGGGGCAGCTCCGCCATGTGGAGCACCGTCCGGGCCACGTCCGCCGCCGCCATCACCGGCTCCACCGCCAGTTCGCCGTTGGCCTGGAGGATGCCCGTCCGCATCCGCTCGGTCATGTCCGTGGCCGCGTTGCCGATGTCGATCTGGCCGCAGGCGATCCGGTACGGGCGGCCGTCCAGCGACAGCGACTTCGTCAGGCCCGTCATGGCGTGCTTGGTCGTGGTGTAGGCGACCGAGTGGGGGCGCGGCGCGTGGGCGGAGATCGAACCGTTGTTGATGATCCGGCCGCCCTGCGGGTCCTGTGCCTTCATCAGCCGGTACGCCGCCTGCGCGCACAGGAACGCGCCCGTCACGTTCACGTCCACCACCGCGCGCCAGTCCTCCAGCGAGACGTCCTCGACCGGGACGGAACGCGGGCCGAACGTGCCCGCGTTGTTGAAGAGCAGATCGAGGCGGCCGAAGCACTCCCGTACCGAGGAGAAGAGGGCGGCCACGTCCTCGGGGCGCGAGACGTCGGCGGGGACGGTGATCACCCGGGCCTTCTCCCCGGCCAGCGCGGCGGTCTCGGCGAGGGGCTCCGGGCGTCGGCCCGCGAGCGCCACCGACCAGCCGGCGCCGGTCAGCGCGAGGGCCACCGCGCGGCCGATTCCGGAGCCCGCGCCCGTCACGACCGCCGTCTTCGAGTCGTTCAACAGTTTGTCGCTCATGGCGCCGCAGCGTACGCCTTCGCGTTCAGCGGGTCGCGTGGGGCCACATGGGGTCAAGAAGATGCGCGGGGCGGCGGGTTCGCTCTTCGGACGGCGCTTGGCGATGATCATGGTTCCCGTCCTGTATGCGCGTTCTGCCCGGTGGACCCATTCCTGCCGCGTTCCTCATCCGCGCGACGCCGGAGCGACGCGAACACGACAACAGCTCGATGTGCTGGACCGGTGGACTTCGAGAGCACACCACCAGCCAGGGGAGGGACAGATGACGTACTCATCGCACCAGCAGGAGATGCGCGACGCCGTCAGGCACGTCGGACGCCGCCGTTTCCTCACGGTCACCGGTGCCGCCGCCGCGCTCGCCTTCTCGGTCGGTCTGCCGGCCGCCGGCACCGCGAGCGCCGCCGAGCTGGACGCCATGAGGATCAGCGACGACCCGTTCACCCTCGGCATCGCCTCCGGCGACCCGCTGCCCGGCTCGGTCCTGCTGTGGACGAGACTCGCACCCCGGCCGTACGAGCCCGGCAGCGGACTGCCCCGGGCCCGCGTCCAGGTGCGCTGGGAGCTCGCCCGCGACGAGCGCTTCTCCCGCATCGTCCGGCGCGGAACGGCCACCGCCCACCCGGAGTTCGACCACAGCGTCCACGTCGAGGTCAAGGGCCTCGAAGCCGACCGTGTCTTCTACTACCGCTTCCGCACCGGCGCGTGGACCAGCCCCGTCGGCCGGACCCGCACCGCGCCCGCCCGCGGCGCCCGCAACAGCACCCTGAGCCTGGCCGCCGTCTCCTGCCAGGCCTACCACGACGGTTACTTCACCGCGTACAAGCACCTCGCCCGGGAGGACGTCGACGTCGTCTTCCACCTCGGCGACTACCTCTACGAGTACGCCGTCGACGCGACCGGCGGCGCGCGCCACCACACCGGCCACACGCTCCCCGCCCACTTCGACAAGGAGACGGTCACGCTGGAGGACTACCGGCTGCGGTACGGCCTCTACAAGTCCGACCCCGATCTGCGCGCCGCCCATGCCGCGCACCCCTTCGTCGTCACCTGGGACGACCACGAGACCGAGAACAACTACGCGGGCGACACCCCCGAGAACGACGTACCGCCCGAGGAGTTCCTGCTGCGGCGCGCCGCCGCCTACCGGGCGTACTGGGAGAACCAGCCGCTGCGCACCCCGCAGCGGCCGACCGGTCCGGACATGAAGCTCTACCGGCGCCTGCACTTCGGCGCCCTCGCCCAGTTCGACATCCTCGACACCCGCCAGTACCGCAGCGACCAGGCGTACGGCGACGGCTGGCAGAAGCCGGGGCCGGAGTCCGAGGACCCGTCGCGCACCCTGACCGGCGCCGCCCAGGAGCGCTGGCTGCTCAGCGGCTGGCATGCCTCGCGGGCCACCTGGAACGTCGTACCGCAGCAGGTCACCTTCGCCCAGCGGCGCGATGTGCCCACCGATGCCTTCAAGCTGTCCATGGATGCGTGGGACGGCTACCCCGCCTCCCGCGACCGGGTCCTGAGGGGGGCCGAGGCCGCCGGGATCCACAACCTGATGGTGCTGACCGGCGATGTGCACGTCGGCTACGGCTTCGACCTGAAGAAGGACTTCGACGACCCGTCGTCCCGCACCGTCGGCACGGAGATCGTCGCCACGTCCATCACGAGCGGCAAGGACGGCTCGGACAGGCCCGGCAGCTGGAACAACCAGATGCGGGCCAATCCGCACATGAAGTTCTTCAACGGCCGCCGCGGTTACGCCGTCATCACGCTGGGCCGCGAGCGGGCGCGTGCCGACTACCGCACGGTGTCGGCCGTCACCACACCCGGCGCGCCCGTCGCGACGGCCGGATCATTCGTCACGGAGGTGGGGAACCAGGGCCTCACGCCCGCGTGAGGCCCCGCGCGGACGGCCCCGGTCAGCCGAGGCCGTCGGCCGGGTAGCGGACGCCGATGCGGTCACGCACCGCGTCGAGCGTCCGCATCACGGCCAGGGAACCGTCCAGCGGCACCAGCGGCGACTCCGTCTCGCCCGCCCGCAGCGCCCGCGCCACCTCCGCCTGCTCGAACTGCATCCCGCGCAGTCCCCCGCCCGCCGCCCCCGCGGTGAACTCCTCCGGCTCCTTGCCCGGCCGGTGCAGCACGAAGCGCTCCGGATAGAAGAAGCCGTGCGGGAAGTCGATCCGCCCCTTCGTCCCGGTGATCGCCGCGGTGACCGGGGTGTCCCCGACGATCGAGCAGTTCAGCAGCGCCGAGGCGCCGGCCTGCGACCAGCTCAGCAGCATGGCCGTGTTCAGATCGACGCCCTCCGGGGAGAGCAGCGCGTCGGCCTGCACCCGGTCCGGCTCGCCCAGCAGCAGCTGGGCGAACGACACCGGGTAGACCCCGAGGTCCAGCAGCGCGCCACCGCCCAGCGCCGGGTCGCGCAGCCGGTGTTCGGGGCCGAAGTCGCCCGCGAACCCGAAGTCGGCCTGCACGGTACGGATATCGCCGATGGCGCCGTCCCGGACGAGCTCCGTCATGCGCCGGATGACCGGGTTGCAGTACGTCCACATGGCCTCCATCAGGAAGAGACCACGGTCCCGGGCGAGCTTCACCAGCTCGTCCGCCTCCCGCGCGTTGAGCGTGAACGCCTTCTCGCACAGCACGTGCTTCCCGGCCTCCAGACAGAGCGCGGCCGCCTCCCGGTGCGCCGAGTGCGGCGTCGCGACGTACACCACGTCGACCTCGTCGTCGGCGGCGAGAGCGGCCCAGCTGCCGTACGCCCGGGGTATCCCGAACCGCTGCGCGAACGCCTGCGCCGAGGCGTCCGTACGGGACGCGACGGCCACCACCTCCGCGTCCGGCATCGCCCGCAGGTCCTCGGTGAACGTCGCGGCGATGCCGCCGGTCGCCAGTACACCCCAACGCACGGACCCGCTCATGCCTGTCATGACTGCTCCCCAAAAGGTCTCGACCAGTGCGGCTGAGCTGAGAGCATAGAGGTGGATTCAACGACATGGAGATGAGAATGCCGGAGAGCGGCGCAAGCCGGGCCCAGCAGGAACGCACACACATAACGACCACCGGGACCGGGGCCGAGGGGCCCCCGGCCACCGGCACACCTCCCGGGAATCCGGCCGCCACCGAAGCGGCCCGGCGCACCGGACTCCTCGTCACCCTGGTCCTCGGCGGCCTCACCGCCCTGCCGCCCCTCTCCATGGACATGTACCTCCCGGCACTGCCCGCGGTCACCGACTCCCTGCACTCCTCCGCCGCGACCGTCCAGCTGACCCTCACCGCCTGCCTCACCGGCATGGCGCTCGGACAGGTCGTCGTCGGACCGATGAGCGACCGGTGGGGGCGACGCAGGCCGCTGCTCCTCGGCATGATCATCTACGTTGTCGCCACCGCGATCTGTGTCTTCGCCCCCACCACGGAACTCCTCATCGGCTTCCGTCTCCTGCAGGGCCTGGCCGGTGCGGCGGGGATCGTCATCGCCCGCGCGGTGGTGCGCGACATGTACGACGGCGTGGAGATGGCCAAGTTCTTCTCCACCCTGATGCTGATCTCCGGCGTCGCGCCGATCGTCGCCCCGCTGATCGGCGGCCAGGTGCTGCGGTTCACCGACTGGCGGGGAATCTTCGCCGTCCTCACCGTCGTCGGCGTGGCCCTCACCCTGATCGTCTGGAAGTGGCTGCACGAGACCCTGCCGCCGCAGGACCGGCACACCGGCGGCATCGGCGACGCGCTGCGCACCATGCGCGGGCTGCTCGCCGACCGGGTCTTCACCGGTTACATGATCGCGGGCAGCCTCGCCTTCGCCGCCCTCTTCTCGTACGTGAGCGCCTCGCCGTTCGTGGTGCAGGAGATCTACGGGGCCTCGCCGCAGACGTTCAGCCTGCTCTTCGGCATCAACTCGGTCGGCCTGATCATCGTGGGCCAGATCAACGGCAAGGTGCTGGTCGGCCGGATCAGCCTGGACAAGGCGCTCGCCTTCGGCCTCTCGGTCATCGTGCTGGCCGCGGCCGCGCTGCTGCTGATGACCTCCGGGGTCTTCGGTGACGTGGGGCTGGTCCCGGTGGCGGCCGGCCTCTTCGTGCTGATGTCGGCGATGGGGCTCGCGATGCCGAACACCAACGCGCAGGCCCTGATGCGTACGAAGAACGCGGCCGGATCCGCCTCCGCGCTGCTCGGCACGTCGTCGTTCCTGATCGGGGCCGTCGCCTCGCCGCTCGTCGGGATCGCGGGCGAGGACACGGCCGTCCCGATGGCGCTCGTGCAACTGGTGTGCGCGGCGGGCGCGATGGCCTGCTTCCTGGGGCTGTGCCGGCCCTGGCAGCGGGCGGCGTAGGGCCTCTCGTCCGGATCGTGCCCGGCTGATCCGGACGCAGGATGCCGACGAGGTCAGCCCCAGGTCCAGCCGCTGATCAGGTCCGGTCCGAGGTGGCGGGAGGCAACGGAGGCGAGCGACGGTACCGCGCCGTCTTCGGACGCGTGCTTGAAGGTGTGGACCACGCAGGTCCGCACCGGGTGCGTCGCCCCGCCGGGGTACCCGCACTCATGGGCGGACAGCGGCCGGTGCTGCGGACGTGCCAGGGCGAAGCAGACGAGCATCGTGCGGTGGTCCTCGTATCGGAACCGGTCGGCGATCGCCCGGTTGCCGAAGTCCATGTGCGCGAAGGTGACGGCGATGTCCTCGGCGCCGTACGGAGCGGCCCGCAGCGCCGGCAGTACGTCGAGGACCGCGTCCCCGGCGGCGAGCAGCCGGGCCTCCTCGTGCGAGGGACCCCAGGGCGGCGGGTCGTCGTCCGGCTCGCCCAGCGGGTACTCCTCGGTCCGTAGCGTCGTGCCGACGGCCGGCCGCTCCCAGCGGGCCTGCCCGCTGACACTGCCCCAGTTGAGACTGGCGTTGACGCAGAGCCTCCCCGCGACGAGCGCCCACGGCGTTCGGACCAGACGCTCGCGCGCCAGATCGACCACGAGGCGCCCGAAGGCCTCGGACGGAAGCAGAGCCGGCTCCGCGGGCGCGATGAAGGCGTCGGTCCAGATTCCCATGCCCCGTTCTAACAACGGGGGCCGGTGCGGCGCGAGCGCGTTTCCGTACGGCCGGTGAACTCCTCTCAGTGGGCGCCCGGGTAGCCGATCAGATGCGGGCGGTCCTTCTCGTCCGTCCAGCGGAACAGGCCGACCCCGTCCGATGTCACCGCGCCCGGGACCAGTTGGTTCGAGGGCAGGGCGCCCGTCGTGCCGCTCCTGATCGCGACCGCGACGGGGGTGCCGCCGCCGGCCAGTACGTCCGCCGCGTTGCGGGCGTTCGCCGCGCCGTACGCGATGCCGTCGTCGTTCACCGACGCCAGCGTCAGCGGCTTCGTGCCGTCCGTCCCCTCGAAGCAGAAGCCCCGCTTCGTCAGCAGGTCGAAGGCGAGCGGCCCGGCCACCAGGAAGTTCCCCGAGGGGGCGGAGACGAGCTGCGGGTACTGGCCCGGCTTGATCGCGGGCTTGCTGCACTCCACCGAGGCGAGCGGCTTGCCCGTCTCCACGTCGTGCACCGTCCACAGGTCGTGGGTGGTGGCGCGCTTGGCCCCCTTCGCGAGCTGCCACTTCGCCAGCACCAGGCCCGGGATCACCGAGGTCGGGATGCCGCTGAGCCGGTCGGTGCCCTTGGGGGCGACATCGCGGCTGAACCAGCCGCCCTGCACCCAGAACTCCTTGGCCCCGCTGACCAGCAGGCCCTTCTCCGTCATGCCGAGCACCTCGGTGAGCTGCTTGCAGCTCGTGCAGCCCTTCGGGTACTTGAGCGCGGGGGCGGTGACCGTCGACACCCGGCCGGTCACCGGGTCGACGACCGCGCTGTTCGTCCGGCCGTCGCTGATGAGGATGCCGGGGCCGGTGGTGGAGACCGTCGGCACGGAGTTCCACGGCACCTCGACGCGTCGCCGGGAGCCGTCCTGCACGTCGTAGACATCCAGCGAGACGATCGTGTCGGCGGGGGTCAGCGCGTTCTCGCCGACCTTCCCGTACGCCCATGTCACGAAGTACTCGTGGTCGCCCACGGTGACCGGGACGAGCTTCGGGAAGTGCTGCGGGGACGGGGGCCGCCACGTCTCCCCGTGCCAGCCCGCCTCTCCGGTCTCCGAGTCGATCGTCCGCAGCTGGTACTTGCCGTCCGAGACCCGCGCCAGGTAGGCGAGAGCGCCCGTCGTCCGGGAGATCGCGTAGTCGGGTGAGGTGCCGATGAGCTCCCAGCCGCGCTCCGGCGCGAACACGGAGGGTACGGTGAGCCGCGTCACCGTGGATGCGCTCGTCCTGATCTGCTTCTTCGACTTGTCGGAGCTCTTCTCACCGCTGCCGCAGGTGGCCAGCAGAAGAAGCATGGCAAGCAGGAGAACTCCGCCGACCAGAACCAGGCGCACGATCTTCTGTTTCATGGTTTCCCTCGATGGGCGATCCCGACCTCGCGCCGGTCAGCGTAGCAACTGGCGCAGGGCCCGCGGCAGTTCGCAGGCATTGCGGTTCGCCATCGATGCCGGGCCGGAAGCGGGCGGGCGGCCTCCGCCTACAATTCGTCGGTGAACGCCACCCTCCCCACCGCGGAAGCCCTGCGCACGGCGCTGGCCGGACTGCTCGACGGGCTGCCGCCCAAGCAGGCCGCCCAGGCCGTCGACCGGCTCATCGCCAACTACCGCGGGACCACCCCCACCCACACCCCGGTGCTCCGCGACCGCTCCGACGTCGCCGCGTACGCCGCGTACCGGATGCCCGCGACCTTCGAAGCCGTACGGTCCGCCCTCGCCGCGCTCCAGGAGGCCGCCCCGGACTGGGCGCCCGCCACGCACACCGACATCGGCGGCGGTACCGGAGCGGCGAGCTGGGCCGTGGCGGGGGCCTGGGAGGGGCCGCGGACGACCGTTCTGGACTGGGCCGAGCCCGCACTCGCCCTCGGCCGTGAACTGGCCGCGCTCTCCGGCATTCCCGCCCTGCGCGCCGCCGAGTGGCGCCGGGCCCGGATCGGCGCGGGCCTCGACCTCGCCCCCACGGACCTGGTCACCATCTCCTACGTGCTCAAGGAACTGCCTGCGGACGTCCGCACCGGCCTCGTCGACACCGCGGCGGCCGTGGCACAGGCGGTCGTGGTCGTCGAGCCGGGCACCCCCGACGGCTACGCCCGGATCATCGAGGCCCGCGACCGGCTGATCGCCGCCGGGCTGAAGGTCGCCGCTCCGTGCCCGCACGACGACGCCTGCCCCATCGAGCCGGGCACGGACTGGTGCCACTTCTCGGCCCGGGTCAGCCGGTCCTCGCTGCACCGGCAGGTCAAGGGCGGCTCGCTGCCGTACGAGGACGAGAAGTTCAGCTACGTCGTGGCGACCCGTTTCGGGACGGAGCCCGTCCGGGCGCGGGTCACCCGCAAACCGCAGATCCGCAAGGGGCAGGTGCTGCTGGACCTGTGCACCCGTGACGAGGCGCTGCGGCGCGCCACGGTCACCAAGCGGCACGGCGAGCTGTACCGGGCCGCCCGGGACATCGCGTGGGGCGACGAGTGGCCGCCGCACGACGCGGGCCGCTCCGGCGACTGACGGCCGCCGGACGCCCGAACCGCTCCGGCGACTGACGGCCGCCCGAACCGCCGGCTACCCGCGCAGTTCCTGAGTGCAGCACTTCACGCTGCCGCCGCCCTTCAGCAACTCGCCCAGATCCATCGGCACGGGCTCGAAGCCGCGTGCCCGCAACGGATCGAAGAGCCCCGTGGCGGCCTGCGGCAGCAGTACGTGGAGTCCGTCGCTCACCGCGTTCAGGCCGAGCGCCGCCGCGTCCGCCTCCCCGGCGATCAGCGCGTCGGGGAAGAGCCGCGCCAGCACCGACCGGCTGCCCGGCGAGAAGGCGCCCGGGTAGTACATGATCTCGTCCCCCGCCTCGTCGAGCACGCACAGCGCCGTGTCCAGGTGGTAGTAGCGCGGGTCGACCAGATCGAGCCCGATCACCGGGCGGCCGAAGAACTCCTGCGCCTCGCCGTGCGAGAGCGGGCTGGACCGGAAGCCCCGACCGGCCAGGAGGTACGACGCGGTGACCGCGAAGTCGCCCTCGCCCTCGTTGACGTGGGCCGGTTCGTGGATCTCGGTGAAGCCGTCGGCCCGGAACCACTCACGATGGGCCTCCGCCTCCTCGAACCTCTCCCGGTAGGCGAACCGGGCACCCAGGACGCGGCCGTCGACGACGGTGGCGCCGTTGGCTGCGAAGACCATGTCGGGCAGCTCGGGCCGGGGCGTGAGCAGCTCCACGGTGTGCCCGAGGGTGCGGTATCGGTCGCGCAGGTCCTCCCACTGGGTCTGGGCCAGGGGGAGGTCCACGGGCTTGCTGGGGTCCATCCAGGGGTTGATGGAGTACGTCACCCTGAAGTGGGCCGGAGCGCACATCAGGTAACGGCGGGGTGTGGCTTCACGAGGCAATGACGGCTCCTCACGAACACGACAGGGGTGGCCTGCCGAGGGACTTCGCACGGGTGTGTGCGTGAGCCCATGGTCCGCTCTCCGGGGCCGGTTGTGCAGTGATCCGATCGGGTGGTTCCCGACGGTGATGCGACGATACGTATCGACTCGTGCCGCTGCCCGGCATGATCCGAGCGAGAGGCCCTAGATTGACCGGCATGGCAGAGAACAGGCCGCCCGACTCCAGCCGCCGCAGCGAGCGCTCGCGCCGCGCGATCCACGACGCGGCTCTCGGCCTGGTCGGTGAGGTCGGCTACCCCAGGACCACCATCGAGGCCATCGCCGCACGGGCCGGCGTCGGGAAGCAGACGATCTACCGGTGGTGGCCCTCCAAGGCGGCCGTCCTCCTGGACGCCTTCCTCGCCCTCGGCGACCGGGCCGCCGGGCGGAGCGGCGGGGGCGAGGCACAGGGAATTCCGGACACCGGTGATCTCGCGGCCGACCTCAGGGCCGTGCTGCGGGCCACCGTCGACGAGCTGACCGACCCCGCCTTCGAGGCGCCGACCAGGGCGCTGGCGGCCGAGGGGATCGTCGACCCGCGGCTCGGCGCCGAATTCGTCCAGAAGCTGCTCGACCCGTCGCTCCAGCTGTACGCCGCACGGCTGCGCGCCGCCCAGGAGGCGGGCCAGGTGCGCGCCGACGTCGACCCGCGGATCGCCCTGGAGCTCCTCGTCGGACCACTCACCCACCGCTGGTTGCTGCGGACTCTCCCGCTCACCCATGAGTACGTGGACACGATCGTCGACTACACCCTGCACGGGCTGACACGGCACTCAGACGCACCCGTCATTTCATGACAAGAAGTGTGATAGCGCCCAGCTCATCGCGCTTTCTGTCGTACCCCGCTTCGGGACTCCGGCCACCCGAGGCGCAGGATGGTGGGACGATGGACAGGGGCAACGCAAAGGTAAGGGGATAGATGGGCGCCGATTTCGGCCGTTATCGCGGCTCCGAGAGCAAATTTTCCCAATGGCTTCGCCGCCGACCCAAACCGCAGCAGCGCGAGGTCGACGACACCGCCCGGGAGGCGCTGCTCCTGGCCGTCGCCGAGGCCGGAATGCCGATCGCGCCCGCCGCCCATCCGGTCGGCTACCGATGTTCCTGTGAACGCATCGGCTGCCCCACTCCCGCCCGGCACCCCATCTCCTTCGCCTGGCAGACGCAGTCCACCACCGACCGGGCCCAGATCGAGCGCTGGGCACGCAGCCAGCGTCAGGCCAACTTCATCACGGCGACCGGCATGATCCACGACGTCCTCGACGTCCCGCTCTCCGCGGGCAGCCAGGCGCTGGAGCGGCTCCTCGCCGCGGGCATCGACGTCGGCCCCGTCGCCCGGTCCGGCGACGACCGGATGCTCTTCTTCACCGCCACCCGCGGTACCCCCGAGGACGAGGACGAGTGGTGGCCGTGCGAGCTGGACTGCCACCCCGAGACCATGGACGAGCATCCGGGACTGCGCTGGCACTGCCGCGGCAGCTACGTACTCCTGCCGCCGGCCAGGCTTCCCGCTGAGCTGGACGTGGGGTGGGTGCGGGGGCCGGAGAACCCGCTGCCCGATCCGCTGACACTGCTGGAGACGCTCACCGACGCGTGTGCGCAGTACGTGGACGCCGCGGACCAGGGCGATCTCGACCACGGCTCGGTGGCGTGGCCGATGAGCCGTTAGGGCCTCTCGCCCGGATCGCACCGGGCTCGCCGACCCGGCCTGATCCGAACGGAAGACCCTGGCCGGTCAGGTGGGACCGGTGCCGGACGGATCCTGGGCGACGGGGCGCGATTGCGCCCCGGTCACGAACCCTTCGCCGCAGTCAGGCCCGGCAGCCGGTTCAGCATGACCACCTTGCCGTCCTTCGCGCCCTTCTTCGGGACGTACACCAGCTGACTGGAGACCCGCTCCTTGGTGAGGGTGGAGCGCACCTCACCGGTCAGCAGCGCCTCCACATCCGCGTTGAGCGGCGGACGCAGCCCCTTCGCGGCGGTCTGCCGTTCGAAGTGCTTGCTGCTGAAGAAGACCAGCGCCCCGCCGTCGTCCGTCCGCAGGCCGAGCGGGGCGAACGTGCCGTTGTCCAGCGGCTGGTCGATGTACTGGTACGAGAAGCCCGCCCGCCGGGTGGTGCGGCGCGCCTCCCGCCAGCCCGAAGTGGCGGTACCGGGGGCGAAGACGTCCGGGGTGCCCTGCTGCAGGTACTCCGTGTACCGGGTGCTCAAATCCTCCGGTGCCACGGTCAGTTCGGGGCTGTCCGGGGCCACCGGTTCGGCGCGGCCTTCGTCGTCCTTCGAGAAGCCGGGCACCTGGGACGCCGGGACGACCGACAGATACGAGGTCTTCCAGCCCGCGCCGGGCCCGGACTTGACGAAGACGAGCAGCCAGCGGGTGTCCAGCTTCCCGGTGTCCTCGTCGCGGTTGGAGTCGGTGTCCGCGAGGAACCAGCGCGGCCAGCCGGCCTTCTTCGGGATGAGATACCTGGCGTCGGTCAGCTCCAACGGCGTGTGGTTCGCGTTGCCGTTCGGATTGTTCTTCTGCCGCGCCCTCAGCCCGGCCTGGTTGATCGCGCCGAGCGGGCCCGCGACCCGGTCCGCGTCCAGAGCCGGGTCGTAGGCCTTGTCCGCCGCGTTGTACGCGGAGGTGAAATCCTTCAGTGCCCGGGCGGCCTCAGACCTGGTTGCGGCCGGCACCACTTCCAGCTCGCCGTGCACCGTCACGCACCCGCTCGCCGTCAAGGACAGCACCGTCACCGTCGCGAGCACCGTCGCCGGCCGAATCGGCCTCAGGCTTCTCATCCGTTGCTTTCCGCGCCTTCTGATCCATCGCCCGCACCGAGAGGGCCTCTGACCGTCCGAACCCTACCGGGGCGAGGAACAGCGCGAGAGTAGGGATCAGATACAGCGCCCACACCGTGATCTGAAGAACGGTCGGGTCCGGCTGGAAGTTGAACGTGCCCTTCAGCAGCGTGCCGTACCAGCTGTCCGGCGGAATCGTGGCGCTGATGTCGAACGCCTGGTGGTGGATACCGCCCAGGAACTCGGCTTCCTGCAGGTCGTGGACGCCGTACGCGAGCACGCCCGCGGCGACGATCACCAGCATGCCGCCGGTCCAGGTGAAGAACTTCGACAGGTTGATCTTCAGCGCGCCGCGGTAGAACAGCCAGCCCAGCACGACGGCGGCCGCGATACCGAGGAACGCGCCGATCATCGGGTGCCAGCCGTCGTCCGCCGCGTGCACCGCGCGCCACACGAACAGCGAGGTCTCCAGGCCCTCCCGGCCCACCGCGAGGAGCGCCGTGGCGACCAGCGCGCCGGTGCCCATCGCGAGCGCCGCGTCGAGCTTGCCGTGCAGTTCCGTCTTCAGATGCCGCGCGGTGCGCCGCATCCAGAAGACCATCCAGGTGACCAGACCGACCGAGACGATCGACAGCGATCCGCCGAGCGCCTCCTGGGCCTTGAACGTCATCTCCTGCGAACCGAATTCGAGACCGGCGCCGAACGCCAGGCTGACGACGATCGCGATACCGACACCGATCCAGATCGGCACCAGCTTGTTCTTGTTGCCGGTCTTCACCAGATAGGCGATGAGGATGCAGACGACCAGGCTGGCCTCAAGGCCTTCGCGCAGGCCGATCAGGAAATTGCTGAACACGTCTCGGTTCTCCTTTTCTACGAGAACAGCGCCCGGCCCCACCAGTCGTCCTTGTCGCGGACGCCCGGCGGGACGGCGAAGTGCGCCGAACCCACGTGCTGGATGTACTCGTTGAGTGCGTCGTTCGCCGCGAGGCGCCGCTGCAGCGGGATGAACGCCTTGCGGGAATCGCGCTGGTAGGCGATGAAGAACAGCCCGGCGTCGAGCCGTCCGAGGCCGTCCGTGCCGTCGGTGAAGGAGTACCCGCGGCGCAGGATCGTCGCACCGTCGTTGCTGTCCGGGTGCGCGAGCCGCACATGCGCGGTCGGCAGCATCGCCTTCAGGAACGGCTCGTCGTGCTCCTTGGACCTGCCGACCGCGGCGCCCTCGCCCTTGTCGCGGCCGAAGACGTCCTCCTGCTCCTGGAGCGATGTGCGGTCCCAGGTCTCGATGTGCATCCGGATGCGCCGGGCCACCAGGTACGAACCCCCGGTCATCCAGCCCGCCTTGTCCTTCTCGCCCACCCACACGTGCTTGTCCAGGGCGGCGGTGTCGGTTCCGGAGATGTTCCGGGTGCCGTCCTTGAAGCCGAACATGTTGCGCGGGGTCTGTGCGTCGGGCGTCGTCGAGGACGTCTTGCCGAAGCCGAGCTGGGACCAGCGGATCGCGGTGCGGCCCATGCCGATCCTGGCGAGGTTGCGGATGGCGTGCACCGCGACCTGCGGGTCGTCCGCGCACGCCTGGACGCAGAGGTCGCCGCCGCTGCGGGCCGCGTCGAGATTGTCGCCGGGGAACTTCGGCAGATCGACGAGTGCCTCGGGGCGCTTGTCCTCCAGGCCGAACCGGCCCTTGGCGAAGAGCGAGGGGCCGAAGCCGATGGTGAGCGTGAGCCGGGACGGCTTGAGCCCCAGCGCCTCGCCCGTGTCGTCCGGCGGGGCCTCGGCGAGACCACCGTAGGCACCGTCGCCGACCGCGTGACCGGCCGTCATCCGCTCGGCCGCCCGGGTCCACTCCTTGAGCAGCGAGATCAGCTCGGCGCGGTCCTTCGTCGTCACGTCGAACGCGGCGAAGTGCAGCCTGTCCTGTACGGCGGTGGCGATACCGGCCTGATGCGCGCCGTGGAACGCGACGGCCGCACCGCTGTCCGCGGTCGGCACCGCGTCGCTCCCCGGCCGCACCGCGGCGACCGCGCCACCCGCCACGGCGGCGCCCAGCGCCAGTCCGGCGCCGCCCCAGCCCAGCAGCGCCCGACGGGACGGGGCACGGCCACCGGTCCCGGCGTCGTCCACGGTGGTGTTCTGCGTGTCCTCGGACATCCCGATCCCTCCCGGCCCGTTACTTCGTCACCGCGGCGGCGAGCCGGGACAGCGGCTCGGCCAGCGCGTTGACCGCGTCCGACAGCTCCTTGCGGTCGGCCTTGCCGACCTTCTCGTACGAGACGAACTCGTAGGAGCTCTTGTCCTTGCGGTACTTGTCCAGCAACGTGTTCAGCGCCGCGAACTGCTTGTCCAGGCTCGCCGTCAGCGTCGGGTCGTTCTTCGAGGCGATCGGCTTCAGCAGCTCGTAGGACTTCTGCGCACCCTCGACGTTGCCCTTGAAGTCGATCAGGTCGGTGTGGCTGTAGCGCTCCTCCTCACCGGTGACCTTGCCGGTGGCGACCTCGTCGAGGAGCTCCTTGGCGCCGTTGGCCATCGAGGTCGGGGTGATGTCCGCCGTGCCGACCCGCTTCTGCCAGTCGAGCAGGTCCTTGTAGAGGACCGGTGCCAGGGCCTTCTCCTCGGCGCCCAGCTTCTTCTCCTGCCACAGCGCCTTCTCCAGACGGTGCCAGCCGGTCCACTTCTGGCCGTCCTCCAGGCCGTCCTCGCGGAGGTCGACCTTCGGGTCGATGTCGCCGAAGGACTCGGCGACCGGCTCGGTGCGTTCCCAGCCGAGCCGGGAGTCGGCGTAGATCTTCTTGGCGGCCTCGATGTCGCCGGCGGCCACGGCGTCCGTGAACTTCTTGGCCTTGGGCAGCGTCTCGTCGGCCTGGGCCTGGACGTAAGTGCGGTACTCCGCGACCGCCTTGTCCATCTCGGGGCTGCGCTTGGCGGAGGTGCCGCCGGCGACCTCGATCTGCTGCCGGATGCCCTTGCCCTTCATGCCGGGCTTGCAGACGACGTCGTACGAACCGGCCTTCACCTCGGCGGTGATGGTGGCCTTGGTGCCGGGGCCGATGTTCTCGCGCTCGGCGGCGATGCGGTCGTCCGGGAAGAGGACGTAGACCTCGGTGACCTTCGAGCCCTTGTTCTGTACGGCCAGTTCGACGTGACCGGCCGGAAGCTTCTTCTTCGACAGCTCGCAGGCGTCGTCCTTCGCGACGACCTGCAGGGCGTTGTCTCCCTTTCCGTCGCTCTTCTGCGCGCAGCCCGTGACGGCGGTCAGGGCTGCCACCGTCGCGGCAGCGGTGACGACGGAGAAACGAACGGCTCGCATACGGGCTCCACAGAGGATGAAGGAGAAGCGGGAGAAGGTCGGACAAAGACAGGTGAGGCAGACCTAACTTAACCGAGGCTTACCTGACCCGTACCCGCCTGTGCAGTGATTCAGCTCTCATCCCGGCGGTGCGGGAGCGGGGAGATCACGATCGCCTCACGGAAGGCTCATGGAAAGGTCAAGCGACGGTCGGGTGTCTCGTGTCGGTACCACGAGGGGTGCCCCGGTGCGCGGATGCGGGAAGACCTCGACCGGCTGCCGGTAGACCTCGCCGAGCAGTTCACCCGTGAACACCTCGGCGGGCGGGCCCGCCACCGCTATCCGCCCGTCGCGCAGCACGGCGGCCCGGTCCGCGTACGCCGCGGCCAGCCCCAGATCGTGCAGCACGACGACGACCGCGATCCCGGCGGCGGCCCGCTCCCGGCAGATCCGCAGCACCAGCTCCTGGTGGCGCAGATCGAGCGCGGCGGTCGGCTCGTCGAGCAGCAGCAGCGGGGCGCGCTGTGCCAGCACCCTGGCCAGCGCGACCCGGGCCCGCTCGCCACCGGACAGCGCGGAGAAGGGGCGTTCGGCGAACTCGGTCACCTCGGTGGCGGCCATCGCTGCGGCGATGGCCGGATCGTCCTCGTCCGCCCGCTCCGTCCCGGCCCAAGGTGCCCGCCCCATCCGCACGACGTCCGCCACCGGGAACGGGAACGACAGCGCGGCGGACTGCGGCAGCACCGCCCGGCGCAGGGCCAGTTCGGCGGCGGACCAGTCGGCGACCGGGCGCCCGTCGATCCGTACTCCGCCGCTCTCGGCGGGAAGATCGGCGGCCAGCGCCGCCAACAGGGTCGATTTCCCCGCCCCGTTGGGCCCGACGAGCGCCAGCACCTCGCCCGCGTACGCGGTCAGGTCGATGGAGTCGAGCACCGGCCGCCGGCCCAGCCGCACCCGCAGCCCGCGCGCCTCGGCGACGGGGGAGCCGGGCGGAACGGGAGCGGGCAGCAGCCGGCCCCGTCCCCGGAACGGATTCCTCGGCGTCCTCATGCCCAACCACCTTGCCTGCGACGGGTCCTGCGCAGCAGCCAGAAGAAGAACGGGCTGCCGAAGAGCGCGGTCAGCACGCCGAGCGGCAGCTCGGCGGGGGCGGCGACGGTGCGGGCCGCGAGATCGCCCGCCACCAGCACCAGGGCACCGCCGAGCGCGCTGCCGGGGACGAGGAAGCGGTGCCCGGGACCGTTGGCCATCCGCAGCAGATGAGGGACCAGCAGCCCCACGAACGAGATGATCCCGGCGACCGCCACCGCGGCGGCGGTCAGCAGTGCCACCACGAGGACGAGTGTGATCCGCGACCGTTCGACGTCGACCCCCAGATGCCGGGCGGGCCGCTCGCCGAGCGCGAGGAGGTCCAGCTTCCGGGAGTGGAACGGCGCCACGAGCAGCCCGAGCGCCGCGCAGGGCAGCACGGCGAGCACCTTGGGCCAGGTCGCCTGCGCCAGCGAGCCCAGCTGCCAGAAGGTGATCTGCGAGATCTGCGCGTTGTCGGCGAAGAAGACGAACAGCCCGATCAGCGCTCCCGCGAAGGCGTTGACCGAGATCCCGGTGAGGATCAGCGTCACGACCTCCGCCCGGCCGCCCGACCGCGACAGCGCGTACACCAGCAGCACCGTCGCGAGCCCGGCGACGAACGCGCAGACGGTGATGGTCCAGTTGCCGAGGAAGTTCAGCCCGAGCGAGATCGAGGCGACGGCACCGACCGCCGCGCCGGAGGAGATCCCGATCACCCCGGGCTCGGCGAGCGGATTGCCGAACACGCCCTGCATCAGGGCGCCCGCGCAGCCCAGCGACGCCCCGACGAGCAGCGCGAGGACGACCCTCGGCAGCCGTACGTTCCACAGCACGCTCTCCCCGACCCGGTCGAGCGCGGCGCCGCCGAGGCCGAGCCGGTGCTGGACGGAGGCGAGGACATCGCCGAGCGGGATGCGGTACGCGCCGAGTCCGGCGGAGAGCAGGCAGCACACCACGAGGGCGGCGAGCAGCCCCGCGGTCAGGACGAGGCCGGTGGAGCGCCGGGGGCCGGGCGTCCGGGGTTCCGGGGCCGTGGTGGTGGCCGGCGGGGTGCGTTCGTCGCAGGAGGTGGTCACTTGTCCGCCCCGCCCTTCGGATGGAGCCGGGCGACCAGTTCGCTCAGCACCCGGTCCGTGCGCGGCCCGTAGTTCAGCAGCACGCCGTCATCGATGGAGATGATCCGCCGGTCCATCCCGGCCGGGGTCTCGGCGACGCCCGGGATCTTCAGCAGACCGTCGACGCCGCCCACCGAGTCGAGTCCCCTGCTCATCACCAGGATGGCGTCGGGCGCGGCGTTGGCCAGGGCCTCGCTGGTGATGGCGGTGAAGTCCTTCTTCAGCCCGGACGCCTTGCCCGCGTCGACGGCCCCCGCCGCCTCGATGAGCGAACTCGCGCCGGAGTCCCGGCCGCCCAGCAGATGGACGGAGGCCGAGCCGCGCAGATAGAGGAAGGCGACCCGGGGCTTCTCGCGCCCGTCGGCCGGGGCGGGCACGGACTTCTCTACGGCCTCGATGCGGGACCGGGTGCGCGCGTCGAGTTCGGCGCCTGAGTCCGGCACGCCCAGGGCCGCCGCCACGGTGTCGATCCGGCGGCCGACGTCGTCGAGTTCCTTGGCGGGTTCGACGACGACGAGCGGGATACCCGCGTCGCGGATCTGGTCGATGGCCTCCGAAGGGCCGGTCGTGGTCTCCGCCAGGACGACCGTCGGTCTCAGCGAGAGCACGCTCTCAGCCGAGACGTCATGGGCCCGGGTCACCACCGGGAGCTTCGCGGCCTGTTCGAAGGTGGCGGTGATGTCACGGGCCACGACCCGCTTGCCGAGGCCGAGCGTGAAGACGATCTCGCTCAGGCCACCGGTCAGCGGAACGATGCGGTCGGTCGAGGCGACGGTCACCTCGATGCCGTCCGCCGACTTCACCGTGACGGGCAGTTGCGGCTCAGGCGCGGTGGCGAGGGGCTCGACCCGGTCGGCGGCGGCCCCGGCAGTGGGTGCCTTCGTCTCCGTACCGCCGCCGCAGCCCGTCAGGACGAGGGCCAGGGCGAGGGCGGCCGTCAGGGCGTCGAGCGGTCCACGGCTCCCGGACCGCCCGCGCCCCGGCCGTCGGCCGCCCTGGCCCGGTGGGGCGAAGTCCTGCGAGAAGCGCACTGGGGCACCGTCCTGTCGTCATGCGTGGGCAGTTGGTCATTGTTCGCGAGTGATGTGGTGGAAGGGGTACCTCCACGAGACGCGCATAGCTTAGGTTAGCCTTACCTCAGTTTCCAGATTTCGGAGGGGTTCCATGCTGCCGTCCAGACCTGCCCGAGCACTCGCCGTCACGCTCCTGACGGCGGTGCTGGGAGTCCTGCTCCCGGCCACCGCCGCGCAAGCGGCGAGTCGCACGGTGCAGGGCGGCAGGCTGGACTGGGGCATCAAGTCCTCCTTCCAGAGCTACGTCACCGGCCCCGTCGCAAATGGCAGTTGGAGCCTGACCGGTGGTGCCGCCACGGTCGGCGGCAGCCAGTTCCGCTTCCATTCCGCCACCGGTTCCTACGACCCGGCGACCGGCGCCTTCAGCTCCGCCTTCTCGGGCGGGGTCCGATTCCTCGGTCACAAGAAGTCCACCGGGGGCCATGAGCTGGACCTGACCATCAGCCGCCCCACGGTCCGCATTTCGGGCGGCAGCGGCACCGTCCACGCGGACATGGTCAGCAAGGACCGGGGGAGCGGTCGCGTCACCTCGGCCGCCCAGGTGCCGCTGGCGAGACTCGGTCTGTCCGGGATCGACATGAAGGGCGGTTCCACCCCCATCGCCCTCAACAACATCCCGGCGACGCTGACTTCACAAGGCGCGAAGGCGTTCGCCGGCTACTACACGGCCGGCACGCCGCTCGACCCGATCAGCCTCTCCGTGGACACCTCCGCCCCCGCCGGGCAGCCGTCCGCGGCCAAGTCCCCCGAAAAGCCGAAGGATTCGAAGAAGAGGGAGAAGGCGCACCAGGCGGCGGGCCGCTTCGAGGACGCCGCCGTCGACTGGGGCGTGCGCCGGACCTTCCGCGAGTACGTCACGGGCTCCGTAGGCAAGGGGAGGTGGACCCTCGCCGAGGGTGCCGAGGACGGCGGGGCGCTCTTCCGCTTCCCACGCGGCAAGGGCACGTACGACCCGGCGGGGCGGAGCCTGGACGCGGGCTTCGCGGGCAGCGTCCGCTTCACCGGCGCCGATGGGCTCGATCTGAAGCTCTCCGCGGTCGCGGTCCGGGTGAAGGCGGGCCGGGGCACGCTCTCGGCCGACGTCCAGAGCGGCGGCGACCGGCGAAAGGCCGTCCCGCTCGTCACCTTCGCCGCGAAGGGCTTCACGCCGAAGAACGGGCTCGCCGTCCTCACCGAGGCCCCCGCGACCCTCACCGCCGACGGTGCGCAGGCGTTCGGCTCGCTCTACCGGGCCGGCACCGCGATGGACCCGGTCTCGCTGGCCGTCGCCGTCGACACCCGGGCCGAACTCCCCGCCCTGCCCGACCTGGGCAGCGCGCCCGACCCGTCCGGCCCGCCGGCGGAGAAGACCACGACCACCGCCGCATCGGCGTCCGACGCCGACCCCGGTCCCGGTTCCCGGACCGGGCTGTACCTCGGCATCGGCGGTGCGGGCGTACTCACCGCGGCGGCTGCCGCGCTGTACCTCGCCCGACGCCGCAACAACTGAGGGCTGGCCCGTAATCCGTGGCGGGCGAAAGACCCTGGCCCCCCTCCCACCCCCGCTTCCCATCCTCTGAGGAGACCACCGACCATGGCAACAAACCGCCGTCCCAGAGCTCTCGCCGCCGCCGTCGCCACGGCAGCCGCCCTCGGCGCGGCCGCGTTCGCCCTTCCGGCGTTCGCCGCCGACAGCACCGCCTTTGACGGGGCGGCTGCCACGGCGCCGAAGCTGGAGCTGAAGGACGGCACGCTGGAATGGGGCGTCAAGGAGTCCTTCCGCAAGTACCTCGCCTCGCCGTTCTCCGGCGGGAGGATCACCGCCGAGAACGGTGCCACCCAGGCACCCGACAACGGAGTGTTCACCTTCGCCGACGGCAAGGGCACCTACGACACGGCCACGCACGCCACCGACACCGCCTTCGGGGGCGGCGTCAACTTCTACGCCCACGGGGGCGTTCTCGACATCACGCTCTCCGACGTGAAGCTCGCCACGACCCGTACCGGCGGCACGATCACCGTCGACGTCACGACCCCGCAGGGCACCCGCGACGACGTGGCGTTCGCCGCCCTCGACCTCTCGGCGGTGAAGCCGGGCCGGGGTGCGGGCGGCGCGATGGTCTTCGAGGACATCCCGGCGACGCTGACGAAGGCGGGCTCCGAGGCATTCAACGGCCAGTACAAGGAGGGCGACGCGCTCGACCCGGCCACGCTCTCGGTGAAGGCGGTCACGGCCCCGACCGGGAAGCCCACGCAGGAGCCGACCACCGAGCCGACCGGGAAGCCGACGCCCGAACCCACCGGGAAGCCCACCACGGAGCCGACCGCGGAGCCGACCACCGGGCCGAGCGGGAAGCCCACCTCGTCCGCGCCCCCGTCCCCCTCCGCCCCGGCCACCGACGAGCCGGCCGCCGCCGACCCGGGCGCGATCGTCGACGGCACCCTGGACTGGGGCGTGAAGAAGTCCTTCCGCAGCTACGTCACGGGCCCGATCGCCCACGGCAGAATCGAGACGACGGGAGGTGCCACCGTGTCCGGCGACGGCTACCGGTTCCCCGACGCCACCGGCCACTTCGACGCCGCGAAGCAGACCCTGAACGCCGGGTTCGACGGCAGGGTCCGCTTCCTGGGCCACGAGGAGAACGGCGCGTACACCCTGGACCTCTCCCTGACCGACGTGGAGATCCAGGTGAACGGGACGAAGGGCACGCTGATCGCGGACGTCACCACCAAGGACCGAGAGACGAAGAAGGTCTCCACCTACACCGGTCTCGCGATCGCCGACCTGAAGCTGCCCAAGGGCGAACTCGCCGCGAAGGACGGCGTGGTGACCCTCTCGGCGGTACCGGCGACCCTCAGTGCCGACGGCACCAAGGCCTTCGGGGGCATGTACCGGGCGGGCGAGCAGCTCGACGCGCTGACCGTCGCGGTCGCCCTCGACAAGGACGCCGAACTCCCCAGCGGTACGGGCGGCACGGGTTCCGCCGGTTCCACCGGCCTGGCGGGAGGCTCCACGACCGCCGGTGGCGGCAGCGTGGGCGGCAACTCGGTCGGTGGTTCGGTGGGCGGTTCGGTCGGCGGCCCGGGTTCCCTCGCCGCCACCGGCTCCGACCTCCCGGCCGGCGCCCTGTTCGCCGCCTCGGGCGTGGTCGTGGTGGCCGGCGCCGGAGTCGTGATCGCGGCCCGCCGCCGTCGTACCGCCTGACCCGTCCGCGTCCCATGACGGCACCGCCCGGCTGGACCGGCCGAACGGCCGCCACCCGGGCGGTGCTTGAATGCTGACGTGAGCGACAGCGACTTCGACGTACCCGCGGGCATCGACGTACTACGCGTGTTCTGCGGCCCCGACGGCCGGCACGGCAACGCCCTCGGTGTGGTGCGCGACGGCAGCGCCTACCCGGACCGGGCGTCCCGGCAGGCGCTGGCAGGCCGGCTCGGCTTCAGCGAGACCGTGTTCGTCGACGACCCCGAGCGCGGACACGTCGACATCTACACCCCGGGTCTCCGCCTCCCGTTCGCCGGGCATCCGCTCGTCGGCACGGCCTGGCTGCTCGACCTGGAGATCCTGGAACTTCCGGTCGGGGAGGTCTTCGCCCGTCAGGACGGCGAGTTCAGCTGGATCACCGCCCGCCCCGAGTGGGCACCCCCGCGCACGCTGGAGCGGTACGGGTCCGCCGCCGACGTCGAGGCGCTGACCGGGCCGCCGCCGGGGGAGGGCTGGCTGTACGTATGGGCCTGGGAGGACGAGGCGGCCGGCCGGGTCAGGGCGCGGGCGTTCCCCCGGCGCGACGACAACATCGTGGAGGACGAGGCGACGGGCGCGGCGGCCCTGCTGCTCAGCGCGGAGCTGGGGCGCGCCCTCAACATCACGCAAGGACGCGGCTCCCAGATCCTCACCGCCCCCACGCCCGACGGCACGGTGGAGGTCGGGGGCCGCGTGACACTCGCCGCCGTCCGCGCCCGACGCTGAACCGGGGCGACCGGCGAACGCCGGTCACCCCGCCACGCCGGGCAAGGCCCTACGCGCTGAGCGGGAACACCTCGCCGAGCTCCCGGAACACGGCCGTGTTCAGCGCGAAGGCCCGCTTGCACTCGTCGACGATGCGCTGCTTCTCCAGGTCGTCCGCGTTCACCGCGTCCAGCAGCTCGCGGTAGTCCCGCTTGAACGAGGCGGGGTTGGCGATCTCCTCGAAGACATAGAACCGGACCCCGTCGCCCTTGCGAGCGAACCCCCAGGTCCTCTCCGCCTTGTCACGGATGATCTGACCGCCCGAGAGGTCGCCGAGATACCGGGTGTAGTGGTGCGCGACGTAACCGGCGGGCCAGGTCCGGGCGCACTCCGCGACCCGGGCGGCGTACGCGGCCGTGGCGGGCAGTGGCTCCAGGCCCTCGCGCCAGCCGGCACCCCGCAGATGGGCCAGATCGCGCTCCAGCTCGGCGGTGCGCATCAGCTCGGGCCGTATGAACGGACCGGCGACCGGGTCGCTCCGCAATGCCTGGGCGCCCTCCTCCAGCGCCCGGTACACGAACCACAGCTGCTCGGTGTAGCGCGTGTACGCGTCCACTCCGAGCCGCCCGCCGAGCAGGTCGCTCATGAAGGTCGAGGTCTCCGCCTCGGTGTGCTGCTCGTGCGAGGCGGTGCGGATGAGTGTCGAGAAGGGCGTGGGGGCGGCGGTTGCGTTCAAGGCGGGCCTCCGGGGGCCGAGGGGGACGGGAAGTCCGGGAAGAGACGGAAACATCGGCAGCGACCGCGGGGGGCGGTGGCTGTCGACATTCCCGATCTTCTTACTTAGGCTTACCTAAGTCAACAGCTTCCCGACAGCCTGTCGGTAAAAACGATACGCCTGGTTCAACCGCCGCGCCGGGTTCGCGCGGACAGTGGGAGCAACGGGAACACGAGAAAGCGGCCGCCCGGGGGCGACCGCTTCGGGAAAGAACTGTCCGTGTGGTTACGGGAGCGTCAGGATCTCGGCGCCCGTCTCCGTGACCACCAGCGTGTGCTCGAACTGGGCCGTACGCCTGCGGTCCTTCGTCACCACGGTCCAGCCGTCGTCCCACATGTCGTAGTCATGGCTGCCCAGCGTCAGCATCGGCTCGATGGTGAACGTCATGCCGGGCCGCATCAAGGTGGTCGCGTGCGGGCTGTCGTAGTGCGGGATGATCAGACCGGAGTGGAACGAGGAATTGATCCCGTGCCCGGTGAAGTCCCGCACCACCCCGTACCCGAAGCGCTTCGCGTACGACTCGATGACCCGCCCGATCACATTGACCTGGCGCCCCGGCCGGACCGCCTTGACGGCGCGGTTCAGCGCCTCCTCGGTGCGCTCCACGAGCAGCCGGGACTCCTCGTCCACGTCGCCGCAGAGGTACGTGGCGTTGTTGTCGCCGTGCACCCCGTTGATGTAGGCCGTGACGTCGAGATTCACGATGTCGCCGTCGCGCAGCACCGTGGAGTCCGGGATGCCGTGACAGATCACCTCGTTGAGCGAGGTGCAGAGCGACTTGGGGAATCCCCGGTAGCCGAGCGTCGACGGGTAGGCGCCGTGGTCGCACATGAACTCGTGGGCGACCCGGTCGAGTTCGTCCGTCGTGACGCCCGGGGCGATGTGCTTCGCGGCCTCCGCCATCGCCTGCGCGGCGATCCGCCCCGCGACGCGCATGCGCTCGACGGTGTCGGCGTCCTGCACCTCCGGACCGGTGTACGGGGTGGGGCCCGGCTTGCCCACGTACTCGGGGCGCCGGATGTTTCCGGGTACGGAACGGATGGGAGTGATCTCCCCGGGTACGAGCAGCGACTGGCCAGACATGTCAGCGAGTCTAACCAGGGCGCTTGGGGCAGCATGACCCCGAGGGAAGGAGCCGATGATGGCCCTGTTCAAGAAGCGCACGGCCGGCAAGCCGGGCGAGTGGTACTACTGCCTGCAGCATCAGAAGGTCGAGGAGGGCCCCGAGTGCCCGGCCAAGGACCGTTTCGGGCCGTACGCCACCCCCGAGGAGGCGCGCCACGCGATGGAGACGGCGCAGGAGCGGAATCTGGAGTGGGAGACGGACCCCAAGTGGCACGACCGGGGCACGCCGCCTGATGCGGAGGCCTGACCGGGGCCGGGACCGGGACGCCGGGACCGGGGGCGCCCCCGGTCCCCGTTCCTCAGACGCCGGACGGGCTCGACTCCCTGGCCGCGCGCCTGCGCACCGCGTCCTCGTCCGTCTCGGAGTCGTACGTCAGCAGCTTCGGCAGCGTCGCGGTCAGCAGCGCGACCGAGGCGACGCACGCCACGCCCCCGCCCCAGATCGCGGAGCGGGTCCCCGTCCACCCCGCCATCGCACCGGCCCGCACCTGGCCCAGTTGCGGGCCGACGCTGTACGAGAGCACCTCGATGCCCGCCAGCCGGCCCCGCAGCTCCTCCGGGATGGTCTGGTTCCAGATCGTGGAACGGCCGAGACCGCTGAGCATGTCGCCCGCGCCCGCCACGGCCAGACAGAGCAGCACCAGCCACACGTCGCTGAACCACCCGGCCGCCGCGATCGCCAGCCCCCAGGCCGCCGCCCCGAACACCACGAAGAGCCCGTGCCGCCGTACCCGCGACGTCCAGCCGCTGGTCAGGCCCAGGACCAGGGAACCGACCGACCCCGCCGCGTACATCAGGCCCAGTGACCACTCGGCGTCCAGCTCGTCGGCGAGGAACGGGAAGATCGTGTTCGGGAAGGCGAAGAACATCGCCGCCAGATCGACCGCGTAGGTCCCCAGCAGCACCGGCCGGTTCCAGGCGTACCTCGCCCCCTCCGCTATGCCGCGCAGCGAGGGCTTCGCGCTGTCCGGGGAGGGCGGCGCGGGTGCCAGCCGCAGGCACAGCAGCACGGAGACGGTGAACGTGGCCACCGTGACCGTGTAGGCCGTGGCGTGCCCGGCGTAGGCCACCACCAGTCCGGCCACCGCGGGACCGGTGATCGCGCCGAACTGCCAGCGCAACGAGTTCAGCGCGGCGGCCGCGGTCAGCTGGTGGTGCGGCACGATCCGGGCCATCAGGGAGTCCAGCGCGGGCCGCTGGAGCCCGGCGAGCGCGGAGACCCCGCCCGCGACCAGATAGAGCGGCCAGAGCAGGGGGTCGGGCAGCGCGGCGTTCACCAGGAGTACGAGGGCGAGCAGCCCCAGCCCCGCCTCGGTGCCCAGGATCACCTTGCGGCGGTCCACGGCGTCCGCGAGCGCCCCTCCGTACAGACCGAAGACGACCAGCGGCACCAGCTCGACCGCGCCCATCGCGCCGACGGCCAGCGGTGAACCCGTCAGCTCCTTGATCTGGAGCGGCAGCGCGATCAACGCCATGAAGCTGCCGAAGTAGGTCACCAGCCCCTGGATCCACAGCAGCCGGAAGTCGGCCGAGGAGCGCAGTGGCGAGAGGTCGGGCAGCAGCGCGCGCAGCCGGGTGGCCGGGGAGGGAGCTGAGGTCACGAGAGGCCATGCTCCGGCGCCGCCGGTGCGCGCTGCAACAGATTATCGCGGCAGCCGTGGAACCCAGGGGGCGAGGGAGTGCGCGGCGGCCGGGGTGTGGGGCGGCCGGGGCGCCCGGCGTCCCGGCGGATCGTGCCGCCGGGGCCCCGGTGCTCACCACCGGGCCGGTGGTGGTGCCGTCAGCTGGTCGGCGAGCCGGGAGAGCCGGTCCCGCAAGCGGCGGCGGCCGCGCGGCGCGGGGGCGCTGTTCTCCCCGGCGGCCGCGCTCACCAGGTGCTGCACGGTGTCCAGGTCGACATCGTCGGTGGCGGTCACCGCGAGCGTCTCGTGGGCGAGCCCCCGTACCTCGGGGTCGCCGCCGTCCAGCGAGAGGACCGTCGCCCCGGCCCGACGAGCGTCGTGCACCCGCTCCAGCAGCCCGGCGCCGGGCCGCTCCGGGGCCACCAGCAGCAGCGTCTCGCCCCGCCCGGCCGCCTCGATCCGGGCCAGACCGACGGCCAGGTGCGCCGGATCACCCGGATCCACCCGATGGCGCACCAGAGTGGGGGCCAGCTCCGGCAGCCCGGACCAGGCGGACTCGTCCACCAGATGGGCCGCCAGGTGCCACGGCTCGTACGCCGCCGTGCCCACCAGCAGCAGACCGCCGCCGTGCGGGACGACGGAGGATCTGAGCGCCCCGGCGAACCGCCGGGCCGCCGCGGGCCACTCCGTCCCGGCGAGCACTTCGCGCAGCAGGGCGACACGTACGGCATCCATGGCCCGGCATCATGCCCCAGGGCCTGGCCCCGCCACCGGCGAACGCCGCCGGAACCGTCCGAACGGGTCCGGCGCTGCGAGCCGGACCGCTGGTGGGACGACAAGGCGTTCCTTACCGACGCGGGCAGTAGTGTCGCAGCCATGACTACGAATGACAGTGGCAGTGCGCCCAAGCCCCCCGCCAAGGACCCGTGGGACCTCCCCGATGTGTCCGGACTGACCGTCGGCGTGCTCGGCGGCACCGGGCCGCAGGGCCGCGGGCTCGCCCACCGCTTCGCCCGCGCCGGGCAGAAGGTGATCATCGGCTCCCGCGCCGCCGACCGCGCGCGGACCGCCGCCGACGAGCTCGGCCACGGCGTCGAGGGCGCGGACAACGCCGAATGCGCGCGCCGCAGCGATGTCGTGATCGTCGCCGTGCCCTGGGACGGCCATGCCAAGACCCTGGAGTCGCTGCGCGACGAGCTCGCGGGCAAGCTGGTCATCGACTGCGTGAACCCGCTCGGCTTCGACAAGAAGGGCGCCTACGCCCTGAAGCCCGAGGAGGGCAGTGCCGCCGAGCAGGCCGCCGCCCTGCTGCCGGAGTCCCGGGTCACCGCGGCCTTCCACCACCTCTCGGCGGTGCTGCTGCAGGACGAGGCCATCGAGGAGATCGACACCGATGTGCTGGTGCTCGGCGAGGCCCGCGCCGACACCGACCTCGTGCAGGCGCTGGCGGGCCGGATCCCCGGTATGCGCGGCATCTTCGCCGGGCGGCTGCGCAATGCCCACCAGGTCGAGTCGCTGGTCGCCAACCTGATCTCGGTCAACCGTCGCTACCAGGCGCACGCGGGGCTGCGTACCACCGACGTCTGAGCACGTTCCCGCCCCACCCTGCGGCGAGCCGAAAGGGGCATGGGGGACACTGGACGGGACCGTGCACCACCCCGGACAGGAGCCGCCCCCCATGCCCCGCCTCGCTCTCTACGCCATCGCCGTCTGCGTCCTGGCCGTCGTCGCGGCCGTGATCTCGTTCGTCCAGGGCAGCTGGCTCGGGATCGTCTGGGTGCTGCTGGCCGGGCTCTCGTCCAACATGGCGTGGTTCTACCTCCGTCGGCAGCGCGCACAGGCCGCCGGCTGAGCGGCGGTCAGCGGTTGACCGCGCAGACCGGATCGGCCGCCTGCCAGAAGCGGTAGGTGTCGAATCCGCAGTACGTCGTGAACTCGCTGATGCCCAGGGTCCGCAGCAGAGCGTGGATCGCGTCGAAGAACGCGTGGTTGATCTCGGGGATCCACAGCACACCGAAGACCGCGATCAGCCCGAACGGGGCGAACGGCTCGGCCTGCCGGCGGATCCGGTACGAGAGCCAGGGCTCGATCACGCCGTAGCCGTCCAGCCCCGGCACCGGGACGAAGTTGAGGATCGCCGCGGTGACCTGGAGCAGCGCCAGGAATCCCAGCGCGTACTGGAAGCCGACCGGCACGCCGTCCAGCGCGTGCAGCCAGAACGGCGCCGTGCACACGATCGCGAACAGCACGTTCGTCAGCGGGCCCGCCGCCGAGATCAGGCTGTGCTTCCAGCGCCCGCTGATCCGGCCCCGCTCGATGAAGACCGCACCGCCGGGCAGACCGATACCGCCCATGATCACGAACAGCACCGGAAGCACGATGCTCAGCAGCGCATGGGTGTACTTCAGCGGATTCAGGGTCAGATAGCCCTTCGCCCCGATGGAGATGTCCCCGCTGTGCAGCGCGGTACGGGCATGCGCGTACTCGTGCAGACAGAGCGACACCACCCAGGCCGCCGTCACGAAGAGGAAGAAGGCGATTCCGGGCTGCTGCGCGAAATCCGTCCACACCGCCCAGGCCGACACCGCCATCACGGCGACGATCCCGAGGAAGACCGGGCTGATCCGCCGGTCGCTGCGGGCGCTTGCGGTGGTCATCGGCGAACTCCAGGTGGCTGGCCGGAAGAGGGACGGGGCGACGGGCGGCGAGAGCGACCGTACAGCCGACACGTCACAAACGTCTCACGTCGGGGCGGTGGTTCCGTGAAGGGTGGGGGCATGACGAACGATTCCGGCACACGGCGAACACGGGTACGGCCGAACGTGCGTCCCCTTCCCGGCCCCGGTCACGGAGAATAGGCGCGTGCGTTACTGCATCCTCGGAACCACCCTGGCACTCCGCGACGACGGCACGGCCGTCGCCCTCGGCGGGGCACGGCTGCGCGCCCTCCTCACCGTCCTCGCGCTGCGCCCCGGCCGCACCGTCCCGGCCGCTGTCCTCATCGACGAGGTGTGGGACGGCGACCCGCCGGCCGACGCGGTGGGTGCCCTGCAGGCGCTCGTCGGCCGGCTCCGACGGGCGCTCGGCCATGCGGCGGTCGCCTCGGCGGAGAGCGGCTACCGGCTCGCCGCGGAGCCGGACGCGGTCGACCTGTACCGATTCGAGCGGCTCGCGGCGGAGGGCGCGCGGGCACTGGAGGCGGGCGACGCGGCGAAGGCCCAGACCGTGCTCGACGACGCGCTCGCCCTGTGGCGGGGGCCGGTCCTGGCCGATCTCCCCGACCGCGGCGCCGTCGCGGCCCGCTGGGCTGCCCGGCGTCTGGACGCCCGGCGCACCGGACTCGCCGCCGCCCTCGCGCTCGGCCGCCCGGACGAGATCCTGCCCGAACTGCTCGCCCTCTGCGCCGAGCACCCGATCGACGAACCCCTCCAGGCGCTGCGGCTGCGGGCCCTGCGCGACGCCGGGCGCCCGGCGCAGGCGCTGGCCGCGTACGACGAGGTGCGCACCGTGCTCGCCGACCGCCTCGGTACCGATCCCGGCCCCGAACTGCGGTCCCTGCACGCCGAGTTGCTCCATCGGGACCCGGATCGGCCGGTCGTGGCGGCCCCGGCCGCCCGTACCCGGACCCCCGCCGCCCCGCGGGGAAACCTCCGGGCCCGGCTCACCAGCTTCGTCGGGCGCGAGGGCGACATCGACGCCCTGCGCGAGGACCTTTCGCACGCCCGGCTGGTCACCCTCCTGGGCCCCGGCGGGGCGGGCAAGACCCGGCTTTCCCAGGAGGCCGCCGAATCCGTCGCCTCCGCCTGGCCGGACGGCGTCTGGCTGGCCGAACTGGCCCCCGTCGACGATCCCGAGGCGGTCCCGCAGGCCGTGCTGACCGCGCTCGGCGCCCGCGAGACCGTGCTGCGCGGGGCCGGCGCCGAGGAGCTGAGGGTCGCCGAGGGCAACGCCGGCGACCCCCTCGTACGCCTCACCGAGTACTGCTCACGGCGCCGGATGCTCCTCCTGCTGGACAACTGCGAGCACGTCGTCGGGGCCGCCGCCACCCTCGCCGACCATCTCCTCGCCCGCTGTCCGGAACTCACCGTACTGGCCACCAGCCGCGAACCCCTCGGGGTGCCCGGCGAGTTCGTCCGGCCCGTCGACCCGCTGCCCGACCCGATGGCGCTCCGGCTGTTCACCGACCGCGGCGCCGCCGCGCGGCCCGGCTTCCGGGCCGACGCGGACGAGGAGACCGCCGCGGCCGTCGCCGAGATCTGCCGCCGCCTCGACGGGCTGCCGCTCGCCATCGAACTCGCCGCCGCCCGGCTGCGGATGCTCACCCCGCGCCAGATCGCCGACCGGCTCGACGACCGGTTCCGTCTGCTCACCAGCGGCGCCCGTACCGTCCTGCCCCGCCAGCAGACGCTGCGTGCCGTCGTCGACTGGTCCTGGGACCTGCTCGACGACTCCGAACGGGCCGTGCTGCGCCGTCTGTCGGTCTTCGCGGGCGGCTGCACCCTGGCCGCCGCCGAGGCCGTCTGCACGGACGGCCCGCGGGGTGTGCCCGACGTCGCCGGGCTGCTCGGCTCGCTCGTCGACAAGTCCCTCGTCGTCGCCGCGCCCGCCGACGGCGGCGAGATGCGCTACCGGCTGCTGGAGACCGTGGGCGAGTACGCCGCCGAACGGCTCGACGAGGCGGCGGAGCGGGGCGCCGTGGAGCGGCGCCACCTGGTGCACTTCCGGGAACTGGCCCGGACCGCCGACCCCGAGCTCCGCGGCGCCGGGCAGCGGGCCGCGATCGACCTCCTCCAGCGCGAGTACGAGAACCTCCGCATCGCCCTGCGCCGGGCCGTCGCCGCCCGCGACGAGCAGGAGGCGCTCTGCATGGTGCTGTCGCTGTGCTGGTACTGGCAGATGCGCGATCTGCGCACCGACGCCCTGCACTGGGCCGACATGGCCGCCGCGCTGGGCCCCGACCCGTTCGCCGGGCCCGCCGAACCCGCGCCGTCCCTCCACGAGCGCTGCATCGACGCGCCGCCGCCCATGTCGCCCGAACTGCTCCAGGAAGCACGGCGCCAGGTGGCCCTGGTCCAACTGGTCAGCATGGACCACTCCCAGGACGTGTGGACCGACGCGAGGGGAATGGCCCGGTTGCGCGTCATCGCGGACACCTACCGCGCGGGCCAGCCGCAGACCTGCCGCACCCCGGCGTCGCTCTGGTTCTTCGCGGTCATGCTGACCGGCGGGGTCGACGACCTGCGCGAGCTGCTGGACGAAACGGTCCGTGCCAGCCGGGAGTTCGGCTACGCGTGGGAACTGGCCGGTGCGCTCCAGATGCGCGCCAACGTGCTGGCCAACCGGTCCGAATGGGCGGGAGACGCGCGCCGTGACGCGGACGAGAGCCTGGAGATCTTCGTCCGCCTCGGCGACGACTGGGGCGCCGCCGAGGCGCTCTCCTCCCGGGGCGAGGCCAACGAGAAACGGGGCGAGTACGTGCGCGCGGCCGAGGACTTCCGGGCCGCCATCGGCTACGCGCGAGAGCTCGGCGCCGAGTCCCAGGTGTCGGTCCTGCGGTCCCGGTACGCGTCCGTGCTCACCGAACTCGGCCGCGGCGACGAGGGCGAGGCGATCCTTCGGGAGGTGGTCGCGGAGGGACGTACTGGTCACGAGGCGATGCCCGCCGCCCGGCTCTTCCTCGCCCTGTGGCTGGGACGGACCGGACGCACCGGCGAGGCCCGGGAGCAACTGGAAGCGGTGCGCGAGGAGTTCCGCTCCGAGACGCTGGCCATCTTCGAGGGCTTCATGCTGGGCGGACTGGCCTGGCTGGACAACCAGGACGGCCGGTACGCCGAGGCCTTGCCCAAGGGACTGAAGGCGCTGGTCCGGTCGCACGACCGGCTGTCCCGGATGGTGGCGCCCCACATGTCCGTCAACCATCTCGTCTGCCTCGCACGGTCGTTGGCCGGCATCGGCGGCGAGCGCCGGGCCGCGACCGCGGCCCGGCTGCTGGGGGCCGGCCGCGGACTGCTGCCCCTGGGCCACGTACCGACGTCGATGGAGCGGCACGACTGGGCCGAGGCGGAGCGACTGGCCGTCGCCGTCCTCGGCCGGGTCGCCTACGAGAGCGCGTACGCCGAGGGCGGCGGCCTCTCCCTGGAGGAGGCCACCGCCCTCGTCGAGGCGTACCGGTGACGGCTCAGCTCCGCTTGCGGAACTTGGAGACCGCGAGCGGCGCCGTCACCGCGGTGATCGCCACCGCCCAGCCGAGCGTCAGCCACATCGAGTGGGCGACCGGCCCGCCGATCATCAGCCCGCGCGCCGCGTCCGCCAGGTTGGACAGCGGGTTGTAGTCGGTGAACGCCTGGAGCCAGCCGGGCATCGTGGCGGTCGGGGCGAAGATCGAAGAGCCGAACTGCAGCGGAATGAGCACCAGCATCCCCAGTCCCTGAACCGCCTGGGGTGTCTTCAGGGACAGCCCGAGCAGGATGAAGATCCACATGATCGCGGCGCCGAAGGCCGCCGACAGGCCGACCGCCGCGAGCAGGCCGAGCACCGAGGTCTTCAGCTCCATGCCGAGCAGGAAGCCCATGCCGAGCAGGATCGCCGTGGCGACCATCATCCGGCCCAGCTCGACCGCGATCTTCGCGATGAGGACCGAGGAGCGGGCGATCGGCATCGTCCGGAACCGGTCCATGACCCCCTTGTGGAAGTCCTCGTTGACACCGGTCCCGACCGCGGTGGCGATGTTCATGCCCATCATCGCCATCAGGCCGGGGACGACGTAGTTGATGTACGTCTGCCGGTCGCCGCCCAGGCTCGACCCGATGGATCCGCCGAAGACGTACACGAACAGCAGGGTGAAGATGATGGGCATCAGCAGCACATCGAACATCGACTCCGGATCCTTCTTGATCTGGAGCAGATTGCGCCGCATCAGCGCCCCGATGTGCCGCAGATTGCCGCGCAGCCCGATCCGGCCCTCTCCGGCGGGAGCCGTCGGCCGGCCGACAGCGGCGGCATCGGCGGGGGCGGGCTTCTGGATCGTCGTGCTCATGCCGCGACCTCCGTGGGGATCGTGTCGGTGGCGGAAGCGCTCTTCTCGCCGGTGATGGCCAGGAAGACCTCGTCCAGGCTGGGCAGTGCGGTGGCGACATGGGCCAGCGAGAAGCCCCGGGTGCCGAGCAGGCCGATGACGGCGGTCAGCTGCTCGTCGCTGAGGATCGGTACGTACAGCAGGCCTTCGTCCGGGACGGCCTGGGCGCCCGCGATCCCGTCGAGGCCGGCCTCCCTGAGCGCCTGCGCCATCGCGGCCAGCTGCGCCGGGTCCGAGGGCCGGATCTGCAGGGTGCGGCCGCCGACCTTCGCCTTGAGCTCGTCGACCCCGCCGTTGGCGATGATCCGGCCCTTGTCGATGACGGTGAGCTCGTTCGCGAGCTGCTCGGCCTCTTCCATGTACTGGGTGGTGAGCAGGACGGTCGCCCCCTCCGCGACCATCCGCTGCACCTCGTCCCAGACCTCGTTGCGGGTCCGGGGGTCGAGCCCCGTCGTCGGCTCGTCCAGGTAGAGCACGGCCGGGCTGCCGATCATCGAGGCGGCCAGATCGAGCCGGCGCCGCATGCCGCCGGAGTAGTCCATCGCGGCGCGCTTGGCGGCGTCGGTGAGCGAGAACCGCTCCAGCAGCTCGTCGGCACGGGCGCGGGCGGTCTTGCGCGGCAGATCGAGCAGCCGCCCGATCATGTAGAGGTTCTCCCAGCCGGAGAGCTTCTCGTCGACCGAGGCGTACTGCCCGGTCAGGCCGATGGTGCGGCGCAGCTGCCGGGGCTGCTTCACCACGTCGTAGCCCGCCACGACGGCGTGCCCGGCGTCGGGGACGATCAGGGTGGACAGGCAGCGTACGAGCGTGGTCTTGCCGGCTCCGTTGGGGCCGAGCACACCGAGCACGGTGCCCTCGCGGACATCGAGGTCCACGCCGTCCAGAGCCTTGGTCGAGCCGTAGTGCTTGACCAGTCCCCGGACCTCGACGGCGTTCGGGCCGCGCCTGGGGTTCTTGTCGATTCGCGTCATGCCCACCATGGGACCAGGCGCCACCGACAGTCCGCCGACAACGGGCCGACAGCCCGCCGATGGGGGATGTCGGCGGGCTGCCGGTGGTGCGGGCAGTGGTCCGTACCCGGGGTCCGTCCCGCTGAACGGGTGGACCCCGGGGGAAGTGGGGCTTTCGTTCGGATCACGCCGGATCCGGACGAAGGACCCCAGGGCCGCTCGTTCGGATCACGCCGGGCTCGCGGCTCGGTCCGAACGGAAGAACCTAGTGGAAGGTGTGCTCCGCGGCCGGGAACGCGCCGCCCACGACCTCTTCCGCGAACTCCTTCGCGGCGTCGCCCAGCACCTGGCGGAGGTTCGCGTACTGCTTGGTGAAGCGCGGCACCTTGCCGCCGGTCAGCCCGACCATGTCGGTGTAGACCAGCACCTGGGCGTCCGTGTCGGGACCGGCGCCGATGCCGACGGTCGGGATGTGCAGGGTGCGGGTGACCTCGGCGGCCAGCTCGGCCGGAACGAGCTCCAGGACGATGGCGAACGCGCCCGCGTCCTGCACGGCCTTGGCGTCGCGCAGCAGCTGCTGGGCGGCCTCCTCGCCGCGGCCCTGCACCCGGTAGCCCATCGCGTTGACAGACTGCGGGGTCAGACCGATGTGGGCCATGACCGGGATACCGGCGTCGACCAGCAGCCGGATCTGCTCGTGGCTGCGCTCGCCGCCCTCCAGCTTGACCGCGCCGACACCGGACTCCTTGATCAGCCGGGTGGCGTTGCGCAGGGCCTGGACCGGCCCCTCCTGGTAGGCCCCGAAGGGCAGGTCGGCGACGATCAGGGCGCGCTTGGTGCCCCGTACGACAGCGGCGGAGAGGATCGCGATCTCGTCCATCGTGACGGGCACGGTGGTCTCGTAACCGAGGTGGCAGTTCCCCATGGAGTCACCGACCAGCATGACCGGGATACCGGCCTCGTCGAAGACGGACGCCGTCATCGCGTCGTAGGCGGTGAGCATGGGCCACTTCTCGCCGCGCTCGGTGGCGGCGGCGATGTCATGGATGGTGATACGGCGGGTGCTCTTGCCTCCGTACAGCGCCTTGCTGCTGTCGGTGGTGGCTCCCGCGGGGGTGGCGGCGGACTTGTTCTGCGCAGCCTGAAGCGACATTGCCAACGGCTCCTTCGTCATCTCGAGGCGCCCTGACGGCGTCCCCGGACCGGTTCCATGGTGGCATCCCGCGGCCGTCCACGGGAAGTGGGCCCACCCGTTCGCGTCCGTGGCGGCACCCCGGTAAAGACCTTCCAATACGAGACGGTGTCGTATCGAAATCATATAAGCTCCCTGACATGTCAATACCGTCGGGCGCTCGCCCCGCCCTGCCCCAGGTTCCCGAGGCGGTTCACCGCCGCCGTTGGGCGATCCTCGTCGTTCTGATGTTCAGTCTGCTCATCGTGGTGCTGGACAACTCGATCCTGAACGTCGCGGTCAAGACCATCGCCAGCCCCGCACCCACCGGCATCGGTGCCACCCAGAGCGAGCTGGAGTGGGCGATCAACGCCTACACGCTCGTCTTCGCCGGACTCCTGTTCACCGCGGGACTGCTCGGCGACCGCATCGGCCGCAAGAAGGTGCTGCTCTTCGGCATCCTCCTGTTCGGAGTCGGCTCCGCCTTCGCCTCCATGTCCGGCTCGCCCGGCGAACTGATCACCTGGCGTGCCGTGATGGGCTTCGGCGCCGCGTTCGTCATGCCCGCCACGCTCGCCGTCCTGATGAACGTCTTCGAACGCGACGAGCAGCCCAAGGCCATCGGCATCTGGGCCGGCAGCGTCGGCCTCGCCATCGCGATCGGCCCGATCACCGGCGGACTGCTGCTCGAACACTTCTGGTGGGGCTCGATCTTCCTGGTCAACGTGCCCGTGGTGGTCGTCGCGCTGATCGCGATGGTGCTGCTGGTGCCGGACTCCAAGGACCCGAAGCCGGGCCGGACGGACCCCGTCGGTGTGCTGCTGTCCATCGTCGGTCTGGTTCTGCTGGTGTACGGCATCATCCGCGGCGGACAGCTCGCCGACTTCACCGACCCCGTCGTGCTCCTCTCGGTCGTCGGCGGCCTGGTCGTCCTGGCCGCGTTCGTCCAGTACGAGAAGCGCACCAGTCATCCGGCCCTCGACGTCACGTACTTCAAGGAGCCGTCGTTCTCCGCGGCCGTCGCCGCCATCGCGCTGGTCTTCTTCGCGCTCATGGGGGTGACCTTCTTCTCCGCCTTCTACATGCAGAGCGTGCGTGGCTGGAGCGCGCTGGAGGCCGGTCTGATGATCCTGCCGCTGGCCGTCGCCCAGATGATCTTCGCGCCGCGCGCCCGGCTGGTCGTCGACCGGTTCGGCGCCCGCGTGGTCTGCGGCGTCGGCATGCTGCTCGTCGCGTTCGGCCTCGCGGCGTTCGCGCTGTTCGACGCCACCACGCCGGTCTGGGTGCTGTGCGTGCTCTTCTTCGTGCAGGGTACGGGCATGGCACATGTGATGACGCCGGTCACGGTCTCCGTGATGCAGGCACTGCCCAGGGAGAAGGCAGGTTCCGGATCGGCGGTCAACAACACGTTCCGGCAGGTCGGCGGGGCGCTCGGTATCGCCGTGCTCGGCTCGGTGCTGTCCACCGTCTACCGCGGCAGCATCGAGGGTCACCTCGGTGCGCTCCCGGCCGCCGCCAGGCAGGCGGCGGGGGAGTCGATCGAGGCGACGCTCGGCGTCGCGGACAAGATGGGCCCGGCGGGCGCCCCGCTGGTCGCCGCGGCGAACGACGCGTTCCTGAAGGCCATGCATGTCACCGCCATCGGTTCGGCGGCCATCGCCCTGGTGGGCATGGTCGTGGTCGCGCTCTTCCTGCCGGGGAAGCCGCCCGTCGAACAGAGCTCCAGCGGCTCCGGCGAGAGCGAACCCTCGATACGTGCCGAGGCGGGCCGGTGACGGCCCCGGAGAGCTGAAGAGTGCCGCCTCCGGGTTCCGGGCGACCCCGGACCCGGAGGCGGCTCACCGGGGCACCGCCGCCTTCGGCGAGAATCGGAAGAGCGGACGGTGCGGCGAGAGGCGGATTCAGGTGCAGGTAGAGGCGCAGGCACAGGGCCGGAACCACCCGGTCCGGCAGGATCCGGAACCGCGAAGGGGCCGACCGCGCAGTGCGGCGGCCGAGCGGGCGATCCTGGACGCCGTCGTCCAACTGCTGGAGGCCGGTGAGCCCCTCGCCGCCCTGTCCATCGAGCGGATCGCCCGCACCGCCGGGGTCGGCAAGGCGACCATCTACCGGCGCTGGAGCGGCAAGGAGGAACTCTTCGTCGACGTCCTGCGCGACATCGAGCTCCCCGAACCCACCGTATCCGGCACCGCCGGACTCGACGACCTGCGGCTGCTGCTGGAGTCCATGCGCCGACGCGGCCTCGCCCAGCGCTCCTCCGTACTGCTCCACAACGTCTTCGCGCAGATGAAGAGCCACCCCAAGCTGTGGTCCGAATACCAGTGCACCGTCATAGCGCCCCGCCGCGCCGCCATGCTGGCCGCCGTGCGGCGGGCGGTCGACGCGGGCGAGCTGCGCGGGGACCTGGACGTGGAGCTGACGAACGACCTGTTCCTGGGGCCCATGCTCGTCCGCACCCTCCACCGGCCCGAGGCGCCGCTGCCCGAGGACCTCGCCGACCGCATCATCCGGACGCTGACCGAGGGCCTCGCCCCACGGACGGGTTCCGCCCCGGCCGCCGACGGCTGAGAGCCTGACGCGCCCGGGGCCCGCGCGAGTGTGATCGTTCTGTCACAAGCCCCCGCAGACCGCTCCCGTCAGGAACCCTCCGGGCCCCGCCCTTCGTCCTCGTTGCAGTACAGCCGTCGTGGACGGCAGGAAACGCGCCGCCCATCGCCTAGGGTCGAGGGCGCGGCGATACGCACGGCAAGGCAGTGAGGACAGCGCGATGGTGCAGGCGTACGGAGCGGACACCGGGAACGACCGTACGGGGCCGCAGCGCACCGGGTCCGGATCCCGATTCCGGGACCTGCGCGACAGATGGACCCGCGACCCCGGCATCTGGCGGCGCGGAATCGTGCTCGCCCTCTGCGCGGTCCTCCTCACCCTGGTGATGGCCTTCCATGCGAAGATCCCCAACGCCATCGGCAACCTGGGCAGCCTCTCCGAGACGTTCCTGCCGTGGATCGGCGCGTTCGTCCCGCTGCTGCTGATCCTGGGCCTGGTGCGCCGCTCGGCGACCGCGCTGATCGCCCTGCTGCTGCCGATCGTGGTCTGGTTCAACATCTTCGGCGGGCTGCTCACCGACAAGTCGGGCAGCGGCGGCGACCTCACCGTGGCCACCCACAATGTCAACGCCGACAACCTCGACCCCGCGGGCACCGCCCGGCAGGTCGCGAGCTCCGGCGCCGACATCATCGCCCTGGAGGAGCTGCCGAGCGGCAAGGTGTCGACGTACGAGGCGGCACTCGCCGAACGCTTCCCGTACCACTCGGTGCAGGGGACCGTCGGCCTGTGGAGCAAGTACCCGATGAGCAACACCCGGCCGGTCGACATCAAGATGGGCTGGACCCGGGCGATGCGCTCCACGGTGAAGACCCCCCGGGGCGAGGTGGCCGTCTATGTGGCCCATCTGCCGTCCGTACGGGTCAAGCTGCACGCCGGGTTCACGGCCAACCAGCGCGACGACAGCGCGGACGCCCTGGGCGAGGCCATCGCCGACGAACGGCTCGGCAAGGTGATCCTGCTCGGTGACCTCAACGGCACGATGAACGACCGCTCGCTCAAAGCGGTCACCTCGCAGATGAGGTCCACCCAGGGCGCGGCCGGCAACGGCTTCGGCTTCAGCTGGCCGGCGTCGTTCCCGATGGCGAGGATCGACCAGATCCTGGTGAAGGACGTCGAGCCGGTGTCGTCGTGGACGCTCCCGGCGACGGACAGCGACCATCTCCCGATCGCCGCACGCCTGAAACTGTGACAGGTCCGAGGCAGGCCCGCCGCCACCCGGCCCGGCCCCGGCCCGCCACCTGGTCCGTTCCCGGTCCGTCCCGAGGACGGCGGCCGGCCGGGTCGGGCCCGTCCGGTGCCGGAGGGGGAGCCCGGCTCGGGCCGTCCGGCGGCCGAGGACAGGACGGCCACCGGACGGCCCCGGTACCTCATGGCTCAGCCCGACTCGCGCCACCGGTTCGTGATCGGCAGCCGCCGGTCCTTGCCGAAGCCCTTCGGGGAGATCTTCGTGCCCGGCGGGTACTGCCGCCGCTTGTACTCCGCCGTGTCCACCATCCTCAGCGTCTTCGTCACCAGGGCCTCGTCGAACCCGGCCGCGACGATCTCGTCCAGCCCCTGGTCCCGGTCGACGTACAGCTCCAGGATCCGGTCCAGTACGTCGTAGTCGGGCAGCGAGTCCGTGTCGACCTGGCCCGGCCGCAGTTCGGCGCTGGGCGGCTTGGTGATGGACGCCTCCGGGATCGGCGGGGTCTGCCCGCGCTCCTCGGCGGCGCGGTTGCGCCACTTCGCGAGGCGGAAGATCGACGTCTTGTAGACGTCCTTGATCGGGCCGTACGCCCCGACCGAGTCGCCGTACAGCGTCGAGTAGCCGACCGCCAGTTCGGACTTGTTGCCCGGGGCCAGGACGATCTGGCCCTCCTGGTTGGAGACGGCCATCAGCATCGTGCCGCGCAGCCGGGACTGCAGGTTCTCCTCGGCGAGGCCGGTGAGCCCCAGCGAGCCCATGTACGCGTCGAACATCGGCTCGATCGGTACGGTGCGGAAGTTCAGCCCGGTACGGCGGGCCAGCTCGGCCGCGTCGCCCTTGGAGTGGTCCGAGGAGTACTTCGACGGCATCGAGATGCCGTACACGTTCTGCGCGCCCAGCGCATCGCAGGCGATGGCCGCGACCAGCGCCGAGTCGATCCCGCCGGAGAGCCCGATCAGCACACTGCTGAAGCCGTTCTTGGCGGCGTACGCGCGCAGGCCCACGACCAGCGCGGAGTACAGCTCCTCGTCGTCGTCGAGCCGCTCCGCGTATCCGCCGGCCAGTTCCGGCTCGTAAGCGGCCAGGGGGTCCTCGGAGAGCACCACGCGATCGATCCGCAGCCCGTCGTTCACGACACCCGACGGCGCCTCGGCCTCGGCGGCCGGCAGGTCCAGATCGAGCACCACGCTGCCCTCGGCGAACTGCGGGGCGCGGGCGATCACTTCGCCGTCGCGGTCGACGACGATCGAGTCACCGTCGAAGACCAGCTCGTCCTGGCCGCCGATCATCGCCAGATACGCCGTGGTGCAGCCGGCCTCCTGGGCCCGCTTGCGGACCAGGTCCAGCCGGGTGTCGTCCTTGTCCCGCTCGTACGGCGAGGCGTTGATCGACAGCAGCAGCCCGGCGCCGGCGGCCCGTGCGGCCGGCACCCGGCCGCCGTCCTGCCAGAGGTCCTCGCAGATCGCGAGCGCCACATCGACACCATGGACCCGCACCACCGGCATCGAGTCGCCCGGCACGAAGTACCGGAACTCGTCGAAGACGCCGTAGTTCGGCAGGTGGTGCTTGGCGAAGGTCAGCGCGAGCTGCCCGCGGTGCAGCACCGCCGCGGCGTTCTGCGGGGCGCCGGCCGGCTGGCCGTAGCGCGGCTGGGCCGTTTCGGAACGGTCGAGGTAACCGACCACGACCGGCAGCTCCCCGAAGCCCTCCGCGTCGAGGCGGGCGGCGAGCGCGCGCAGGGCCTGACGCGAGGCCTCGACGAAGGACGACCGCAGGGCCAGGTCCTCGACGGGGTAGCCGGTCAGCATCATCTCGGGGAACGCCACCAGATGGGCGCCCTGCTCGGCGGAGTGCCGGGTCCAGTGGACGATCGCCTCGGCGTTGCCGGAGAGATCACCGACGGTCGAGTCGATCTGATTCAGTGCGAGGCGTAGTTGAGGCACGCGCACCAGTGTAATCGTCTGACTGACGCGATGTCCTGGCGGGCCGCGCGCTCGCGGGGCGGCCCACCGGGAGCGGGTCAGCGGCGGTAGCCGAGGACCGTCATCATGCCCACGTCCGAGTGGTAGATGTTGTGGCAGTGGAGCATCCACAGGCCCGGGTTGTCCGCGTCGAACTCCACGGCCAGTGAGTTGTGCGGGCGGACGATCGCGGTGTCCTTGCGCGCCCACGCGGCCGCGCGCCGGTGGGAGGCCCGGTGCTGCGGCCCCGCCGTTCCCACCACGCCGAACGAGTGCCCGTGCAGATGGATGGGGTGCCACATCGATGTGACGTTGTAGAACTCCAGCCTGACCCGCTCGCCCGCCATGACCGGATGGCGTCGGCGGGGGTTGTACGGCTCGCGGTCGAAAGCCCAGTCGAACGCCTTCATGTTGCCGGTCAGCTTGAACCGGATGGTCCGGTCGGGCTCGCGGACGGACAGTGCCACGGATCCGTCCGGCGACAGTTCGCCCGCCTCGACCAGCTTTCCGTCCAGTTCCTTCGGCCGTACGGAGGCGGCGGGGGCCGTGCCCTTTCCGGTACGGAGCAGGGCCAGCGCCGACGCCCTCTTGCCCTCGGCGAGCGCGGTCAGCGGGAACACTCCGTCCCCGGCGGTGACCAGCACGTCGTACCGCTCGCCCATGCCCAGCAGCAGGGCGTCCGTCGTGGTGTGCCGGACCGGGTAGCCGTCGGTGTGGGTGATCGTCATCCGGTGACCGCCGAGCGCCACGCGGAAGGCGGTGTCGCCGCCCGCGTTGATGATGCGCAGCCGGATGCGGTCGCCGGGTTTGGCGGAGAAGGAGGAGGGGGACTTCGCGACGCGGCCGTTGATCAGGTAGTACGGGTAGGCGACATTGCCTCCGTGGCTGTCGAGCAGTCTGCTGAAGGAGTCCGTCATGATCCGCGAGGGGCCGGAGCGGAGCTTGGCGGACTTGGGGGACCCGCCGTGTCCGCGGTCCCCCGCGTCGCCCTTGTCGTCCATGTCGCCTTGCTGGTCCATGTCGCCGTGGTCCATGTCGCCCTGGTCCGAGCCGCTGTGGTCCATGCCGCCCCTGCCCCGGCTGAGCTCGTCGAGCACCGAGTCGGGCGTGGAGCCGTCCACCCCGTCGACCCAGTCGTCGAGGACGACGACCCACTCCTTGTCGTACTTGAGGGGCTCCTTCGGATCGTCGACGATCAGTGGCGCGTACAGCCCGCGGTCCTGCTGGACGCCCGTGTGCGGATGGAACCAGTACGTCCCCGGGTGCGGCACTTTGAAGTGGTACGCGAATTCCGCGCCCGGCTTGATCGCCTTCTGGGTCAGGTCGGGGACGCCGTCCATGTCGTTGCGCACGTTGAGGCCGTGCCAGTGCAGGGTGGTCGCGGCCGGAAGGTGGTTGGCGAAGGTGAGTGCCACGTTGTCGCCCACCTTGAACCGGAGTTCCGGGCCGGGCAGCCGGGCTTCGTAGGCCCAGGAGCCGACGACGAGCCCGCCACCCAGATCGAGACGGGACGGGGTGGCGGTGAGATTGATCTTCCGCAGGGGACCGGACGGCCGCTTCGCCTCGGCCGCGGCGACCTCCTCCCCGTCGGGGGAGACGTACTCGCCGCGGGACCCCTCCCGGGGGGAGGTCCCGTGATTCACGCCGCCGCGGGTCGTGCCGTCGGCGTTGGCGCCGCCGGCCTTCGTGCCACTGCGGCCCGTCTCGGATGCGCCGGAGCAAGCGGCCAGGACCGTCGTACCGGCGGTGGCGACAGCGGCGCCGAGCACGGCGCGCCGGGTGGGTGGAGTGCGCATGACGGAGAGCACCTCGGGGTGTTGTCGGTGGACGGTCTGCTGGGGGAGGGGCGGCACCCCTTCCGTATCCGCAGCACCGACAACATCCGCAGCACCGACAACGGTGCACGACGCGTCCGGCCCGGCCGGGCGTCCGGCCCGGGAACCGGCGACACCCGCGCCGCACCGCCCCCGACGAGGTGGGGGACCTCGATGGGCAGCACGACGGACGGGAACAACTGTCCGTATGTCGCACATCCACTCAGTGTCATGTCGAGCACCCTACCCCTGCTGGGTATGCACCGCGCGGGGAGACGTACCAGTGCGGTGGGGAAACGTATCTCCTCAGCGCTGAGGGGCCCGGTGAGGTGCACGGCAGAGCGACCCGGTACCCCTCGTGCGCGAGGGGTACCGGGCCATTGGGCGGTGCGTTCGCGGAGCCGTCAGCCGCGGGCGTAGACCTTCTCCACCCAGGCGGCGATCTGCTCCTCGGACAGGTGCTGCGCCAGATCGGCCTCGCTGATCATGCCGATCAGCTTCTTGTTCTCGACCACCGGAAGCCGACGGATCCGATGCGTCTGCATCTCGTCCAGAACCTTCTCCACACCCGCGTCCGCATCGATCCAGCGGGGGGTGCCGTGGGCGAGGTCGCCCGCGGTCATCTTCGACGGATCGTGTCCCATCGCCACACAGCCGACCACGATGTCGCGGTCCGTGAGGATGCCGATCATCCGGCCCTCCTCGCCCTTGGCCGAGATGGGCAGCGCGCCCACCTTGTGGTCGCGCATCAGCTGTGCGGCGCGGTCGAGTGTCTCGTGCGCGGGGATCCATGTGGCCCCGGTGTGCATGATGTCCTTGGCGGTGGTCATGAGGGATTCCTCCTGCGTGCCGTCGGGCATGCTGTACAACCCCGAGCGAACCCATCGTCATGGGCCCGTTCGGGGCACGCGACCGCTATCACCCGTTCGGGTGCATCTGCGGCTCGGAGGGAATCTTTCAGGACCGGGGCCCGGCCCCTCGCGCCGCCAGCATCCGCGCCATCGTGTCCAGCTCGGACTGCTGGGCGTCGGCCATCCCCTGGGCCAGACGCTTCTCCACCTTCACCGTGCACAGCCGGGCGCAGCCGCGAGCCATGTCGATGCCGCCCTTGTGGTGGTCGGTCATCAGCTGGAGATACAGGACCTCGGCGTTCCTGCCGCTCGCCCTCCGGAGCCGGTCCAGCTCGGTCCTGGTGGCCATGCCGGGCATGAGGGAGCCGTCGTGCGCGCGGTACCCGGTCCCCTTGCCCGCCATCCCCGCCATGCCGTCCATGCCGTCCATGCCGTGCGTGGGTTGTCCCTCGTGCCCGCCGGCCGCCATCCAGGCCATCGGCTCCTGCCCGGCGGCCGCCTTCGGCAGCTCCCACAGGTCCAGCCAGCCGAGCAGCATGCCCCGCTGATTGGCTTGTGTATTGGCGATGTCGTACGCGAGGCGGCGCACCTCCTCGTCATGCGTGCGGTCACGCACGATGAAGGACATCTCCACGGCCTGCTGGTGGTGGACGGCCATGTCGCGGGCGAAACCGGCGTCCGCCGAGTCCACCGCGGGCGTGCGCGGGGCGGGGGCGGCGACCTGGTCCGCACCGTCGTCCCGCGCGGACGCGACCGTCGCCACCCCCGCGAACAAAAGCGCGAGCCCGACGACGGAGCCTGCCACCCACTCGACGCGACGGCCACGCCGTGCAGCGGTCACCGGGCCCCCAGCCCGCCCGTGCACGCCGCGCCGGGCTCGGGGGTTTGCGGCCCCTGCACGAACGCGGCGAAGAACTGGCCGACCCGCGGGTCGTCGGCACCGTCCACCGTCACCTGATTGCCCCAGGCACTCAGCATGATCGTCCCGGCCTGGTCCTTGTACGGGCTCATCAGCGAGTACGGCGTCCGGCCGACCCGCTCGGCGAGCTTCGCCACATCGGCATCGGAGGCCTCGTCGGTGTACGTCACCCACACCGAGCCGTGCTCCAGCGAGTGCACGGCGTTCACGTCGGGGATCGCCTTCTTGTAGACCTCACCGTCGCAGTTCATCCACACGGGGTTGTGGTCACCGCCGACCGGCGGCTTCATCGGGTACGTGACGGGCGTCGTGACGTGGTTGCGAGTCAGCTTCTTGGCGTCCCACGTCTTCAGGCCCTCGATCGGCCCGTCGGCCGGCTTCTGCTGCTCCGTCGCGGGCGCCTTGGCGTCATCGGCCCGGACATCCTGCTTCTTCTCCGACGCCTCGGACTTGTCCAGCACCATGTACGAGCCGAAGCCGACCAGCCCCACGACGACGAGGACGCTCAGGCTTATGGCCAGGACACGATTGCGGCGCTCGCGGGCGCGGTCGGCGTTGCGCGTCTGCTCCATATGGGTCCTGCGGTCGAAGCTCATGGCGTCGGGTCCTTCTGCGAAGGGGCGGGGAAGACGGGAATCGGTCGGGAGAACCGGCGTGCACCGGGCAGTCGCGAAGCCGCTGCGCCCCGTGCGCACCATGGGCGCCGATCGTAGTGGGTGGCCGGGTGCTCCATCTCACTCCGTGTGCGTAATCTGGGTGAAATCCCGGGTCGTGACACTGGAGCTCCTCCCCTACCCCGGGTGGTGGTGCAAGGACCGTCTGAACTGCAAGGATGTGGCTATGGACAAGCAGCAGGAATTCGTCCTCAGAACGCTTGAGGAGCGCGACATCCGCTTCGTACGGCTGTGGTTCACCGATGTCCTCGGCTACCTCAAATCCGTTGCCGTGGCCCCCGCCGAACTGGAACAGGCGTTTGACGAGGGCATCGGCTTCGACGGCTCGGCCATCGAGGGCTTCGCCCGGGTGTACGAGTCCGACATGATCGCCAAGCCGGACCCGGGCACGTTCCAGATCCTGCCGTGGCGCGCGGAGGCCCCCGGCACGGCCCGGATGTTCTGCGACATCCTGATGCCCGACGGCTCGCCGTCCTTCGCCGACCCCCGCTACGTCCTCAAGCGCATCCTCGCCAAGACCTCCGACCTGGGCTTCACCTTCTACACCCACCCGGAGATCGAGTTCTTCCTGCTGAAGAACAAGCCGGTGGACGGCAGCCGCCCCACCCCCGCCGACAGCTCCGGCTACTTCGACCACACCCCGCAGAACGTCGGCATGGACTTTCGCCGCCAGGCGATCACCATGCTCGAATCCATGGGCATCTCGGTCGAGTTCAGCCACCACGAGGGCGCCCCCGGCCAGCAGGAGATCGACCTGCGGTACGCGGACGCGCTCTCCACCGCCGACAACATCATGACCTTCCGCCTGGTGATGAAGCAGGTCGCGCTGGAGCAGGGCGTACAGGCGACGTTCATGCCGAAGCCGTTCTCCGAGTACCCCGGATCCGGCATGCACACCCACCTCTCCCTCTTCGAGGGCGACCGCAACGCCTTCTACGAGTCGGGCGCCGAGTACCAGCTGTCCAAGGTCGGCCGCTCCTTCATCGCCGGCCTGCTCACCCACGCCGCGGAGATCTCCGCCGTGACGAACCAGTGGGTCAACTCCTACAAGCGCATCTGGGGCGGCTCCTCCCGCGCCGCGGGCGCCGGCGGCGAGGCCCCCTCGTACATCTGCTGGGGCCACAACAACCGCTCCGCGCTCATCCGCGTCCCCATGTACAAGCCCGGCAAGACCGGCTCCGCCCGCGTCGAGGTCCGCTCCATCGACTCCGGCGCCAACCCCTACCTGACGTACGCGGTGCTGCTCGCCGCGGGCCTCAAGGGCATAGAGGAGGGCTACGAACTCCCGGCCGGCGCCGACGACGACGTGTGGGCACTGTCCGACGCGGAGCGCCGCGCGATGGGCATCGAGCCCCTGCCGCAGAACCTGGGCGAGGCGATCTCACTGATGGAGAAGAGCGAGCTGGTCGCCGAGACGCTCGGCGAGCACGTCTTCGACTTCTTCCTCCGCAACAAGAAGCAGGAGTGGGAGGAGTACCGCTCCGAGGTCACGGCCTTCGAGCTGAAGGCACTGCTGCCGGTGCTGTAGGCGCCGGTCGGCCGCATTGCGTCGATGCAGTGGCGCAAGGGTTCGGGCCGGAGGCGGTGTGCTTCCGGCCCCAGTCGCTCGTGTGACGACCGGCGACGCTCCCGCCCTCTTCCTCTTCGTGCGGCACCGCGTCGCGGAATCCGGTCCCGTGCCGCTTCCCGCTCAGTCGAACCGGCAGGCCATCTCGTCCAGGATCTCGTCGATCACCGCGGAGGGTTCGCGGGCCAGGTCCTCCTCGATCCACAGGTGCATGGCGATCCGCAGCGAGGACAGGAACGCCGTGGCCAGGACCAGGGGGCGGACCGCCTTCTCCGCCGGGCCCCGGCGCACTGCCACGGCATTGGCCAAGTCCCGTTCCAGGGTCGCGTGGTTGGCCAGTTGCCTGGCGAGCAGCGAGGGGTGCCGCATCGCCAGCCTGGTCCGCAGGGCCCACTCGCGCTCCGGCGGTGCGACCCGTTCGGCGAACTGTGTCATGGCTGCCCGCAGCGCCGCCCACGCGGTCTCCTCGGCGGGCCGTTCGCGCACGGTCCGGACGAGCTCCCTGATCTGTTGCTCCTCCCCGTACAGGAGGGCGTCCTCCTTGCCCGTGAAGTAGTTGGAGAACGTTCTGCGGGAGATCCCGGCCGCGTCCGCGACGGCCTCCACCGTGACGTGGTCGAAGCCGTGCTCCACGGTCAGCCGCAACGTCGCCTCGTGCACGGCCTGCCGCGTGGCTTCCTTCTTGCGTTCCCGCAGTCCCACAGCGCGCTCCATGGGGTCAGTATCGCCCGGCCAGGGATGATTGCGCAGGGCGCAAATCTGTGCGCGGTGGCCGTCCATGCCCCGGGCCGGGCCCGCCGGGCCGCCCCCCCGCTCCGAGACCGCCGCCGCGCGCGCCGCCGACGGGCCCGGGGCCGCCGTCCCGTGCGAGGGGACCCACGCCGAAGCCACGGCGGCGGGACGCGATCGGCTGTGCCGGCGCCCTTCGGGACATCTCCGGCAGGGGCACCGTCCGACGCCGCGGCTGCGGTAGTGTGACCCATCCCGAACACGGGGAACGACCAAGGAGGTGAGCCCCATTACCGCTGTATCAGGCTGGGTGCTCATCCCGCACGACCGCGTGGTCGACCCGACATAATCGGCCGCGGAGCGCCCATCGGCTTCCCGAAAGGCTGCGCTTCATGTCGGTTTCCGCTGCACCGCTCACCATTTCCTCCATCGTCACCACACTCCGCGCCGCCGGCTGCGTATTCGCCGAGGACGAGGCGAAGTTGATCGTCTCCACGGCTGCCGACCCCGCCGGACTCGCGGCCATGGTCGAACGGCGGGTAGCCGGTCTGCCTCTGGAACACGTCCTCGGCTGGGCCGAGTTCGGTGGTCTGCGGATCGCCGTGGACCCCGGCGTCTTCGTACCCCGCCGCCGCACCGAGTTCCTGGTGGGGCAGGCCGCCGCCCTCGCCGGGCCGGGGGCGGTCGTCGTCGACCTGTGCTGCGGCTCCGGAGCCCTCGGCGCCGCGCTCGCCGCGACGCTGGACCGGATCGAACTGCACGCCGCCGATGTCGAACCCGCGGCCGTACGGTGTGCCCGCCGCAACGTCGGTGACGCGGGCCGGGTCTACGAGGGCGACCTCTTCGACCCGCTGCCCGGCTCGTTGCGCGGCCGGGTGGAGATCCTGCTCGCCAATGTGCCGTACGTACCGACGGACGATGTCGAACTGCTTCCCCCGGAGGCCCGTATCCATGAGCCGCGCGTCGCACTCGACGGGGGCGCGGACGGCCTCGACGTCCTGCGGCGGGTCGCCGCCGAGGCTCCGCGGTGGCTGGCGCCGGGCGGGCATCTGCTGGTCGAGACGAGCGAGCGGCAGGCGGCGCGGGCCGAGGAGACCGTCGCCCGCAGTGGTCTGATCCCGCGCGTGGTCACCTCCGACGAGCTGTACGCCACCGTCGTCATCGCGACCCGGCCATCCCTGCCGCTCAGCCGAAGCGCCACCGCGTCTGGCTGAACGGGTGCTTGCCGAAGCCGAAGACCGTACGCGGAGCCACCTCGAACACCAGCGCCACATGGCCCGCGTGCCGGAACGTGCCGTCCTGGACGTCGAAGTGCCACCGAGGGCCGTACTTCGACTCCCAGGCCGCGGCCAGCCGGTTCAGCAGGTCCTCGTCCGTCACCCGCTCGGCCCGGCCCTCGACCACCACGTCGAACCCCTCCGACAGGGTGTTCCGACCGGTGGTCAGTACCACTTCCGGGTTGGCCGCCAGATTCCTGCCCTTGCGTTCCGACGCGCCCGTGCTGAAGTACAGCGCGCCCCGGGACCACACCCCGATCAGCGGGGTGACATGCGGGCGGCCGTCCGGCCGGACCGTGCTCAGCCAGTACGTCTGCGCGTCGGCCAGCAGCTCCTGTGCCGCCGGCCACGGGCGGGCCGTCGCACTCTCGTGGCTGTAGCGGGTGTCCAGTTCGGTGAGGGGTTCGAGTCCGGACATGGGGGCCTCCTGGTCGGGTCCTCGAAGCGATCCTGCCTGCGAAGTGTGGACCGCGCATCTGCTCCGAATTCATCGGTGCGGGACTAGGCTCGGAACGCTGGATGGTGTGGGCGGCGAGCAGGAGAGCGCGGAATGACGACGGTGCCGGGACGCAGGAGCAGTACGTTCACCCGACTGCTGCGGCACGGTTTCACCGACCCCTCCGCCGCCGAGCGCCTCCTCGATCTGCCCGTGCTGTCGTCCGTACGCTCCGATCCGGTGCTGCTCGACGCCCTCGGCGCCACGGCGGACCCCGATCTGGCGCTGCGCGGGGTCGTCCGGCTGGTGGAGTCTGAGGAGCCGGACGAGCGGCAGATCCTGCTGGACACCCTCGTCACCGCCAAACCGCTGCGGGACCGGCTGCTCGGAGTGCTGGGGGCGTCCGAGGCGCTCGGTGACCATCTGGCCCGCCACCCCCGCGACTGGCACGCGCTCGTCACCTACGAGGCCACCGATCTGCACCCCGGGGTGCACGAATTCGAGCAGGATCTCGCCGGAGCCGACGACCCCGACTCGCTGCGCGTCGCCTATCGCCGGTGCCTGCTGGCCATAGCGGCCCGCGACGTGTGCGGTACGACGGACGTCGCCGAGGCCGCCGCCGAACTGGCCGATCTGGCCACGGCGACCCTGCGGGCGGCACTCGCCATCGCCCGAACGGCCGCACCCGCCGACGCCGCCCTGTGCCGGCTCGCCGTCATCGCGATGGGCAAGTGCGGTGGGCACGAGCTGAACTATGTCTCCGACGTCGATGTCATCTTCGTCGCGGAACCGGCCGACGGCGTCGAGGAGAGCGCGGCCGTGCCGGCCGCCACCCGGCTGGCCGCGCACATGATGCGGATCTGCTCCGACACGACCGTCGAGGGCACCATCTGGCCCGTCGACGCCAACCTCCGCCCCGAGGGCCGCAACGGGCCCCTCGTCCGGACGCTGTCCTCGCATCTCGCGTACTACCAGCGCTGGGCCAAGACCTGGGAGTTCCAGGCGCTCCTCAAGGCCCGGCCGGTGGCCGGCGATCCCGAACTGGGCGCGGAGTACGTCGAGGCCGTCTCGCCGCTCGTGTGGCAGGCCGCGGACCGCGAGAACTTCGTCGCCGACGTGCAGAAGATGCGCCGGCGTGTCGTCGACAACATCCCCGCCGACCGCGTCGAGCGCGAGATCAAGCTCGGCCCCGGCGGGCTGCGGGACGTCGAGTTCGCCGTACAGCTCCTCCAGTTGGTGCACGGCCGCAGTGACGCCACGCTGCGCAGCGGCTCCACCCTGGAGGCGCTGCGGGCACTCGCCGCGGGCGGCTACGTGGGACGCGTGGACGCCGTGCAACTGGACGACGCGTACCGCTTCCTGCGCGCCATGGAGCACCGGATCCAGCTCTACCGGCTGCGCCGTACCCATCTGGTCCCGGAGGACGAGCGGGATCTGCGCCGGCTCGGGCGCTCCCTGGGAATGCGTACGGACCCGATCACCGAGCTCAACCAGGCGTGGAAGCGGCACGCCTCGGTGGTGCGGCGGCTGCACGAGAAGCTGTTCTACCGCCCGCTGCTCGATGCCGTCGCCCAGCTCGCGCCCGGCGAGACCCGGCTCAGCGCCGAGGCGGCCGGGCACCGGCTCGAAGCCCTCGGATACGCCGACCCGGCCGCCGCGCTGCGGCATCTGGAGGCACTGTCGTCCGGGGTCTCCCGCAAGGCCGCCATCCAGCGCACCCTGCTGCCCGTGCTGCTCGGCTGGTTCGCGGACTCCGCCGACCCGGACGCCGGACTGCTGGGCTTTCGCAAGGTGTCCGACGCACTCGGCAAGACCCCCTGGTACCTGCGGCTGCTGCGGGACGAGGGCGCCGCCGCCGAGAATCTCGCCCGGGTGCTGTCGGCCGGCCGGCTCGCCCCCGACCTGTTGCTGCGCGCCCCCGAGGCGGTGGCCCTGCTCGGCGATCCGCAGGGACTGAAGCCGCGCAGCCGGGAGCACCTGGAACAGGAGGTGCTGGCCGCGGTGGGGCGCGCGGAGGGCGCCGAATCCGCCGTCGCCGTGGTGCGCGGGGTGCGGCGGCGTGAGCTGTTCCGGACCGCGGCCGCGGACCTCATCGGCTCGTACGGTACGGAGGAGAGCCCCGCCGAGGAGGATCCCGGGGCCCTCGTCGACCGGGTCGGCAGCGCCGTCACCGATCTGAACGCCGTCACGATCGCGGGCGCCCTGCGCGCCGCCGTGCGCGAACAGTGGGGGGACACCCTGCCCACACGGTTCGCCGTCATCGGCGTGGGCCGATTCGGCGGGCACGAGCTCGGATACGGCTCCGACGCCGATGTGCTGTTCGTCCACTCACCGCGCGAGGGCGTGGACGAGCACGAGGCGGCGCGGGCCGCGAACGCGGTGGTCGCCGAGGTGCGCAGACTCTTGCAACTGCCCACCTCCGACCCGCCGTTGATCATTGACGCGGATCTGCGGCCGGAGGGCAAGAGCGGGCCGCTGGTGCGCACGCTGCGCTCGTACGAGGCGTACTACCGGCGCTGGTCGCTGGTCTGGGAGAGCCAGGCCCTGCTGCGCGCCGAACCGGTGGCGGGCGATGAGGAACTCGGCCGTGGCTTCATCGAGCTGATCGATCCGCTGCGCTACCCGATGGAGGGTCTCGGGGAGGACGCGATCCGCGAGATCCGCCGTCTGAAGGCCCGGATGGAGTCCGAGCGGCTGCCGCGCGGCGCGGACCCGACGCTCCACACCAAGCTGGGGCGCGGCGGGCTGAGCGACGTCGAGTGGACGGTCCAGCTGATGCAGATGCAGCACGGCTGGGTGGAACCGGGGCTGCGGACGACACGCACCCGCGAGGCGCTGGCCGCGGCGTGCGCGGCGGAGCTGATCCCGGTCGAGGACGCGCAGACGCTGGACGAGGCGTGGGTGCTGGCGACGCGCGTCCGCAACGCGGTGATGCTGGTACGGGGGCGGCCGGGCGACACGTTTCCGTCCGGGCCACGTGAACTCACCGCGGTGGGGCGGTACTTGGGGTACGAGCCGGGACATGTCGGGGACATGTTGGACGACTACCGGCGGATCACGCGACGGGCGCGGGCGGTGGTGGAGGAGCGGTTCTACGGGGCGTGAGGGGGTGGCCGCTGCGGCGCGGGGCCTTTCTCGGGGCTGCCGGCCCCGGGCCCCGGTCCTCAAGCGCCGGACGGGCTGAATAGTGTCCTCAAGCGCCGGACGGGCTCGGTTCTGCCCGGCGCACTGAAAAGTGTCCTCAAGCGCCGGACCGGCTTGATGCGTCCTCCGCGTCCAGCAGTGCGCGGCAGTGTCCCATGAAGGCACCCAGCGCCAGTTCGAACGCCGCGTCCGCCCGGCCCGGCCCGACCGCGGCCAGCGCCTCCGTGAGGCGGGGTGTGGTCGTGTCGTCCGGCAGTTCCCACATCGTCTCCGGGGCCGCCAGGTCCAGCGCGGAGCCGAGGACCAGGTTCTCCAGGGCGGTGATCACCGTCATCACCTCGCTCATGGCGAAGCCGACGCCCAGCAGCAGCCGTACCGCGCGCTCGTACTGCGCCAGGACCTTCGGGGCGCGCACGGGTGACGTCGTCAGCAGCGGGATCGCCTGCGGGTGGGCGGCGAACGCGGCACGGTAGGAACGGGCCCAGGCCGTCATCGCCGCGTCCCACGGCTCCACGTCCAGGGTCGCGGAGTCGATCGCCGCACAGACGCGCTCCCGGACGAGCTCGATGATTCCGCCCCTCCCGTCCACGTGGTGGTAGACCGACCCGGTCTGCACCCCGAGCCGCCGGGCTACCTGCGGGACGCTGAACTCACCCTGTTCATCGATGAGTTCGAGCGCCGTGGCAGTGATGCGCTCCCGGTCGAGCAGCGCCGTGCGCGGCCGTCCCATGTGCCGTTCTCCTGACGTATGCCTGCGGGCAAGTCTGCTGAAAGGTCTTCCCTGATGCCCGCGGACGAGGCTACATTGCCGAAACCGAAAGCCTTTAGGTTTCTGGTTCCCGGTCCTGCCCCGCCCGTCGCAGAAGGGCTTCCTTGCGTATGTCCGCGCCCACCCTCAGGAGAGGCACCCTCGGCACCGCCGACATCGCCTTCTTCGTCATCTCGGCCGCCGCACCGCTCACGGTGATGGCCGGGGTCGCCCCCATCGCCATCCTGCTCGGCGGCATCGGCGCCCCCGTCGGCTATCTGCTGGCGGGCATCACCCTCGCGGTCTTCGCCGTCGGGTTCACCACGATGAGCCGCCATGTCCGCAGCGCAGGCGCGTTCTACGCGTACATCACCCGAGGGCTGGGCCGCCCCCTCGGTATCGCCGCCGCCCTGCTCGCGATGCTCGGCTACAACGGCATGGAGATCGGCGTCTACGGGCTCCTCGGCTCGGCCACCGCCGACACCGCCCAGGCCCTGTGGGGCATCGACATCCCCTGGCTGCCGGTCTCCCTGGCCGGGCTGCTGCTCATCTGGTACGGAGGCTTCCGCTCCATCGACTTCGGCGCCAAGGTCCTCGGAGTGCTGCTCGTCGCCGAGACCGGCATCCTCGTGCTGCTCGCGGGCGGTGTGCTGCTGGACGGCGGAGCCGACGGGATCTCGCTCGCCTCGTTCTCGGCCGACCATGTCTTCGTACCGGGCATGGCGGCCGTACTGGCCTGCGCCTTCGCCGCGTTCACCGGGTTCGAGTCCACGGTGATCTACCGGCGCGAGGCGCGGAACCCGGACCGTACCGTGCCGCGCGCCACCTACATCGCCGTCGCGTTCCTCGGGCTCTTCTACTCGTTCATCGTCTGGACCGTCATCCAGGCTTTCGGTGACGCCCAGGTCGTCAAGGCCGCCGCCACCGACCCGGGCGGGCTGTTCTTCTCCGCCATCACCCACTACGTCGGCGGCTGGGCCGCGGACCTGATGCACATCCTCATCGTCACCAGCGTGCTCGCCTCGCTGCTCGCCTTCCACAACGCCATCAACCGGTACGGGCTCGCGCTCTCCGAGGAGGGGGTGCTGCCCGCCGCCCTCGGCCGCGTCCACCCCCGGCACCGTTCCCCGTACGTGGCCGGTGCGGCCCAGGTCGTGCTCGGCGCCGTGATCGTCATCGGCTTCGCGGCGGCCGGCGCCGACCCGTACGCGCAACTGCTGCTCTGGGTCAACACCCCGGGAATGATCGGCCTGATGGCGCTGCAACTGCTCGCCGCGATCGCCGTGCCGCTCTACTTCCGGCGGTTCGACCACGGCGAGGGCAGGCTCCGCACCGTCGTCGCGCCGGTCGTCGCGGCCGTGCTGCTCGCCGCCGCAATAGCCCTGGTCACGGACAACGTCGGTCTGTTCTCCGGGGCCTCGACCGGCGTGAACGTCGTGCTCGTCTCGCTGGTGCCCGCGGTCTTCCTGATCGGGCTCGCACTCGCGTACCGGCTCAAGCGCACCAGACCCGAGGTGTACGCCCGGTTCGCGGCCGAGCCGTCGCCGCCGGGAGAGGTCGGGGCCACGACCGTCCCCGACCCCATCACGCCCGCCTCCACCACCGTCTAAGGAGTCCCACCGTGCCCGCAGCCGATCTCCTCCTCACCGGAGCCCATGTCCGCACCCTCGACCCGGCCCGGCCCGAGGCCACCGCCGTGGCGGTCAAGGACGGGGTGATCACCGCCGTCGGCGACGAGGCCGGGCTGCGCGAGTGGCGCGGTACCGGCACCGAGCGCGTCGACCTGGCGGGGGCCACGCTCACGCCCGGCTTGGTCGACGCGCACAGCCACCCCGTCTGGGGCCTGGAGATGGCCGACGGCGCCGATCTCACCGCCGTCCGCGACCTCGACCAGCTGCGCGCCGCACTCGCCGGGGCCGAACGGACCGAGGGCTGGGTCATCGCCTGGGGACTGGACCACAACGCCTTCGGTGGCCGGCCCGTCGACCGGGCCCTCATCGAGGACGCCGTCGGCGGCGCCCCCGCCTTCATCCGGCTCTACGACGGACACTCCGCTCTGGTCAGCGGCGCGGCCCTGGAGCGCGCCGGAATCACGGGCCCACGCGCCTTCGCTCAGCGCTCCGCCGTCGTCTGCGACCCCGACGGGCGCCCCACCGGCCATCTCGTCGAGCACGCCGCGATGGATCTGGTCGCCGGACGGCTGCCCAGGCACTCGTCCGCCGAGCGCCGCGGCCGTCTCGTGGAACTCCTCTCCGGCATGGCCGCCACCGGTCTCACCGGAGCCCATGTGATGGACCTCGGCGACGGTTCCGTACCCGAGCTGCTGACCGCCGTGGAGGAGGAGACGGATCTGCCGGTACGGCTCCGGCTGGCCCCCTGGTGCATGCCGGGCGCCGACAAGGGGGCCCTGGACGAGCTGGTACGGGTGCAGAGCGAGGCGGGCCGGCTCTGGCGGGTCGGCGGCGTGAAGTTCTTCATGGACGGCACCGTCGAGGGCGGTACCGCGTGGCTGGAGCACGCCGACTGCCACGGGCAGGGCACCGAGGCGTTCTGGCCGGACCCGGCGGCGTACACCGCGGTCGTGCACCATCTGCACCGCGCCGGCGTGGGGACCGCCACGCACGCCATCGGGGACGCGGCCGTCCGGCATGTGCTGGACACGGTGGAGGCGCTGGGGGAGAGCGGCCGGCTCCGCCACCGCATCGAGCACATCGAGACCGTGCCGGACGGTCTGGCGGCGAGGTTCGCCTCACTCGGGGTGATCGCCTCGATGCAGCCCACGCACACCACGTACACGCGCGCCGACCACACCGACGAGTGGTCGAAGCGGCTCGGCGACGAGCGGGCCGGGCGGGCCTGGCGCTGCCGGGACCTGCGGGACGCCGGGGCGTACCTGGCGCTGGGCTCCGACTGGCCGATCGCCCCCTACGACGTACGGCAGGTGCTGGCCACGGCCCGGCTGCGCCGGCTGCCCGGGGCGTACGGCACCGAGCCGGTCACCGCCGAGCAGGCGCTGACCGGGCTGATGGCGCTGGAGGGCTGCACCTCGCACGCGGCGGTCGCCGCCGGGGAGCAGCGGGTCGCGGGGCGGGTCGCCGTGGGGTACCGGGCCGATCTGACGGCGCTCGGGGTGGACCCGGTGGCCGCACCGGCGGACGAGTTGGGACAGGCGCCGGTGCGGCTCACGGTGTGCGGGGGACGTGTGGTGCACCGGGGGTGAGGCGGTGGGGGAGCGGGTCCGCCGGGCGCCTGCTCCCCCGACGGCTTCCGCATCGGCCCCGGTCCTCGGACGGGCCGGCCGGTGCCCTCAGCGGCGTGCTGTCGCGTCCGCCGTCGGACGCGGCGTCCGGACCGGTGTGTCCGTGGACAGGCCGGCCGGCCTCGGCCTCTCCCGTGTCGGCGACACCCGTCTCGGCAGACGGTGCGGCAGCGAGCCGTGCCAGGCGTACGTGACCGCGTAACCGAAGGCCAGGCACGTCATACCGCCCAGCGCGTCCAGCCAGAAGTGATTGGCCGTCGACACGATCACGAACAGGGTGACCGCCGGGTAGAGCAGGCCCAGGACGCGGGCCCAGGGGGCGGAGACCAGCGCGAAGACGGTCAGGCCGCACCAGAGCGACCACCCGATGTGCATCGAGGGCATGGCCGCGTACTGGTTCGACATGTTCTTGAAGTTGCCCGAGGCCATCGAACCCCAGGTGTGATGGACCAGGACGGTGTCGATGAAATGGCCGCCGTTCATCAGGCGGGGCGGTGCCAGCGGAAACAGGTAGTAACCGAGCAACGCCACGGCCGTGGTCGCGAACAGCGCCAGCCGGGCCGCCGCGTAGCGGCCGGGGTGACGGTGGAACAGCCACACCAGCACGCAGACGGTGACGATGAAGTGCAGCGTCGCGTAGTAGTAGTTCATCGACACGATCAGCCATGTCACGGAATTCACCGCGTGGTTGACGGTCTGTTCCACGGAGACGCCCAGATAGGTCTCGGCCGACCAGATCCGGTCGGCGTTGCGCAGGGCCTCGGACTTCTGTTCCGGGACGGCGTTGCGCACCAGCGAGTACACCCAGTAACTGGCTGCGACGAGCAGGATTTCGAACCAGACGCGTGGCCGGCGAGGGGATCGCAGGGAACGCAGTCTCGCCAGGCCGCTGTCGCGCCGCCTGGCGTTCCGTTTCGCGTGAGCCGCCTCGTCCACGATGGGTGACGGGGTGGCCTCCGACCGGCCTTCCTGCGACGTCACACTCAATTCACCCATAGGTACAGAGTCTGCCAGAAATGTTGCTCCCGCCCGATCATCCGTCGCTCGGGAACGGGCCGCACATCTGACCGCCGGAACCGGGGAGTCCGCGCCGGAACTACGGGCTAGGAGCGGGCGTGCGATCCTGGAACGGATCCGGCCGCGGCGGTCGGACCGGGCCCGGGGCCCGCGGCCGTTGAACCGCGAACGACCAGCTCGGGCATGAAGACGAACTCGCTGTGCGGGGCGGGTGTCCCGCCGATCTCCTCAAGGAGGGTACGCACGGCGGCCTGGCCCATCGCCGTCACCGGCTGACGGATCGTGGTGAGCGGCGGATCGGTGAACGCTATGAGCGGTGAGTCGTCGAAGCCGACCACCGACAGATCGCGCGGCACCTCCAGCGACAGCCGCCGGGCGGCCCTGATCGCACCGAGCGCCATCATGTCGCTCGCGCACACCACCGCCGTGCAGCCCCGCTCCATCAGCGCCGACGCGGCGGCCTGACCACCCTCAAGGGTGAACAGCGAGTGCTGGATCAGCTCCTCCACCGCGTCCGGGGCGAGGTTCAACTGCTCCTGCACGGTGGCACGGAAGCCCTCGATCTTGCGAAGGACCGGCACGAACCGCTTGGGTCCGACCGCCAGGCCGATCCGCTGGTGGCCCAGCGACACCAGATGCGTCACCGCGAGCCGCATGGCGGCCCGGTCGTCCGGTGAGATGAACGGCGCCTGCACCTTGGGGGAGAAGCCGTTGACCAGGACGAACGGGACGCCCTGGGCGCGCAGTTGCTCGTAGCGCTGCATATCGGCCGAGGTGTCGGCGTGCAGCCCGGAGACGAAGATGATGCCCGAGACGCCGCGGTCGACCAGCATCTCGGTCAGCTCGTCCTCGGTGGAGCCGCCGGGGGTCTGGGTGGCCAGCACCGGGGTGTAGCCCTGCCGGGTCAGCGCCTGGCCGATGACCTGGGCCAGCGCCGGGAAGATGGGGTTCTCCAGCTCGGGCGTGATCAGCCCGACCAGCCCCGCGCTGCGCCTGCGCAGCCGTACCGGCCGTTCGTAGCCGAGAACGTCGAGCGCGGCGAGAACGGATTCACGGGTGGCCGCTGCGACACCGGGCTTGCCGTTCAGTACGCGGCTGACCGTCGCTTCGCTGACCCCCGCCTGAGTTGCGATATCGGCAAGCCGTGCGGTCATGGAAGTGGACTGTACCGGGCGTATGTCGGATTGCCCACCATCCACAGGAGTCGGACGACCGCACCCGACCGCTGGTCCGGGAGGGCGTCGCGGCAACTTCTTGCAAGGCCTTGCGGGCCCGGTTCGCCGACTGCGGTCAGATCGTCGTACCACGGGTTCGCGGGCTGTGGCCTGCCGCTGCCAGGAATCGACGGCCCCCGTCAAGAGGCTTGACGGCAACCGTGAGGACACGCGAATGTAACGATCGTCGAAGCTTGCAGAAATCTTCCGCAAACTCTTTCGGCGTTCTTTCATCCTTGTTACGTTCACGTCGACCCGGCGCCGCGACGGAGCGGTACGGCAGTTGAAGGAGTTCAGATGCGACGTGGCATAACGGCCACCGTCCTGGTCGCGGCCCTGGCGCTCGCGGCGACCGCCTGCGGCAGCGACGACAGCACCGACGGCACGAGCAAGAGCTCGGGCGAGCTCTCCGGCACGGTGACCTGGTGGGACACCTCCACCGCGGGCAGCGAGGACAAGGTCTTCAAGAAGCTCGCCGAGGGTTTCACCAAGCAGCACCCGAAGGTCCACGTCAAGTACGTCAACGTGCCCTTCGGTGACGCGCAGAACAAGTTCAAGAACGCGGCCCAGTCCGGCTCCGACGCCCCCGACGTCATCCGCTCCGAGGTCGCCTGGACGCCCGAGTTCGCGGACCTCGGCTACCTAGCCCCGCTCGACGGCACCGCCGCGCTGCAGAGGCCGGACGACTTCCTGAAGCAGGCCGCCGCGTCCACGAAGTACAACGGCAAGACGTACGCCGTGCCGCAGGTCATCGACTCCATGGGCATCTTCTACAACAAGAAGATCTTCAAGGACGCGGGGGTCGAGGTCCCCACGACCATCGACGAGCTGAAGACCGTCTCCAAGAAGATCAAGGACAAGACCGGCAAGACCGGCATGTACCTGCGCGGCGACGACGCGTACTGGTTCCTCTCCTTCCTCTACGGCGAGGGCGGCGACATGGTCGACGCCTCCACCAAGTCCGTCACCATCGACAACCCCGAGGGCGTCAAGGCGATGAAGGTCGTCAAGGACCTCGTCGACTCCGGTGCCGCCAAGACCGATGCCACGGACGGCTGGGAGAACATGCAGGCGTCCTTCAAGGACGGCAAGGTCGCCATGATCATCAACGGTCCGTGGGCCGTCGCCGACACCTACGCCGGCAAGGAGTTCAAGGACAAGGCCAACCTGGGCATCGCCCCGGTCCCGGCCGGCTCCGCCGCGCAGGGCGCCCCGCAGGGCGGTCACAACCTGGCCGTCTACGCCGGCTCCAAGAACCTCGACGCCTCCTACGCGTTCGTCGACTACATGACGTCCGCGGACACCCAGGCCCAGGTCACCAAGGAGCTGAGCCTCCTGCCGACCCGTACCTCCGCCTACGCCAAGCAGGACGTCGTCGACAACGAGATCGTCGGCTTCTTCAAGCCCGTCGTCGAGACCGCCGTCGAGCGCCCCTGGATCCCGGAGACCGGCAGCCTCTTCGCGCCGCTCGTCACCGAGTACACCAAGGTCCTGACCGGCCAGACCACGCCGGAGAAGGCCGTCAAGACGACCGGCGACTCCTACCGCAAGCTCCTCAAGGGCTGGAAGTAACAGGAAGGCAGGCCGGCTGATGGCTGTCCACACCAGCCAGTCGGTGGTGAAGGCCGCGGGCGACGACGTCGCCCGCGGCCGGAGCCGCGGTACTGGCACCCCCCCGCCGCCGAGCAGGCTCCGGCGGGCGCTGTCGACCCACTGGTACGCCTGGACCATGGTCGCCCCGGTCGTGCTCGTGATCGGCGTGATCATCGGCTATCCGCTGGTCCGCGGCATCTACCTGTCGATGACCGACGCCAACGAGCGCAATGTCGAACGGTCCATCGGTGTCAACCACATGCCCGCCACGTACAAATTCGTGGGCCTGGACAACTACACCGAAGCGCTCACGGGCAATCAGTTCCTCGGCACGCTCGGGTGGACCCTGGTGTGGACGGTCTCCTGCGTGGCCATCACCTTCTGCCTCGGCATGGCCCTCGCCAACATCCTCAACCGCCGGATCGCCGGCCGCTCCGCGTACCGGATGGCACTCATCCTGCCCTGGGCCATCCCCGGCTTCGTCTCCGTCTTCGCCTGGCGCTTCCTCTACAACGAGGACCGCGGGCTGCTCAACAAGATCCTCTCCGGCGGCGGGATCGACGCCGTCCCGTGGCTGAACGATCCCACCTGGGCGAAGTTCTCCGTCATCGCCGTCAATGTCTGGCTCGGCGTGCCGTTCATGATGGTCGCCCTGCTCGGCGGACTGCAGTCGATCCCCAGCGAGCAGTACGAGGCCGCGGAGATGGACGGCGCCACCGCCTGGCAGCGGTTCCGCCACATCACGCTGCCGGGACTGCGGCCGGTCTCCACCACGGTGATCCTGCTCTCCACCATCTGGACCTTCAACATGTTCCCGGTGATCTACCTGCTGACCCGCGGCGGACCCGGTGAGGCCACCCAGATCCTGGTCACCCAGGCGTACAAGTTCTCCTTCGAGATCAGCCCGCGCGACTTCGCGCAGTCCTCCACCTGGGGCGTACTGATCCTCGTACTCCTGCTGATCTTTGCCGCCGTCTACCGGCGAGTCCTGCGCACCCAGGGAGACGACTGGTGACCACCGCCCCCGCAACCGCCGCCCCCGCGACCGCCGCACGGCACCCCGCGCGCAAGGTCCGGCTGCGCGGCGAGCGTTCGCCGTTCGCCTCCGTCGGGCTGCACCTCACGCTGATCGTCGCGTCCGTGATCGCCGTCTTCCCCGTGCTGTGGGTGCTGCTCACCTCACTGAAGCCCGCCGCGTACGCGACCACCACGGACTTCTTCAAAGAGACCACGTTCGAGAACTACACGAACCTGATCCAGAACACGAAGTTCCTCACCTGGTTCGGCAACTCCCTGCTCGTCGCGGGACTCACCACACTGCTCGGCGTCATCGTCTCCGCCTCCACCGGCTATGCCGTCAGCCGCTTCCGCTTCCCCGGCAAGCGCGGGCTGATGTGGACGCTGCTGATCACCCAGATGTTCCCGGTCGCCGTCCTCATCGTGCCGATCTACAACATCATGGCCGGCATGGGGCTGCTGAATCAGCCCGCGGGCCTCGTCATCACCTACCTCACCATCTCGGTGCCGTTCTGCGCCTGGATGATGAAGGGCTTCTTCGACACCATTCCGCGCGAGATCGACGAGTCGGGGCAGGTCGACGGCCTCACCCCGTTCGGCACCTTCTGGCGGCTCATCCTGCCGCTCGCCAAGCCCGGCCTCGCCGTCACCGCGTTCTACTCCTTCATCACCGCGTGGGGCGAAGTGGCGTACGCCTCCGCCTTCATGGTCGGCGAGGACAACCTCACCCTCGCGGGCGGACTGCAGCTCTTCGTCAACCAGTACGGAGCCCAGTGGGGCGTGATGACGGCCGCGTCCGTGCTGATCGCGATACCCGCGGCCCTGGTCTTCCTCTTCGCCCAGCGCCATCTGGTCACCGGCATGTCCGCCGGAGCCGTCAAGGGCTGACGCGGCCCGCCCCGTACGCCCCGCACGCACCAAGTCACGGCGTCGCCGGTATCCCGACCCGGTCCGGCGACGCTCCCCACCCCAGACACCCCAGGGACGACATGACCCAGCACCTCGCTGCCCCCTCCACCGGCACGTCCGCCGACGCTCCGGCCCACCAGACCGGCTGGTGGCAGGACGCGGTGATCTACCAGGTCTATCCACGGAGCTTCGCCGACGGCAACGGCGACGGCATGGGCGATCTCGCAGGCGTACGCGGCAGACTCCAGCACCTCAAGGACCTCGGCGTGGACGCGGTCTGGCTCAGCCCGTTCTACGCGTCCCCGCAGGCCGACGCGGGCTACGACGTCGCCGACTACCGTGCTATCGACCCCATGTTCGGCACCCTGCTGGACGCCGACGCGCTGATCCGGGACGCCCACGACCTGGGCCTGCGGATCATCGTGGACCTGGTGCCCAACCACTCCTCCGACCAGCACGAGTGGTTCAAGCGCGCCCTCGCCGAGGGCCCCGGCTCCGCGCTGCGCGAGCGCTACCACTTCCGCCCCGGCAAGGGCGCGGACGGCGAACTGCCGCCCAACGACTGGGAGTCCATCTTCGGCGGCCCCGCCTGGACCCGGACCACCGACCCGGACGGCACCCCCGGCGACTGGTACCTCCACCTGTTCGCGCCCGAGCAGCCCGACTTCAACTGGGAACACCCGGCCGTCGCCGACGAGTTCCGCTCGATCCTGCGCTTCTGGCTCGACATGGGCGTCGACGGCTTCCGGGTCGATGTCGCCCACGGCCTCGTCAAGGCCGAGGGTCTGCCCGACCTCGGCACCCACGACCAGCTCAAGCTGCTCGGCAACGACGTCATGCCGTTCTTCGACCAGGACGGGGTCCACGAGATCTACCGCTCCTGGCGCACCATCCTCGATGAGTACCCCGCGAAGAAGGGGCCCGAAGGGCCTTCGTCGGAAGGGCGGTGGTGGGCGACGGGCGGGCGCATCCTCGTCGCCGAGGCATGGACCCCCACCGTCGAGCGCACGGCCAACTATGTGCGCCCCGACGAGATGCACCAGGCGTTCAACTTCCAGTACCTGTCCACCGCCTGGGACGCCGCCGAGCTGCGCAAGGTCATCGACAGCTCGCTCGACGCCATGCGGCCGGTCGGCGCCCCCACCACCTGGGTGCTGTCCAACCATGACGTGACCCGGCACACCACCCGGTTCGCCAACCCGCCCGGTCTCGGCACCCAGATCCGTCACGCCGGCGACCGTGAGCTGGGCCTGCGCCGCGCCCGCGCCGCCACCCTGCTGATGCTGGCGCTGCCCGGCTCGGCGTACGTCTACCAGGGCGAGGAGCTCGGCCTGCCCGATGTCACCGACCTGCCCGACGAGGCCCGCCAGGACCCGTCGTTCTTCCGCGCGGAGGGCCAGGACGGCTTCCGCGACGGCTGCCGCGTCCCGATCCCGTGGACCCGCGACGGCAGCAGTCACGGCTTCGGCAGCGGCGGCAGCTGGCTGCCCCAGCCCGACGGCTGGGGCGAGCTGAGCGTCGAGGCGCAGACCGGTGTCGCCGGTTCCACGCTGGAGCTGTACCGGGCCGCGATCGCCGCCCGCCGGGCGCACCCGGGGCTCGGCGCCGGGACCGGGGTGGAGTGGCTCCAGGCCCCCGAGGGGCTGCTGATCTTCGCCCGCCCCGGCTTCGTCTGCACGGTCAACACGACGTCCCGGCCGGTGCGCATCCCCGTGCGCGGCACCGTCCTGCTGTCCAGCACCCCGGTCGTCACCGACGGCGCCGAGATCGAGCTGCCCGCGGACACCACGGTGTGGTGGACGGTGTGACGGTCCCCCTGCCCAGGGCCTCTCTTCCGGATCGGGCCGAGCCCGGCAACCTCCGGAAGAAGGGCCCTGGAACCGGCGGTGCGCCGAGGCTCTCGGACATCGCCGGCCAGGCGGCGGTCAGCGAGGCGACCGTCAGCCGGGTGCTCAACGGGAAGCCCGGCGTCGCGGACACCACGCGTCAGCGGGTGCTCGCGGCGCTGGACATCCTGGGCTACGAACGCCCCGTACGGCTGCGTCGGCGCAGCGCGGGGCTGATCGGACTGGTGACGCCCGAACTCACCAACCCGATCTTCCCGGCCTTCGCGCAGTCCGTCGAACAGGTACTGGCCGGGCACGGCTACACGCCGGTGCTCTGCACTCAGACGCCCGGCGGCGCCACCGAGGACGAGCTCGTCGAGCAGCTCGTCGAACGCGGCGTCGGCGGGATCGTCTTCCTCTCCGGGCTGCACGCGGACCTCTCGACCGACCCCGCACGGTACGCCGCGCTCACCGAACGCGGCGTGCCGTTCGTCCTGATCAACGGCTACAACGAACGGATCAGCGCCCCGTTCGTCTCACCCGACGACTCCGCCGCCGTGCGGATGGCCGTCGGGCACCTCGCCGAACTCGGCCACCGCAGGGTCGGCCTGGCCGTCGGGCCACAGCGCTACGTGCCGTCCCGTCGCAAGCGGGAGGGCTTCGTCGCGGCGGCCGTGAACCTGCTGGGGCTGGACCGTGCCGAGGCCGAACTCCTGGTCTGCTCCGCGCTGTTCGGTGTCGAGGGCGGCCAGGTCGCGGCCGGTGCGCTGCTCGACCTGGGGTGCACGGGCATCGTCTGCGGCAGTGACCTGATGGCGCTGGGCGTGGTGCGTGCGGCGCGGGAGCGCGGGCTCGACGTGCCGCGCGACGTGTCGGTGGTGGGCTTCGACGACTCGCAGCTGATCGCGTTCACCGATCCGCCGCTGACGACGGTGCGTCAGCCCGTGCAGGCGATGGCGGCGGCCGCGGTGAGCGCCCTGCTGGAGGAGATCGGCGGCAGCCCCGTGCAGCGCACGGAGTACGTGTTCCAACCGGAGCTGGTGGTACGGGGATCCACCGCGGCGGTCCGAGGCATCTGAGGCCCGGCCGGGAGACGTCGGGCGTACGGGATCCGGGCGTACAGGAGAGGCACCGGGAGTCGGCCCTGAATGGGCCGGCGGGGAGTGAGCGACTCCGGGTGCCTCTCTTGTCCGTGACCGGCCCGGCCGGCCGGGCGCGTGGGGCCCCGGGGTCGCCGGAACCCCCGGCCGACCGGACCGGAGTCGGGACAAACGTAACAGCGCTGCAATGTGTTGCGTAAGTCCTTGCAGTAAGAAAACCGCTGGATTTCGTGGATGTAAGCGGACGGTGTCCAAAGGGTTGACCGGGACCGGGCGGGATCGTACGGTCTGCGCTGCGGCAAGGTTTGCATTCTTGCAGCAAGAACCTTCAGAAGCCTTGAGGGCAGGGCGCGTTGCCACGTGAGGCTGCACCGTCACCCGCATTTCCCCCCACAGCAGGAGGAAGCATGGCACGCAGACCACTGTCCGCGGCGCTCGCCCTGATAGCGGGCGCCGCCGCCCTGGTGGCCCCCACCACGACCGCCCAGGCGTCCACGCCGGGTGACAAGGACGTCACAGCCGTCCTCTTCGAGTGGAAGTTCGACTCCGTGGCCAAGGCCTGCACGGACTCCCTCGGTCCGGCCGGCTACGGCTATGTACAGGTCTCGCCGCCCCAGGAACACATCCAGGGCAGTCAGTGGTGGACCTCGTACCAACCGGTCAGCTACAAGATCGCCGGCCGGCTCGGCGACCGCGCGTCCTTCGCCCGCATGATCAACACCTGCCACAGCGCCGGAGTCAAGGTCGTCGCCGACTCCGTCATCAACCACATGACGGCGGGATCTGGTACCGGAACCGGCGGATCCTCGTACACCAAGTACAACTACCCCGGTGTGTACTCCGCGCCCGACATGGACGACTGCACGGCGCAGATCAGCAACTACCAGGACCGGGCCAACGTCCAGAACTGCGAACTCGTCGGCCTCGCCGACCTGGACACCGGCGAGGAGTACGTCCGCGGCAGGATCGCCGGCTACCTCGACGACCTCCTCTCCCTCGGCGTCGACGGCTTCCGCATCGACGCCGCCAAGCACATGCCTGCCGCCGACCTCGCCAACATCAAGTCGCGGCTGAGCAACCCGAACGCCTACTGGAAGCAGGAGGCGATCTTCGGGGCGGGCGAGGCCGTCTCGCCCGACGAGTACACCGGCACCGGGGACGTACAGGAGTTCCGGTACGCCCGCGGCCTCAAGCAGGTCTTCAACAACGAGAACCTCGCCCACCTGAAGAACTTCGGCGAGGGCTGGGGCTTCATGCCGTCCTCGAAGGCCGCGGTCTTCGTCGACAACCACGACACCGAGCGCGGTGGCGACACGCTGAACTACAAGGACGGCGCCGACTACACCCTCGCCAGTGTCTTCATGCTGGCCTGGCCGTACGGCTCGCCCGACGTCCACTCCGGCTACGAGTGGTCCGACAAGGACGCAGGCCCGCCCAATGGCGGTACGGTGAAAGCCTGTTACAGCGACGGCTGGAAGTGCCAGCACGCCTGGCGCGAGATCTCCTCCATGGTGGGCTTCCGCAACACCGCCCGCGGCGAGTCCGTCACCGACTGGTGGGACAACGGCGGCGACCGGATCGCGTTCGGCCGCGGCTCCAAGGCGTATGTCGCGATCAACCACGAGGGCTCCTCGCTGACCCGTACGTTCCAGACGTCGCTGCCCGCCGGTGACTACTGCGACATCCAGTCCGGCAAGGGCGTCACGGTCGACGGCTCGGGCCGGTTCACCGCGACGCTGGGCGCCGACACGGCCGTCGCGCTGCAGGTGAACGCCCGTACCTGCGCGGGCGGCGGCACCACGGAGCCCGGCACCGGCACCTCCGGCGCCTCCTTCGGCGTCGACGCCACGACCCAGCTCGGCCAGAACATCTACGTCACCGGCAACCAGTCGGCCCTCGGCAACTGGAACACCGGCAGCGCGCTCAAGCTCGACCCGGCGACGTACCCGGTCTGGAAGCTCGATGTGGACATGCCCGCGGGAACCTCGTTCGAGTACAAGTACCTCCGCAAGGACGCGAGCGGCAACGTCACCTGGGAGAGCGGCGCGAACCGCACCGCGACCGTTCCGTCGTCCGGCAGGGCGACGCTGACGGGCGACGTCTGGCGCAGCTGACGTCAAAGGCCGGTCCGGGGCCCACCCGCGGCGCCCCGGACCGGCGGACGGGCCGGGCCGCATCGGGGTGGCCGCCCCCGCCGCCCGGCAGTCCCGCCCGCCCCGAGATCCCCACCCCGCACACAAGGAGACCTTGCCCGTGTCCCGTTCCACCCTCGGACGGGGAGCCGTGGCCGCACTCTGCGCCGCGCTCCTCCCCGTCGTCCCGGCGGCATCCGCGTCCGCCGCGCCGAGACCCCCGGGCCCGCCCTCGGACGCCCGGCTGGCGGCCGAGCCCGCCCGTCACGATCTGACGCGTGAGCAGTTCTACTTCGTCATGCCCGACCGGTTCGCCAACGGGGACACCTCCAACGACCGCGGCGGGCTCACCGGTTCGCGCCTGGAGACCGGCTACGACCCCACGGACAAGGGCTTCTACCAGGGCGGCGACCTCAAGGGGCTGACCGAGCGGCTCGACTACATCAAGGGCCTCGGCACCACCGCCATCTGGCTCGCCCCGATCTTCAAGAACCGCCCCGTCCAGGGCACGGGTAAGGACGCGTCGGCCGGCTACCACGGCTACTGGATCACCGACTTCACCCAGGTCGACCCGCACTTCGGCACCAACGCCGACCTGTCGAAGCTCATCGACAAGGCCCACCGCAAGGGCATGAAGGTCTTCTTCGACGTCATCACCAACCACACCGCGGACACCGTCGACTACGCCGAGAAGACCTACGGCTACCGGCCCAAGGGCGCCTACCCGTACCTGGACCGGGACGGCCGCCCGTTCGACGACGGCAAGGGCCTGGCGAAGGTGGACGCGGACTCGTTCCCGTACACCCCCCGGAACACCGGGACCAAGGTCCCGTCCTGGCTCAACGACCCGACGATGTACCACAACCGCGGCGACTCGACCTACGCCGGCGAGTCCACCACGTACGGCGACTTCTCCGGGCTCGACGACCTGTGGACCGAGCGGCCCGAGGTCGTCTCCGGCATGGAGAAGATCTACGAGAAGTGGGTCCGGGACTTCGACATCGACGGCTTCCGGATCGACACCGTCAAACACGTCGACCTGGACTTCTGGACCCAGTGGGCGACGGCACTGGACACCTACGCGGCCCGGCACGGGCGCAAGGACTTCTTCATGTTCGGCGAGGTCTACTCCGCCGACACCGCGATCACCTCGCCGTACGTCACGCAGGGCCGGCTCGACGCGACGCTCGACTTCCCGTTCCAGGAAGCGGCCCGGCAGTACGCCTCGCAGGGCGCACCCGCCTCGAAGCTCGCGGCCGTCTTCGCCGACGACTACCGCTACACCACCGACAAGGCCAACGCCTACGAGCAGGTCACCTTCCTCGGCAACCACGACATGGGCCGCATCGGGTCGTTCCTCAAGCAGGACAACCCGAAGGCGGACGACGCGGAACTGCTCCAGCGGGCCCGGCTCGCCAACGAGTTGATGTTCCTCGGCCGGGGCAACCCCGTCGTCTACTACGGCGACGAACAGGGCTTCACCGGCGCGGGCGGCGACAAGGACGCCCGCCAGACCATGTTCGCCTCGAAGACCCCCGACTACCTCGACGACGACGAGCTGGGTACCGACCGCACCCATGCCTCCGACGCGTACGACACGAGCCACCCCCTGTACCGGAACATCGCCGCGCTCTCCGAGCTCACCAGGAAGAACCCGGCACTGCGCGACGGCGTCCAGACGGAGCGGTACGCCGAAGGCCCCGTCCACGCCTTCTCCCGTACGGACCCCGAGCAGGGACACGAGTACGTCGTCGCCACGAACAACGGCACCGGGCCGAGGACCGTCGAGCTTCCCACCGCGTCCGCCGATATGAACTTCCATACGCTGTACGGGGGTTCGGGAACGGTACGCAGCGGCGCCGACAAGAAGGTCACCGTGACGGTGCCCGCCCTGTCCAGCCTCGTCCTGCGCGCCGAGAAGACGATGGGCGAGCCCGCCGCCAAGCCCTCGATCACCCTCAAGGCCCCGGCCGCCGGAGCCACCGGCACCGTCGAGATCTCCGCGGACGTCGACGGCGGACAGCTCAACCGCGTGGTCTTCGCCGCTCGGACGGGCAACGGGAAGTGGGTCACCCTCGGTTCCGCCGACCACGCCCCGTACCGGGTCACCCAGACCGTGGGCGACACGGTCGCCGCCGGAACACCCCTGCGGTACAAGGCCGTTGTCGTCGACCGCGCCGGCCGGACCGCGAGTGCCCTCGCCTCGTCCACGGCCGGGCAGCCACCCGTCGCCGAGAAGCCCGTCGCGGTCGAACGCGACTACGCCGTCGTCCACTACCGGCGCGCGGACGGTGACTACGACGGCTGGCAGCTCAAGGCGGGCGACGAGGCCGCCGCGTTCACCGGGCGCGACGCCTACGGAGCCTTCGCCTGGGTCAAGCTCGCCGAGGGCGCCTCCTCCCTCCCGTACACCGTGGAGAAGTCCGGCACCGCCGACGGTCCGCAGCGCACCGTCGACCTCGCGAGGACCGGACAGGTCTGGATCGAGCAGGGCAAGGACGGCCAGGCGGACGAGGCGCCCGCAGGTGCCTACCCGCCGCAGGACACCACCAAGGCCGTACTGCACTACTACTGGGCCGACGGCGACTACGACGGCTGGGGGCTGCACACCTGGACCGGCGCCAAGAACCCCACCGACTGGGCCAAACCGCTCCAGCCGGTCAGGAAGGACGCCTCCGGCGTCACCTTCGAGGTCCCGCTGACCGACGGCGCCACCTCGCTCGGCTACATCCTGCACAAGGGCGACGAGAAGGACCTGCCGAGCGACCAGTCGCTCGACCTCGCCACCTACGGGCACGAGGTGTGGATGCTCGGCGCCACCCCCGGCTATCTGCTGCCGCAGACCGGCGGCGTACCCACGCCCGACCTGTCCGAGGCCGAGGCGCAGTGGATCGACTCCGACACCGTCGTGTGGAAGGTGAAGGCCACCGAAGCCACCAGCCAGCAGCTCGTTCACGCGAAGGACGGGGGCATCTCCGTCGTCGACGGGGCGCTCTCCGACGAGGGGCAGTGGCTGCGGCTCACGCCATCCGCGCTGACCGACGCGCAGAAGGCGAAGTACCCGCACCTCAAGGACTACCCGGCGTTCACCGTCGACGTCCGGGACCGGGACCGGGTGCGCGAGGCGCTGCGCGGCCAGCTGATCGCCACCCAGCGCGCCGCCAACGGCGCCCTGCTCGCCGCCACCGGCGTACAGAGCGCGGGGGTGCTCGACGACCTCTACGGGAAGAACGCGGCCACCGCCCGGCTCGGACCGGTCTTCGACCACGGCCGCCCCACGCTGTCCGTCTGGGCGCCCACCGCCCGTACCGTCGCCCTCGAACTCGACGGCCGAAGCGTCCCGATGCGCCGGGACGACCGCACCGGTGTCTGGTCCGTCACGGGCACGAAGAAGTGGACGGGCGAGCCCTACCGCTATGTGGTCGACGTCTGGGCGCCCACCGTCGGCAAGATGGTCACCAACCGGGTCACCGACCCCTACTCCACCGCCCTGACCACGGACTCCGCCCGCAGCCTCGTCGTCGACCTCGACGATCCGGACCTCGCGCCGAAGGGCTGGTCCGGGCTGCGGAAGCCCGCCGCCGTCCCGCTGCGCGACGCCGGGATCCAGGAGCTGCACATCCGTGACTTCTCGATCGCGGACCGCACCTCGAAGCATCCCGGCGAGTATCTCGCCTTCACCGACACCCGCTCCGACGGGATGCGGCACCTCAAGCGGCTCGCCGACGCCGGCACGAGCTACGTCCACCTGCTGCCCGCCTTCGACATCGGCACCGTTCCCGAGAAGAAGTCCGACCAGCGGAAACCGGACTGCGACCTGTCCGTGTACGCCCCCGACTCCGAGGAGCAGCAGGCCTGCGTCGCGAAGGCCGCGGCGCGGGACGGCTTCAACTGGGGCTACGACCCGCTGCACTACACCGTCCCGGAGGGCAGTTACGCCTCCGACCCGAACGGCACCCGGCGCACCGTCGAGTTCCGGCAGATGGTCCAGGGGCTGAACGGCGCGGGCCTGCGGACCGTCATGGACGTCGTCTACAACCACACCGTCGCCGCCGGCCAGGACGACAAGTCCGTACTCGACCGGATCGTGCCCGGCTACTACCAGCGGCTGCTGGACGACGGCACCGTCGCCACCTCCACCTGCTGCGCCAACACCGCGCCCGAGAACACCATGATGGGCAAGCTCGTCGTGGACTCGGTCGTCACCTGGGCCAAGGAGTACAAGGTCGACGGCTTCCGCTTCGACCTCATGGGCCACCACCCCAAGGCCAACATCCTCGCCGTCCGCAAGGCGCTGGACGCGCTGACCCCGGCGAAGGACGGCGTCGACGGGAAGAAGATCATCCTGTACGGGGAGGGCTGGAACTTCGGTGAGATCGCCGACGACACCCGCTTCGTCCAGGCCACCCAGAAGAACATGGCCGGCACCGGCATCGCCACCTTCTCCGACCGGGCCCGCGACGCCGTCCGAGGCGGCAGCCCCTTCGACGAGGACCCGGGCGTGCAGGGCTTCGCCACCGGCCTCTACACCGACCCCAACACCTCGACGGCCAACGGCACGAAGGCCGAACAGAAGGCCCGGCTGCTCCACTACCAGGACCTGATCAAGGTCGGCCTCACCGGCAACCTCGCCGACTACACCTTCACCGACTCCTCCGGGAGGACCGTCAAGGGGTCCGGCGTCGACTACAACGGCGCCCCCGCCGGATACGCCGCGGCCCCCGGCGACGCCCTCGCCTACGCGGACGCCCACGACAACGAGTCGCTGTACGACGCACTCGCCTTCAAGCTCCCGGCGGGCACCCCGGCGGCGGACCGGGCCCGCATGCAGGTGCTGGCGATGGCGACGGCCGCCCTCTCGCAGGGCCCCTCGCTCTCCCAGGCGGGCACCGACCTGCTGCGCTCCAAGTCCCTGGACCGCAACTCCTACGACAGCGGCGACTGGTTCAACGCCCTGCACTGGGACTGCCGCGACGGCAACGGCTTCGGCCGCGGGCTGCCGCCGGCCGCCGACAACGCGTCCAAGTGGTCCTTCGCACGGCCGCTGCTGGCGGACGCCGCGCTCAGGCCGGGGTGCGCGCAGATCGACGGCGCATCGGCCGCCTACCGGGACCTGCTCACCATCCGGGCGACGGAGAAGGACTTCGATCTCGCCACCACCGGGCAGGTGCAGTCCACTCTGTCCTTCCCGCTCTCCGGGAAGGACGAGACGCCGGGGGTGATCACCATGCGGCTCGGCAGGCTGGTGGTCGTCCTCAACGCGGCCCCCGGCACCGAGACCCAGCGGATCACCGGTCTGGCGGGGAAGCGGTACGCCCTGCATTCCGTCCAGGCCGCGGGCGCGGACCCTACCGTGAAGAAGTCCACGTATGAGCGGAGTTCGGGAAGCTTCACCGTCCCGGGACGCACAGTGGCGGTGTTTTCCCTGAACTGAGCCGCGACGGTCTACGTTGGGAGGCAGCAGCCGTCCGGGAGTGCCGCAGTACCGCACTTCCGGGCGCGCCCTCCCACCCCCGGCCGGTCCCGGCCCCCTCTCCGGTACGTCAGGTTCCTCCCATGCCTGAACCGTACGGAACCAGGGGCCGGGACCGGCCGGTCCATCTGTTTTCGGCGACGGTGACCATGGCGAGCAACATTCCCGAGGAGAGAACGAGCTTTGTCGGACGGAAAGCGGAACTTGCCCGGCTCGAACACACCCTCGCCACGCACCGGCTGACCACCCTCACCGGCAGCGGCGGCGTCGGCAAGACCAGGCTCGCGGTCCGTGCGGCCCGGCAGGCGGCGCCCGCACACCGCGACGGAGCCTGGTGGGCGGACCTCTCCCCGCTCCACGACGACGGACTGCTCATCGCGACCGTCTCCGACGCCGTCGGGCTCTCCGACCACACCCTGCGCACGCCCATCGACGCGCTGTGCGAATGGCTCGCCGACAAGGAACTGCTGCTGGTCCTCGACTCGTGCGAGCACCTGCGCTCCGCGTGCGCGCATCTGCTCGGCGAGATCCTCACCACGTCACCGGGCCTCACCGTGCTGGCGACCAGCCGGCAGCCCCTGGGCATCAGGGGCGAACGGCTCGTCGAGGTGCAACCGCTGTCCGTCGAGGGCGCCGGTGACGCACTGGCCCTGTTCCGGGACCGGGCGGCCGCGGCGGCTCCCCGGCAGGCCCTCGACGCGCCGGGCAACGCCGAGGCCGCCGAAGAGCTCTGCCGCCGTCTCGAAGGCATTCCGCTCGCCATCGAGCTCGCGGCCGGAGCCCTGGGCCGGGACACCGTCGAGCAGGTGGCCGTAAGGATCGGCTCCCGTTTCGACGTACCGACCGACGCGTCGGCCTGGCCGCCGCGCCACCGCGCACTGCGGACCGCCATCGGCTGGAGCCATGAGCTGTGCACCCCGCTGGAGCGGCTGCTCTGGGCGCGGCTGACTGTCCTGCGCGGCGACTTCGACGAGGCGGCGGCCCGCGAGATCTGCGCCGAGGGGCCGCTCACCGCGGACGGTGTGACCGAGGCGCTGAACGGCCTGGTCGCCAAGTCCGTCGTCAGACGGGACGGCGCGCGCCACCGGATGCTCAACACCATCCGCGAGTACGGACGGATGTGGCTCGCCGAACTCGGCGAGGAACGGGCCGCCGCCGACCGGCACGCCGCCTGCTTCCTCGGCCTGGCCCGCTACGCCCACGCGGGCTGGACCGGCGACGACCAGATCTTCTGGTACCACCGCATCGCCGAGTCGCACGCCGACCTGTGCGCCGCCCTCGACCACCTGCTGGCCCACGACACCGCGGCCGCCCAGGAGATGGCGGGCCGGATCGGCTTCTTCTGGTGCTGCTGCGGCCATCTGCCGCAGACCCGTGAATACGCGCAGCGCGCCCTGGACGTCGGACCGGCCGAGGGCCCCCACCGCACCCGCGTCCTGTGGGTGCTGGGCATCACCGTCATGCTCCAGGGCGACTACCCGGCAGCCCGGCGCCTGGGCAGGGAGTGCACCCGGTCGGCGGCGCACGACGGGACCGACGAAGGCATCCTCGCCGCCGCCTATCTGTGCGGGCTCACGCATCTGATGACCGGCCGCCCCGAGGCGAGTCTGCGCCAGGTCGACCGGGTGTTGCGCACCACCGGCGCCGCCACCCCGCTCGAATCGGCCTACCGGCTGCGCTGCCACCTGATCACGGTCTTCGCGCTGACCAGCCTGGGACGGCTGGACGAGGCGGTGAAGGCGGCCATGGCCCTGCGTGCGGCCTGCGAGGCCCAGGACGAGTGCTGGACCCGCAGCTACGTGGACTACCAACTCGCCCTGATCGCCCTGCTGCGGGGCGACGCCGAATCCTCCGCCTCCTACGCGCGCTCGATGCTCGCGGGCAAGCACCGCATGCGCGACAGCTTCGGTATCGCGCTCGGCCTGGACATCCTGGCCGCGGCGATCGCCGCCCAGGGCGCGGGCGCCCGCGCCGCCCGGGTGTACGGCACGGGACAGGTCTACTGGCGCATGGTCGGCCACCCGCAGCGCGGCACCCCGGAACTGGGCCCGTTGCGCGAGGCGTGCGAACGCCAGGCCCGTGCGGCGGTCGGCGACGCCGCCTATCAGCGCGCCTTCGACCGGGGCCGGACGGACAACGCGGAGGTCGGCCTGGCGGCCGCGCTCCAGGGCGAACTGCTCAGCTGAGGGCCGTCCCGGCCAGGGGTTACGGGACAGCCCTTACGGCAGTCGCTGCACGGGAACGCCCGGCACGGCGGGTGCCAGCGCGGAGAGCCGCTTCAACAGCTCCCCGAACGGCCCGTCCGCCGGTTCCTGCCCGAGGACCCGCAGCACGACGCCCGCCATCTCCGTGCTGTACGCGGCACTCACCGCGGCCAGCGCCGCGAAGTCGTGCACCAGCTGCAACTCCAGCTCCTCGCGCGCGATCTGCCGCCCGTCCAGCCAGATCAGCGCCGTCGACTCGGCCAGTGACACCCAGGAGCGCACGACCAACTCCAGCCGCGCCGGGGGATCCTCGACCCCCAGATGGGCCAGGATCTGCTCGTACGCAGCCTGCCGCACCCCGTCGATCATCGCGTTGGCCGCCGATGACCCGACCGCGGGTCCGCCCCGCATCAGTGCCGAGAATCCCGGCCCGTGTTCGTCGACGAAGTCGAAGAACCGGCCCATCACCCTCAACAGCCGTTCCCCGAGGGGGCCTTCGCGCGGCTCCACGAACCGCGTCGCCAGCTCGTCGGCCGCCCGTCGCAGCGCCGCCTCGTACAGGCTCTGCTTTCCCGGGAAGTAGTGGTAGACCAACGGCCGCGAGATCCCGGCGGCGGCCGCGATCTCGTCGATCGACACCTCGTCCGGGGAGCGGTGACTGAACAGTTCCAGCGCGACACCGATCAGCTGCTGCCTGCGCTCCTCGACGCCCATCCTGCGCCGCACCCCGGTCGTCATGGTGGACAGCGTACCGAGTGGGGGCCGTGGGGGAGGGGGCGGGCCGGGGCGGCCCACCGCGCCGGGCGACATCCGGCCATCCGCCGTCAAAGGTCCAGCACCAGCCGTTTACCCCGGCACCGCGACACGCAGATCAGCATCGAATCGTCCCGTTCCGAGTCCGTCAGTGCGGCGCCGGTGACGAGGACGGCGGTGCGCAGGCGGGGCAGGGGGAGCGGCATGGTCAGCTGGTTCCCGTCGTACGGGCCTCGGCGGCCGTGGCCGCGGGCGACTGGGCGAGATAGTCGACGGCCTGGGCGGTGCTGCCCTCCTGCGAGGGGTGGTAGGCATGGCTCAGGTAGCGGGGGATGGAGCGCAGCAGATCACCCGTCGCGGGCAGAGTGCCGCGCCTGCCGCTGGTGTAGAAGTCCTTGAACGAGGCCTTGCCGTGCAGCAGGGTCGGGTCGTTCTCCATGAAGAAACGCGTGCCGCGCTGCCAGAAGAAGAGCAGTGCGGTGAACGCCGTGGCCCAGGTCCGTACCCGCCGCCGGTAGCTGCCGTCGACATGCATGAACACGTCGAACGCGACCGAGCGGTGCTCGACCTCCTCCGCGCCGTGCCAGCGCAGCAGGTCCAGCATCGTCGGATCGGCGCCGCGCCGGTCCAACTCGTCGGCGTTCAGCACCCAGTCGCCCAGGAAGGCGGTGTAGTGCTCGATCGCCGCGATCGTCGCCACCCGCTCCATGAGCCACCACCTGCGCGCCCGGCCCGGCGGCAGCGTCCGGTCGCCCAGCAGCTTCTCGAAGAACCAGTCGACCTGCGCGGTGTACGGCGTCGGATCGAGACCGAGCTCCTTCAGACGCGGCAGGACGTCGTCGTGCGCCTGGGAGTGCACGGCTTCCTGGCCGATGAACCCGATGACGTCCCGGCGCAGCTGCTCGTCATGGATGTACGGCAGCACCTGCCGGTACACATGGATGAACCATCGCTCCCCGGCGGGCAGCAGCAGATGGAGCACATTGATGGTGTGCGTGGTGAACGGATCGCCCGGCACCCAGTGCAAGGGCGTCTTCTCCCAGGCGAAGGAGACCTTGCGGGCCATGAGGTGCGCCCGCTCGGACGCGACCGGCGCCGGCTGCGTGTTAGACATGATGTCAATGTACTGATGGGTAAGCCACGGGAACAGAGGCGTGCGTGGAAATTCCCGGCCCTCCCCGGGAGTTCGGGGCCGTCAGCGCAGGGCGCCCATCCGGTCGCCGTCCGCCAGTGTCCCGTGCAGCCGTGCCCGGTCGCCCGCCGCGGCGGGTACGGCGAGGAACCGGCTGTCGGACCTCCCCTCCACCCCGCCCGACGTGGTCAACGAGACGAACTGCTCGCTACCCGCGGCCAGTACGTACCAGTGGCCGCCGTGCGACTTCCACAGCACCCCGGCCAGCACCCGCGGATCGCGCGTTCCGCACGCCGGTGAGTCCTCGGCACGGGCCGCGACCGCTCCGGGCGGCCCGCCCGTCGCCACGGACGGGGCCGACGGGGCCTGGAACTGGGCGAACACCCGGCTCCCGGCGCCCCGCCAGGTCTCCGCCCTGGTGCACAGCCAGCGCGCCGAGCCGTTGCCCTCGGGCAGCGGCTGCTCGGCGTACTGCCAGGAGTTCACCGCTCGCACACCGTGCGAGCGGACCGCCGGCAGCAGGCAGGCGGTCCGCGCCCAACTGTCCCGCTCCGCCCGCCCCTCGACATCGTGCGGTGCGGACGGTGGGCCCGACGTCAGTCGGACGGGGGTCAGTTCGCCGAGATCCGTCATCAGCCGGGTCGTCGAGCCGTCCCGCAGTTCGATCGCGTCCCAGACACGACAGCTCCGGGCCATGACCGTGCTCCTCAGCGCGGCGGTCAGGCCGTCGGCGGTGCGGCGCAGGGGCCGCGCGCCGCCGCCCGGAGCGAGCAGATTCCGTACGGACACCGCACGCACCCAGGGCGCGGTGAGGTAGCGGATCCGGTTGCCCGTACGGCCCGCGACCAGGGCGCCCGCCGAGGCCCTGTCGGCACTGTCGACCCGGGCGAAGTCGAGCGCCGCGCCCACGGCCGGAGCGGCATCGCGCGGTTCCGCGTACCGCACGACGCGCAGCCCGTCGTAGAACAGCACCACCGTCGCCCGGCCCACCCCGCCCGCGTACAGCAGCTGAGGAGCGCCCATCGGCGGACCCGTGGGAGTGCCCGCGGTCGCCGACACGCGCACCGCGCCGTCCGGCCGCGCCCACGCGGTGAGCGCGCGGCGCAGCAGCCGGAGGTCCCGGGCGCGGTCACCCCGGGTGGGCCAGGAGCTGAAGTCGGTACGGGGCGAGCGCCGCCAGTACGTCGTCGGCACCCGGCCCAACGCGCCGGGATCCGGGGTCTGTGCGGCGGAGGCCTGACGGGCGCGCGGCGCCGCGGGCGACGTGCCGCGTCCCCAGCCGCCGCCCGGCAGCCCCAGCAGTGCCGCACACACCAGCAGCGCGGCGACGGCCGCCACCGCTGCCTTCGCGCGCCGGCGACGGCGCGGCAGATCCGGCGGGCGGGCCTGGAGCGAACAGGGATCGAACTCCGGGGACGCGAGGAGCGCGTACGGCGCCGACACGCCGTCCGCCTCCGCGAGCGCCGCATGCGGGTCCGCCACCCCGGCAGCCGCCAGCACCCGCCGTACCTCGGCGTCGGCCAGCCGCTCCAGGCCGCGCAGGACATGGGCGGCGCGCCCGGGACCGGACAACGTCGACAGGGCGTGCTCCAGGGCGAGTTCGTCCGATCCGCCCGAGTGCGGCAACAGCCGCAGCCCCCACACCAGCGGGAGGAGCGGCGGCAGTGGGACGCGGTGCCATGGACGGCCCGCCGCCAGCGCCGCACGCAGCACCCGCCCCCGGACATGGGCGTAGGACGGATCCTCTGCCGGGCCGCCGGGCCGGCGCGGAAGCGGGACGCGGTCCTCGGCCGCACCCCCTTCCCGGCGCACCGACAACAGCGACCGCTGGGCCAGCGTGTGCGCCGTCAGAACGCGGCGATGGCTGCCGAGGGACGGCGACAGCACGAGATAGCCGAGCCGGACCAGCCGCGGATAGTGCGCGACGAGCGCGGCCTGCGCCGCCCCGGCAGGGGCGGCTGCGGAAGATACCTCGGGCAGTGGGCGCACGATCGGCAGAACGAGCGAATCGTGCGATGGTCACCCCGGCGCGTCACGGTGTGCCCCGGCGCATGCGCGCACGCGGCGTCCGGGCACATGCGACAACAGGTGTGTGCGGTGCGCAACTCAATGACGGGGGAAGGGGTGGGCAATGGGGTGTGCGGCGGTTCGCCCCGATCCAGACGTTCGGCCGCCGCAACCGGGTGGGAGGGCCGCCGTCGCGGCCACGGGGGCCGGGCCGCCTCTCCCTGAGGGGAGAGAGGCGGCGGCCAAGGATCAGGCGAAGGCGGCCATGTGGGGATCCAGCGACGCCCCCGTCATCCGGTTGCCCAGCGTCGACATCGTGTACGCACCGATGCCCAGGACCACTTCGAGGGCGTTGCGGGCGGTGTACCCGTGGGCCAGGAACGCCTGGAGCGTCCCGTCGTCCACGGCTCCGGCCGTCGCGATCACGGACAGAGTGAACTGCCGTATCGCTTCCAGCCGTTCGTCCGGGACCACGCGCTGCTCGCGCAGCGCGGCGAGCACCTCGGGGCCGGCGTCGAGGGCGGTGAGCTTCGCGCTGTGCATCGCCACGCAGACGTGGCACTCGTTGCGGACCGCCATCGTCATGATCAGGGCCTCGCGGGAGAGCGGGTCCAGGGTGGTCGACTCGAAGAGCGCGCTGATCTTCAGGAAGCCGTCGAGCAGTTCGGGGGACGAGGCGAGCCGGGCGACCGCGGAGGGCAGGTAGCCCTGTTTCCGCGACACCGCCTCCATGGCGCGGCGGGCGGCGGGCGGGGCGGATTCGAGGGTGTGGTCGGGGAACGTGGGCATGGGCATGGGCATGGGTGACCTCTCGTGGTGGGCTCTCACCGTGGGTGCTCACGTTAAACTCGACAACGTGATTGACGAAAAAGTAAACCAGGTTGTCGAGTTTTGCAATGACTGAACCGAGAGCCGGGGCGGCGGGCCGGTCGTCCGCGGGCGCCGGGGCGGGCTTCGAGCTGCCCCTGCTGATGTTCGCCGGATTCCGGTCGATCATCGACGAGTTGCACCGTGAGCTCGCCGAGCGGGGCCACCCCGATGTGCGGCCCGCGTACGGTTTCGCGCTCCAGGCCGTCGGCCGTGACGGGGCGACGGCCAGCGAGATCGGCCGACGGCTCGGGGTCTCCAAACAGGCCGCGGGCAAGACCGTCGAGAAGCTGGAGGGGCTCGGTTACGTGGAGCGCGTCGACGACCCCCGCGACGGCCGGCGCAAGCTGGTCCGGCTGACGGCGCGGGGCGTCGACGTCCTGGTCGCATCGGCCGAGGGCTTCGACCGGCTGCGTGCCGAATGGGTCCGGGCGCTCGGCGAGGGCCGGGTGCGCGCACTGGAGGACGATCTGCGCGCGATGGTGCCCGCGGGTGCGTTCCGGCTGGACGTGCCGGGCTGGTTCGGCGACTGAGGCGGGCGCGGGCGCGGGTGCCGGGATCCGGTCCCGGCCCGGGTTCCACGCTTGGACTTTAGGGGCGAGAGATGGGATGTATGTTGTGCGCGCCCTTCCCGTGAGCCGTTTCGTGCGGCAGCATGCGCACGTCGACACCCAAGAGATCCGACCAATGCTGGCCGGGAATGGGAGGGAACCATGGCACGACGTACCCGTGTGCTCAGTGCGCTCGCACTGGCGGCGGCCGCCGCGCTCGTCCCCGTACAGGCCGTCGCGCAGCAGCCCGCGAACCAGCGGTCTGCGCCACCGGGCACCCCGTGCACCGCGCCCGTGAGACCCGCCTCGCAGATGACCGTCGAGTCCTGCGACAGCCCGTACCGGATCATCGAGAAGGCCGCGAACATCGTTCCCACCCGCGGCCAACTCGCCTGGCAGCAGCGGGAGGTCACCGCCTTCACGCATTTCGGGATGAACACGTTCACCGGCCGCGAGTGGGGCTCCGGCACGGAGGACGAGAAACTCTTCGCCCCCAAGGCCATCGACGCCGACCAGTGGATGCGCGCCTACAAGGCCGCCGGTGTCGAGCAGGTCATGCTCACCGCCAAGCACCACGACGGCTTCGTGCTCTACCCGAGCCGGTACACCGACCACTCGGTCGCGCTCAGCCCCGGCAGCCCCGATGTCGTGGCCGCGTACGTGAAGGCCGCCCGCAAGGCGGGCCTGAAGGTCGGGCTCTACCTCTCGCCCTCCGACGGCGCCGAACTCCCGCACGCCTGGCACGCGCAGTGGGTCGACTCGATCCGCGAGAAGCAGGCCGAGGGCAAGCCGCTCAGCCTGCCCGAGCGCATGGCCCTGGAGGACGGCGACCGCGCCCCGGCGGGTGAGGGCCGCTTCGGCAACGGCAGCGCGGTCACCCGGCGCACCATTCCCACCCTCGTCCCCGGCGACGACCGGGCCGCCGCGGTCGAGCGCGGCAAGCTGCCCACCTTCACGGTGATGGCCGACGACTACGACGCGTACTACCTCAACCAGCTCTACGAACTCTTCACCCAGTACGGGCCGATCGAGGAACTCTGGCTGGACGGCGCCAACCCCTGGTCCGGCTCCGGCATCACCCAGAAGTACGACGTCAAGCAGTGGTTCGACATGGTCAAGGCGCTCTCGCCGAACACCGTCGTCTTCCAGGGCCCGCAGGGCGTGCGCTGGGTCGGCAACGAGAGCGGCATCGCCCGCGAGACCGAGTGGAGCGTCACCCCGCACGTCACCGACCCGTGGACCGGACTCGGCAGCCTCCCCAACGACTCGACCGACCCCGACATCGGCTCCCGGGCCAGGATCCTCGACCCGGCCGTCAACTACCTGCAGTGGTACCCGGCCGAGGCCGACGTCTCGATCAGGCCCGGCTGGTTCCACCACCCGAACGAGAAGCCCAAGACGCCTGCGCAGTTGATGAATCTGTACGAGAAGAGCGTCGGCCGCAATGCCTCCCTGTTGCTCAACGTCCCGCCGGGCAAGGACGGCCGGATCGACGACGCCGATGTCGCGTCACTGACCGCCTTCGGTTCCGACGTACGCCGGATCTACGGCACCGACGTGCGCAAGCAGGGCCCGGCCCCGTACACCTTCGACCGGGTCGCCGTCCGTGAGGACATCCGGCACGGGCAGCGGGTGGAGAGGTTCGCCGTGGAGGCCCGGATCGGTGGGACCTGGCAGCGGATCGCCGAGGGGACGACGATCGGTCACCGCCGCATCCTGCCCCTGGCCGCTCCGGTCACCGCCACCTCGGTACGGGTGAAGGTGCTGGAGTCCCGGGCGACACCGCATCCGGGGGCGACGACACTGCACCTGACCACGGCGCCGTGACCGCCGGGGCCGCGCACCCCATGGGGACTGCGCGGCCCACGGCCGCGGGCCCGGTTCAGCCCCGGTCGAGGTAGGCGAGCACCGCGAGAACGCGGCGGTTGTCGTCGTCGGACGGCGGCAGGCCGAGCTTCCCGAAGATGTTCGAGGTGTGCTTGGCCACCGCCCGCTCCGTGATCACCATCTGCGAGGCGATCGCCGCGTTGGAACGGCCCTGGGCCATCAGCTCCATGACCTCCAGCTCACGCGGGGTCAGCCCGCCCATCGGCTTGTCCTGCGCGCGCCGCGACAGCAGCTGCGAGATCACCTGCGGGTCCATCGCGGTGCCGCCCGCGGCGACCCTGCGTACCGCGTCGATGAACTGGTCGGCGTCGAAGACCCGGTCCTTGAGCAGATAGCCGATGCCGCCGTTGCCGTCCGCCAGCAGCTCACGTGCGTACAACTGCTCCACGTGCTGCGAGAGCACGAGCACCGGCAGCCCCGGCCTGGCCCGCCGGGCCGCCAGCGCGCACTGCAGGCCCTCGTCCGTGTGCGACGGCGGAAGCCGGACGTCGACGACCGCGACGTCCGGCGCCGACTCGGCCAGGGCCCGGGTCAGTTCGGGCCCGGTCTCCACAGCTGCCGCGATCTCGAAGTCGTACGCCTCCAGCAGCCGGACCAGGCCGTCGCGCAGCAGGAAGAGATCTTCGGCTAGGACAACTCGCAAGGGATCTCCATGGTCACCATGGTGGGACCGCCCGCGGGGCTGCTGACGGCCATGATGCCGTCGAATGTACCGAGTCGGCGTTCGATTCCGCTCAGACCCGAGCCGGCTCCGACCGCGGCACCGCCCTTGCCGTTGTCCGTGACGGTGACCCGCAGCAACGCGTCCGCGTGGTGGATGTCCACCCAGATCCGGTCGGCCCCCGAGTGCTTGGCGGTGTTGGTCAGCGTCTCGCTCACCGCGAAGTACGCCGCCGACTCGACCGCGGCGTCCGCCCGTCCGCTCAGCTCCACCCGGACCTCCGACTCGATCGGCAGCCGCAGCGCCAACGCCTTGACCGCGTCCCCCAGTCCGCGCTCGGCGAGGACCGGCGGGTGGATGCCGCGGACCAGATCGCGCAGCTCCGTGAGGGCTTCGGCCGACGACTCGCGGGCCATGGCCAGGAGCTTCTTCGCCTGCGCCGGGTCCTTCTCGATGAGCGCCTCCACGGTGCCCAGGTTCATGCCCATGGCGACCAGCCGGGCCTGCGCCCCGTCGTGCAGGTCCCGCTCGATGCGCCGCAGTTCGGAGGCGGCGGTGTCCACGGCCTCGTGCCGCGTCTCGGTCAGCCGGTCGATGCGCCGGGCCAGCTCCTGCTCTTGGGTGGGGGCCAGCATCGAGCGGGCGATCACGAAGTGCAGCCGCAGCAGCGGTTGGCCGACCAGCAGACCGATCGCGAAGAACACCACACCGAGCGCGGCGGCGGCAAGGCCCGTCGCCTGGCTGTCGACCGGTACGAACGCGTACCAGTAACGGTCGTCGGTGAAGACCCGCCACAACCCGGCCGCCAGGACGAAGCCCTCCACCGGGTACACCAGCAGCGCGGAGGCCAGGACCGCCACCAGATAGCCGGCGGTCATGTCGACCAGCAGCCACTGGATGTCACGCCAGGTCGCCGGGTCCTTCAGCATCAGCGTCGTCCGCTCCACCTGTCCGGTGAAGCCGGAGCGCACATCCTTCGGGAAGGGGCGGTACGGGACCGGAATGCGGACGTCGCACCAGGTGACCGCGAGCAGTCGGCGCCGGTTGGCGTGCTTGCGGACCAGCTCCAGCACATAGGGGGTGGTGACCAGGCCGATGCCCAGCGGGATGAAGGCGATGGAGAGCACGGCCCACACGAAGAGGGTGATCGACCCGATCAGGCTGGCGATCGACACCACGACGCCCCGCCAGGCTGCCAGCAGCGCACCCCGTGTCCGGGTTCGTATCGCGTTCATCTCGGTCCGTCTCTCCTCGCCGGGCCCTCCTGCCGGACCCGTCCGAAGACAGTCTCACCCGGCCGGCTCCCCGGACGTCAGCCGTTTCGCCACCCGGGCGGGGTGTACCCAGCACCACCCCGCCGGCCTCGCCCTACGGCTCCGCCGGAGGGGGCTTCGACGGCTGGGGCGGACGGCTGACCCTTCCTAGATTCATCAGCGTCCGTCAGCGACGCGTTCGGCGTCGACTGCCTTTCCCTTCCTTCTGACTTCTGGGGGCGAACACGCCATGAGGCGCAACCTCGCGGCACGCATCGGTGTGTGGAGTGCACACCACCGCAAAACCGCTGTTCTCGGCTGGCTTCTCTTCGTCGTGCTCGCCGCGGGCATCGGCGGCGCATCCGGTCTGGTCGAGATGTCCGACGCGGAGAACGCCGCGGGTGATTCGGCGCGGGCCGAGCAGATCCTCGACGACGCCGGGCTCGGACAGCCCGCCGGCGAGCTGGTCATGGTGTCCACCACGAAGGCGGGTGACTGGCGGGGCGCCGCCCAAGACGTCTCCGCGGCCATCGGCAGGACCGGTGAGGTGGCGAACCTCGCGGGGCCGATCCCCTCCAAGGACGGCAAGGACGCACTGATCACCTTTGACCTGAAGGGCGACGCGGCGACCGCGCCGGACAGGGTGCAGCCCGTGCTCGACGCCGTGTCCGGTGTCCGGGCGGACCACCCCGACGTCACCATCCACCAGTTCGGCGAGGCCAGCGCCGGGAAGTGGCTCGGCGACCTGCTCGCCGAGGACTTCAAGAAGGCAGAATTCACCGCCGTACCCCTGGCCCTGGGCATTCTGCTGGTCGCCTTCGGGGCCGTCGTCGCGGCGCTGCTCCCGGTCGGGCTGGCACTGACGGCGTGCATGGCCGCCTTCGGGCTGCTGTCGCTCGCCAGCCACCAACTGCACCTGTTCCAGACCACGTACTCCGTGATGTTCCTGATGGGCTTCGCCGTCGGTGTCGACTACTGCCTCTTCTACCTGCGGCGCGAGCGCGACGAGCGGGCGGCGGGACGCGACGCCGAAACGGCGCTGCGGATCGCGGCGGCGACCAGCGGCCGGGCCGTGCTCGTCTCCGGGCTCACGGTCATGGTCGCGATGGCCGGCATGTTCCTCTCCGGACTGATGCTGTTCAAGGGCTTCGCCCTCGCCACGATCACCGTGGTCCTCATCGCGATGCTGGGTTCGGTGACGGTGCTGCCCGCGCTGCTGTCCTGGCTGGGTGACCGGATCGACGCCGGACGTGTGCCTCTCCTCGGCAGGCGAGGGGGCCGGCGCGCACGCACGAGTGGCGGATTCGCCGGCACGGTACTCAGGCCGGTCCTGTCCAGGCCGAAGGTCTTCGCGGTCGCCTCGGTCGTCGTCCTGCTCGCCCTGGCCGCGCCCGCCCTCGGCATGAAGACCGAACAGCTGGGCCTGGAGAAGCAGTTCGGCTCCGACTCGCAGCTCTCGGTCGCCTACCGGCAGATCAACGAGAACTTCCCCGGCGGCCCCGCTCCGGCACACGTGGTGGTCAAGGCCGACAACATCGAGGCACCCGCGCTGCGCGAGGCGCTCGGCGGCTTCGACAAGGTGACCGTCCACCGGACGCGGAACGTCGCCGAGATCGAGGTACCGCTCCCCGGCGGCGCGGCCGACCTCGCCGAACTGCGCGAGGAGCGGCTGCCCGCCGCGTTCGACGGGACGGGCGCCCAGGTGTACGTGACCGGGGAGATCGCCGGGTCCGTCGACTTCAACGACCAGCTGAAGCGCGGCATCGTCCCCGTCTTCGTCTTCATCACGGCGGTGACCTTCCTGCTGATGCTGTTCTGCTTCCGCTCGTACGTCATCGCCGTGACCTCGATCCTGCTCAACCTGCTCTCCGTGGCCGCCGCGTACGGAGTGATGGTCGCCGTCTTCCAGCACGGCTGGGGGGCCTCGCTGATCGGTTCGGAGGGGGTCGGCGCGATCGAGGCCTGGATTCCGCTGTTCGTCCTGGTCGTCCTGTTCGGACTCTCCATGGACTACCACGTGTTCGTGGTCTCCCGGATCCGTGAGGCCCGCGACCGCGGTCTGCACACCCGGGCCGCGATCGACGAGGGCATCCGGGCGACGGCGGGCGCGGTGACCGGTGCCGCGGTGATCATGGTCGCGGTGTTCGCGGTCTTCGGGACGCTGTCGATGCAGGACATGCAGCAGATGGGCGTCGGCCTCGCCGTCGCGGTACTGCTGGACGCCACGATCGTACGGATGATCCTGCTGCCCTCGGTGATGGCGCTGCTGGGGGAGCGGAACTGGCGTACCCCGCGCGGACTGGCCCGGCTGCCGGGCCTGGAGCACGGCGAGCCGGAGACGGGCACGTCCGAGGCGCTGGTGACGTCGGGGACGCGCGGCTGACCGACGGCCCCGGGACGCGGAGCGGCCCCGGTCCGCTACCCACCGGACCGGGGCCGCTCCGCACGGCTTCAGCGCTGTCAGGGGGCGTACTTGTAGCCGACGCGCCGCACCGTCTGGATCGACCGGCGGTGCTCGGCGCCCAGCTTGCGGCGCAGCCGGGCGACGTGGACGTCGACGGTGCGCCCGTCGCCCACGTGCCCGTAGCCCCAGACCGTGGTCACCAACTGGTCGCGGGTGTGCACCCGGTGCGGGTGTGCGACCAGATGGGCGAGCAGCTCGAACTCCAGGAAGGTGAGGTCGAGGATGTTGCCGTCCACCGTCGCGGCGCGCTGCACGGGGTCGATGCGCACCGGACCGGTGGCCGGGTCCTCCACCGGCGTCGGCACCACGTACTGGGCGGCCGCGGCGGCTGCCGCCGTGACGGCGGGCTGCTGGTCGGCCGGTACGAGCACCAGGTAGCCGATCATCGGCGGCCGGCCCGGCAGCGCCGGAACGGTGTGCTGGGGTGCGGGCAGCCAGGTGGCACCCGGCGGCAGGAACCCGGCCACATCGGCCAGCTGGACGACCTCGTCGGGGTCGACGGCACGCAGCCGGTGGCGGTTGGGGGAGAGGGAGCGGGCGGAGGTGGTGGCCGCAGCGGTCGCCGAAGGCGCCGGGGTGACGGCGGCTGCGGCGGAGAAGGTACGAGTGTTCGCCATGAGGGTCAGCTCTTTCGCGCGAAGGAGTCGTCGAGGGACGGACTTGCTTGCGTGCGCGCGGACCGAAGGCCGGGTGAGCGGCTTTAGAGGGCCTGCGCGTTCAACGCGCGGCAACACACCCGGTCGAAGTCATGATGCTGACGGGAAGGCCAGAACGGTTCGAGGTCGCTGCGACCTGTCGAGGTGTACTGGATGCCGACCATGCCCCCATTGAACCAGAGAACGCGACGGCGCAGCAGACCTCTCCCACCCGTCGATACGGACCCTTTGCGTTACCTTCCTCACCCCGGGCCGCCGCGGCCGACGGGCCGGTGCCCCCGTCGGCCCGAGGCCGGTGCCCCGCTCAACCCACCAGCCGCTTGCGCCAGTCCAGCCCGGTCAGCTCGATCGCCCGGTCCGGCGACCCGTCCCACTCCACCGTCAGCCCCGCGTCGCCGAGCGCCTCGACGACCTCCCGGCCCACGGCGGCGGTCGCGTCCGCCGCCCCGTCGAACCCCCCGTAGTACAGCGCGAGGCCGTGCCCGGACGCGGCGCCCTCGGTGCCCTGCGTGTGGAAGAAGACGAAGTCGCGCGCATCCTCACGCCCGGCGCCCCGGATCTCGGTGACACCGCACGACCGGCAGCAGGTGAAATGCTCCCTCGCCGTGATCCCGCCCCGGTCCAGCCGGGCGAACGCCCGCTTCAGCCGGTCCGCGTCGGTCACGTCCGGCCACTGCCGCTGCTCCTCGATCCGCTCCAGCCACAGCCGCTCCACCAACTGCCATGCCTGCGCGTACGTCACCGGACCTCTCGGAGTTCTCGGTCTCCACCTTGATGCCGAGCATGCGCCAACCCTGACACGGGCCACTGACAACGGCCCGGGATCAGACCTGGTCGGCCTTCTCCAATGCGGCGCAGCAGGTGTCGACGATCAGCCGCGTGACGACGTACGGGTCGACGTTGGCGTTCGGGCGGCGGTCCTCGATGTAGCCCTTCCGGTCCTGCTCGACCTGCCACGGGATACGGACCGAGGCGCCGCGATCGGAGACACCGTAGCTGTACTCGTTCCACGCCGCGGTCTCGTGCAGACCGGTCAGCCGGTCGTCGATGCCCGCGCCGTAGTTCTTGACGTGGTCCATCGGCTTCGAGCCCTCGCCCAGTGACTCGCAGGCCGTGATGATCGCGGCATAGCCCTCAGGTCCTTCGCGCATCGCCTTGGTGGAGAAGTTGGTGTGCGCGCCCGCGCCGTTCCAGTCGCCCTTGACCGGCTTCGGGTCGAGGGTCGCGGAGACGTCGAAGTCCTCGGCGGTGCGGTACAGCAGCCAGCGGGCGATCCACAGCTGGTCGGAGACCTCCAGCGGGGACAGCGGGCCGACCTGGAACTCCCACTGGCCGGGCATGACCTCGGCGTTGATGCCGCAGATGCCGAGGCCCGCCCGCAGACAGTTGTCGAGGTGCTTCTCGACGATCTCGCGGCCGAAGATCTCGTCGGCGCCGACACCGCAGTAGTAGCCGCCCTGCGCGGCCGGGAAGCCGCCCTCGGGGAAACCGAGCGGCCGGTGGCCGTCGAAGAAGGTGTACTCCTGCTCGATGCCGAAGATCGGCTCCTGGCCGGCGAACCGCTCGGCCACCGGGCGCAGCGCGGCACGGGTGTTGGACGCGTGCGGCGACATGTCGATGTCGAAGACCTCGCACAGCACGAGGACGTCCTCGCCGCCGCGGATCGGGTCCGGGCAGATGAAGACCGGCTTCAGCACCCGGTCGGAGGCGTGGCCCTCCGCCTGGTTGGTGCTCGAACCGTCGAAGCCCCAGATCGGCAGCCGGGCCACGTCCCGCGACGGGCTGCCGGCCATGATCTTCGTCTTCGAACGGAGCTTGGCGGTCGGCTCGGTGCCGTCGATCCAGATGTACTCAGCCTTGAACGTCACGGAAGCCATCCTTTGCGCGTGCTGCGGTGCTGCGGGTCCGGTCTCTGCAGCGCAGCTTCGCAAGCCGCGATTTCCCGTCCGTTGCCCGACTGTGAACCCCGTGTTACCGAGGTTCCTTCGTTACGCGCGGGACCTGAGCAGCGACTCGAAACCGGCGGCACGGATCCGGCGCACCAGTTCCTCCTCGGTCGTGCCCAGCGCCTCGGCCGCCCCCGCGAGCCGCCAGTCCGCGTCGGCGAGCCGGTGCAGCAGATGGCCGCGCCTGATCTGCGCCTCGGACAGCCGGAACGTCTTCAGGTACGCGACCTGCCCCTTGTGGTCGGTGATCGTCTCACCGATGTGCTGCCCCGCCCCACCCGTCAGGAACGGCGGCAGGAACCGCCACAGCGTGAACGAACCCATCCGGTAGACCCGGTCGAAGGCGTACGAGGTGTTCAGCAGCTCACCCGCGAACAGGGTGTCGTGCGCCTCGGCCCACTCCTGCTCCTGCGCCCGCGCCGCCGCCCGCAGACCGGCGAGCGTCCGCAGCCGCGGACCGTCGGGTATCCGCGCTGTGAACTCCGGCACCGGAGCGCCGTACAGCGCGTACTGGTGGATCAGCTCGCCGTACAGGTCCTCGACGAGCGACGGGTGCAGCAGCCGGTAGTCGTCCGGGTGCGGCAGCACGAACGCGGCGGCGAGCGCGTCGGCCGCGTACACCATCACCCCGCACTGGCCGGGATGGATCTCGAAGACCCGCAGCGCGTCACCGAGCCCGCGCACCGACCACCCCATGTACGTGTCCTCGGCGCGCGGCGAGAGCCCGTCACGCAGCGCCTGCCGCGACCACTCCTCCCAGGCGATGGCGGGGCCGCCGAAGTGCAGGGAGAGGTAGCCCTCCAGAGCGAGGTGCAGCGGCAGGAAACGCAGCCGGTCGCCCTGCCGGCGCTTCGCCATCCGGTGGTGGCGGTGGCGCTGGAGCCGCGCGGTCCGGGGCGTCGGCCGGCTCCCGGCCGGGGAGCCCGCCGCGGCGCCGAGCTGCGTGCCGTACGCGGCGGACTGCTCGCCCTCGCCGGACCAGTCGGCGACGAAGCCGTGCGGGACGACCGAGGCGTAGTGCGTGCGCGGCCCGACGTCCACGACGGCGTGTCCGTAGTCCGTGTAGAGCTCCTCATGCAGCCGCAGCCCTTCGACGGGCTGTTCGCGCACCAGCGGCACCAGCCGGATGCCGCCCCACACCTGGGCGGGGCGGGTGGCGAGCCCGGTCAGTTCGAGCCTGTTCACGAGGTCGCTCCTGCCCCGTCGGCTCCCACGAAGCGTGTCACCTGCCGGTCCAGGTAGGCGTACAGCGCCGCCGCTCCCGTACGTCCCTCGGCGAACCCCGCGATCTCCACCAGCGCCGGCAGGTCCTCCGCGTCCCGGACACCCGCCGTGGGCACGCTCGGCGCGAGGCGACGCACATCGAAACCGTCCGCGTCGTATACGGGGTTCACATGCACCACCGCCGTGCGCCGGTCCGGGTCGAGCCGGGTCCGCCAGACCCGAAGCACCTCGCCCGCGAGTCCGGGCGGCGCGTTGTCCCAGCCGTCCGAGATGATGACCAGCCGGTCGGGGCCGAGCTCCAGGGCGTCCAGCACACGGGTGCCGAGCGGGGTCGGGCCCCAGGGCCTGACCAGCAGTGGATCGGTACGGCCCGATGTCCACAGCGAGGTGTACGCGCCCGGCGCGGCCAGCGCCTCCAGCAGGAAGTGGCAGGCCAGCGCCACGGCGAGCGGGCGGCGCCGCTTCTCGCCCGACCCGGAGGACGAGTAGCTGTCGTCCAGCACGGCGGCGACCCGGCCCCAGCTCCTGGCATGCGGGCCCGCCGCGCGACGGGCCGCCGCGCGGAGCGCGTGGGTCAGCTCCTCGCGGCGTAGCCGCCGCGCCTCGAATCCGAGCGACAGCACGTACAGGGCGAGCCGGGTCAGCGGCATCACGGTCAGGTCCACATCCGCGGGCGACCGCCCGTCGTCTCCGGCAGCGCGCTGCCCCAGGGTCCGCAGCCGCTCCAGCCGGGTCATCCGCGGCACCATACGCTCCAGGAACACCTCCCGCTTCATCCCGCGCCGGGCGGCGAAGCCCTCGGCGACGGTGAACGGCAGTTCCTCGACGGCCCCCTGCTCGTAGTGGGCGCGCCGCCAGGCGTCGAGCAGCTGGTGCCGGTAGCGCGGCCGGTGCCCCGGCCGGAACAGGAAGTCCCCCGTCTCGTCCGGCTCCCCGGTCCCGCCGAATCGGAGATGGACATGGCGGGCGGCGGTCTTCAGGCCGGAGCGGTACTTCACCGCGTCATGCGCCCGGTCGGGCCGGGCGGCCAGCCAGTCCCGCATGATCGCGCGGGTGCGCCGGTTGTTGACCCCGGCCGCGCGCAGTGCCCGGAACAGCCGGTACACGCGCTGCGGGGGCAGCTTCGCCAGCCGGGCGGCGATCAGCCGGCCCTCGGGGCGCTTCTCCTCGGCGCTCGCGTCGGCGGCGTGCTCCAGCAGGCCCCGGACGATGAGCACGGCGTTGTGGTCGTTGATGTCGAGGGCGAGCGCCGCGGCGTACACCCGGCGGTAGTTGACCCGTACGTACTCGTGGAGGAAGTCCAGCGAGAGCTGCTGCTGATACGCGGTGGAGCGGAACTCGCGCTGCCCGGTCGCTGTGATTGCCGCGTTGACGAAGAGCAGCACGTCCTCGGCCGCGACGAGGCCCGCGTCGGTTCCGGTGCTGTTGGTCATGGCTTCCCCCGTGGTGTCACGCGCCGCCGTACGAAGAGGCGGAGCGCCGGCCGGGGAATGGGGGCGCGAACAGCGAAATCACTGCTTCAGAGGCAAGTCCCGGAAGTCGCAGCCGGAGTCCCGCGGCCGGCCCCGCAAACGTAACCACCGACACCGCCCCGCGCCAACTCAATACGGGACCGGCCCGGCGAACCCGGCAGACTTGCCCCCATGACGACACTCCCCCCGACCCCCCTGCGCATCGGCCTCGTCGGTACGGGCCCCTGGGCCCGCAACACCCAGGCTCCCGCCCTCGCCGCCCACCCTGGCGTCGCACTGAGCGGTGTGTGGGGCCGCCGCCCCGAGGCCGCGAACGTTCTGGCCGCCGCCCACGGCACGACGGCGTACAGCGGTGAGACGGGCATCGACGAGCTCTTCGCGGCCAGCGACGCCATCGCGTTCGCCGTGCCGCCGGACGTCCAGGCCCCGCTCGCCGCCCGTGCCGCGGCCACCGGCCGCCACCTGCTGATGGACAAGCCGATCGCGACCACCGTCACGGGAGCCCGCGAGATCGCCCGCGCCGCCGAGGAGACCGGGGTCGCGTCCATCGTCTTCTGCACCCTGCGGTTCGCGGCCGAGACCTCCGCCTGGATCAGCGAACAGGCCGCCCTGGACGGCTGGTTCACCGCCCGCGCCGAGTGGATCGGGGCGCTGTTCGCCCCCGGCGCGACCAGTGAGTACGCCGCCTCGCCCTGGCGCCGCGAGAAGGGCGGCCTGTGGGACGTCGGCCCGCACGTCCTGTCGGTCCTGATCCCGGTACTGGGCGACGTCACGCGGCTGACCGCGGCCCGGGGCCCGTCCGACACCACCCATCTGATCCTCCGCCACACCTCCGGCGCGTCGAGCACGGTGACGCTCGCACTGGGTGCCCCGGTGGGCGCGGTCGACACGGAGCTCGTGCTCAGGGGGGAAGAGGGAACTTCCGCACTGCCGCGGTGGGGCGACGTGGTCGGCTCCTTCCGGGTCGCGGTGGACGCGTTGATCGAGGCGGTCCGCACGGGGGAGCCGCACTCCTGCGACGTCCGGTTCGGACTGCGCCTGACACAACTGCTGGCCGAGGCGGAGGCGCAGGCGCGGGCGTAGGGGACGGGCGGCGCGCGTCGGTCTCCCCGCGTACGGGGCGGCAGGTTCTCCCTACAGAAGACAGGTCCTATGCGGGGCAGGCGGGTCCGTTCGTAGGGGAGGCGGGTTCTACGGGACGGGCGACGGGTCTTTCGGGACGGGAGGCGGGCCCGTTCGCCTCGGACGCTGCGTTCTCTTCGACCGCCCCGTCAGTACTCGGCGGGGGCGCGGGAGGAGCGGGAGGCGCCGTGACGGCCTGGTGAGCGGTGTGCAGAAAGCGCCGGACCGCCGCCGTCTCACGCGCGTCGAAGTCGCGCAGCACCGCCACCGTGTTCTCGATCAGCGGCCCGAAGAAGGACTGGCCCAGCTCCACCGCGCAGGGCGTCACGCCGAGCAGGACCCGTCGCCGGTCCCGCGCGTCACGGGTGCGGTGGAGGTGGCCCAGGCGCTCCAGGCGGTCGATGAGAGATGTGGTGCCCGCGGAGTTGAGGCCGAGCTGGGCGCCGAGCCAACCGGCGGTGGCGTCCGTACCGGCCCGCTCGGCGTCCAGCAGGCAGATCAGGGCGCGGACATCGGTGCTGTGCATTCCGTGCAGAGTCGCGAACTCGGCCTGGCGCAGCCCGAATTCGACCGTCACCTTGCGCAGCAGATGGACGATCTCGCGCTCGGGTTCTTGGGCGGTCACCGAGGCGTCTCCTTCCTCACTCGCCCTTATTATCTCGCTGAGCGAGATAATATCCGAGAGCATCCGACCAGGGAGGCGCCCATGAGCACCGCCATGTCGTTCCTCACGGCGTACGACGAGGTCCTGACAGCCAAGTGGCCCGCCGGAACGACGCACTCCGAGGCTCGCACCCCGTACGGCACCACCCGCATCAACAGCTGTGGCCCCGAGGACGCCCCGCCCCTGGTGCTGCTGGCCGGCGGCGGATCCACCTCCACCGTCTGGTACGCCCAGGCCGCCCACCTGGGCCGCACCCATCGCGTCCACGCGGTCGACCTCGTCGGAGATCCGGGCCGCAGCGTCGCGGGGGAGCGTCCGATCCGTACGGTGGAGGACCTGACGACGTGGCTCGACGCGGTGCTGGACCGACTGGGCGCCGACCACGGCGCGCTGTGCGGGCATTCGTACGGGGCCTGGATCGCCCTCCACTACGCCCTGCAGGCGCAGCCCCCGCGCGTCCGGAAGCTGATCCTCCTCGATCCGACCCAGTGCTTCGCCGGTTTCCGGCCGGGCTATCTGCTGCACGCGCTGCCGATGCTGCTCCGGCCCGGGGCGAAACGGACGCGCACCTTCCTGGAGTGGGAGACGGGCGGAGCGGCGCTCGATCCGACGTGGCTGCGACTGCGTTGCGCCGCAGCCGGCTTCCCGTCCGCCCGTCCCGTCACCGGACCCCGCCCCGCATCCGAAGCCCTGGGCGGACTGGGGGTGCCGACCCTGATCCTGCTGGCCGAACACAGCCGGGCCCATCACCCGACCCGCGTCGCCGCCGCCGCGGCCCGGCTGCTCCCGCACGCGCACACGGCGACGATCCCCGGCGCGACGCACCACACCCTGCCGCTGCACGAGCCGACGGCCACCGCGCTGAACCGCAGGATCGAGGAGTTCCTGACGGCCCGATAGCCCACACCGCGCGGGGACTCAGCGCCCCATGGCGTCCCGTACCGCCTCGTCCGTGCGTGCCACGACGGCGGTCCCGTCGTCCGCCGTGATGATCGGCCGCTGGATCAGCTTCGGATGACCGGCGAGCGCCGAGATCCACCGCTCCCGCGAACCGGCCTCGCGCGGCCACTCCTTGAGCCCGAGCTCCTTCGCCTCCGCCTCCTGCGTCCGCGTGATGTCCCACGGCTCCAGCCCGAGCCGGTCGAGCACGGCCCGGATCTCGTCCGGCGACGGCACATCCTCCAGATAGCGGCGGACGGTGTATTCGGCACCTTCCGCGTCGAGCAACTGCACCGCGCCGCGGCACTTCGAACAAGCGGGATTGATCCAGATCTCCATGGGGCCAACGGTACGGGAGGGATGCCGCGAAAGCCCTTCTGGCCAGCGCCGATTGTCAGTGGTGGGCCGTAAAATAGAGGTAGTTCGTGAGGGTTTCACGACCGCGCCAGGAGGATGCCCATGGCCGTTGCCGCAGTCACGACCAAGCCGCTCCACAAGCCCCTGCAGAAGAAGCCGCTCCCCGCGGGCCGGCCCCGTGAGTGGTACATCACCCACAATCGCCGCCTGAAGGCCATGCGCCTGGCGATCGCCCTGCTCGACACGGGCGTCTACTACCCGTCGACCGCGACCAACGACAAGATACGTACGACTGCCGAGCGCATCGGTATCCACCCGCCGTCCGACACGACCTGCCGCATGGTCCGCGCCCTGATCCGCTACGGCCGCTGACCGTCGGCACCTGACCCCCCGACAGCCGACAGCCGACAGTCGCTGGCCGACAGCCGCTGGCCGACTGCTGAGGAACGACAGCTCATGTACCTGAAGGAGCCCGTGCCCCTCGGACCTCCGGGGGGCACGGGTGCGCCCGGCGGTACCTTGTGCTGTGGCCGGAAGGGATGCCGGGATGCTCGCGGCGTCCGGTGCGGTGCCGCTCATGCCATCAGAGTCGGCTGTCCTCCGGTACGCCACGACTCCATCAGGTGCCCATTTTGTGAGCTCCTCTGAGGGCCTTCCGCTCCGTCCCGGCTCCTCACCCGTCCGGCGTACACGGCATGCGGCTTTGCCCACCGCACCTTTGACTGGGGCGACGGGCGAGTGCTGGGAGGCACGATGACGAGGAAAGCCGCGCGAGGCCTGTGGGCCGTAGTGCTGGCGACGACCGTGATGTCGACGGCCGCCGCCTGTTCCGGCGAGGGCGGAAAGGCCTCCAGCACGGCGTCGAAGGCCGCGTCCGCCGCAGCGTCGGTGGCGTCCAGGGGCTCCGATGTGGTGGCCTCGGCCACCGCGGCCGCGGGTGAGAAGCTGAAGGGCTTCAAGAACGGCGTGAACGCCAAGAGCGACGTCAAGTTGGGCCCACCGGGCACCGCCCCCGACGGCCACGCCACCGCGAAGGTCACTGCGACCAACAGCGCCGACTCGTCGAAGTCGTACGCCGTGCAGATCAACTTCCGCGATTCCAAAGGGAATCTGCTCGACACGGTGGTGGTGACCGTCGACGACGTCGGCCCCAGGACAGCCAAGAACGCCACGGCCCGCAGCAACCGCAAGCTGTCGGGCGCCATCAAGGTGGACGTGGGAACGGCCCTGCGGCACTGACCGATTCTCGAATCGGCACCGGCGTGACAGCGAAGTCAGAAGTGGTGTCTGTGCTGTTCCCATGAAATCGGCCTGCGCAGGGCACGCCAGGGTGGAATTTTTATCCGCTGGGACCGGCAGCAGAGCGCCATCAGCTTGTTCTCGGTGCCGGTGCCTGGCTGTGGTATCTCCAGAATGATCCGCCGGCCCGAGTGGTCGTCGACGATGAGTGCGCTCTCCTCCAGCACCATGTGGCCGGCAAAGGGATGCTTCACCTCGCGGGCCGTGACATGGTGCTTTTCGATTTCGTGCTGCTGCCACCACGCGCGGAACTCCTGGCTGTTCCGGCTCAGGTCCCGCACCAGTTCCGTGAACCATGGCTCATGGACGTACAGACCGGTGGCCGCGCGGAAATCGGCCAGCACGGACCGGGCGCTCGGTTCCCAGTTCTGAATCAGCTCGCGCATGTAGCCGCCGAAGAACAGCCACAGCATGTGACGGTGCTCAGGCGGGATTTTTTCCAGATCCCCGTAGACATCCGTTCTGGCCTGGTTCCAGGCCAGAATGTTGAAACGGGGACCGAGAGCGAATGCCGGATGCGGATGCTGGCTGTCCAGGATGCGTTGGAGCGCCGGAGGCACGCCGTCCGTGGGAATGCTCGCGCTGGAACGGGTTTCCTTGCTCGACAGGGCCAGGAGATGGTCGCGCTCTTCGGCATTGAGGCGAAGGGCCTCGGCCAGAGAATTGAGGACATGATCGGACACCCGGATGTTCCGGGCCTGTTCGAGGCGGGAGTACCAGCAGGCGCTGATACCCGCGAGATCGGCCACGTCTTCCCGTCGCAGACCGGGGGTTCGCCGTGATGTCCGTGGTGGCAGGCCGACCTCTTCCGGCTGAAGGGCAAGCCGTCGTGTTTTGAGGAAGTCCGCGAGCTCCGCTCGCCGGTGGTCATAATTCATCCGTTGTTTCCCTCTGCTGGGCGACTCATGCGGATGGTTATTACCTGGGACCTCTGCTCCTAGGATAATCGGTTTCTGGCTGCGCGCTCAGCAGGGTGTGATGCTGCTTGCTGGACGTGACGTTCGACCGTACGGCGTGCGGAAAAACGACACCGTTCGAGAGCGAGCGTCCGTCTTCCGTTCCAGTGGTCGAAGGGAGAAAGTCATGCGCGGCAAGCGGTATCTCGTCCGGCTCAGCCCGGTCCTCATCGCCTCTCTGGCATTCCCAGCGGGTTTCGCCGGGGAAGCATTCGGCGCCCCAGCCCCGGCCGCTGCGACAACAGCGCCGACAGCGGCCCCCTCGAAAGCACCCTCGGTAGGGCCCGGCGATCCGGGGTTCGGCAGCGGCGTGGCTCGTGGTGAGGTCGACGGCCAGCTGTGCGTGAACCGGGTGGGGAACTACCTGGCGATGTTCCCGCTGAACCAGCAAGCGGCGTTCACGGCGGGCTACGACCTGGGCTTCAAGTCGGTGTGCAGGCCTGGGCTGGCACAACCGCAGCGGCTGCAGCCTCGACAGCACCAGCAGCAACGGCAGCAGCAGTCGCAGTCGCAGCAATTGCGGCTGGAGCTGAACCTGCCTCTGCAGCCGGCGACGCCGCGCGCTACACCTCCGGTGACGAATCCGCCCGTGACGCCGCCTGTGACGACGCCCCCGGCTACGCCGCCCGTGACGCCGCCTGTGACGACGCCGCCGGCTACGCCGCCCGTGACGCCGCCTGTGACGACGCCGCCGGCTACGCCGCCCGTGACGCCGCCCGTGACGACGCCCCCGGCTACGCCTCCGGTGACGACGCCTGTGACGCCCCCTGTGACGACGCCGCCGGCCACGCCCCCTGTGACGACGCCTCCCGCGCCGCCGCCGGCCACGCCTCCCATGACGACGCCTCCGGCTACGCCGCCTGTGGGACCTCCCGCCACTCCGCAGCAGTAGCTGCAGCAGTCACCTAGGCGAACTGCCGCGTGGACCCGAACAAGAGGTAGCGCGTGACCCGCGGGTTACGCGCTACCGCCACGCTCTGACGGTTCTCGACGGCAGCAGACACCTGGGCATGTGGTTGGAAAAGACATCTTTGTCCGAAGCGCGCCGGCCACCCTTTTCATAGGGAAATTGATGCATGGTCACGTCTGCCGGCCTGCTGTTTGACGATCGCTCGGAAATTGCCTGGAGCCGCTACTCCTGGGATATCCGGTTTCTTGATGCGTCCCGTGCCCCATGTGATCCTGCTGCTGAAAGCGGCGTTCGCCTTTACGGGTGCTGAGAAAAGGCACCGTTCATGAACGAACGACCGTCTTTCCTTCTGGCGATCGAAGCGAGAAAGTCATGCGTGGCAAGCGGTACCTCATCCGACTCAGCCCAGTGCTCATCGCCTCGCTGCGGGTTTCGCCGGGCAGGCGTTCGGCGCCGCACCCCCAGCCGCTGTGGTGGCCTCGGCCCCAGCGAAGGCACCCCACGTCGATCCCGACCCCTCGTTCGCGGCGGGCTTCAACGCCGGGTTGGGGGTGCGTCCGTGTAGGACCACGACATTCTTGGTGCCGCAGCACCAGCAGCGGCAATAGGTTGCCTGGTCGAGCCGTCCGGCCGACACACGCCGCCTGAGGGCACATATCCCGCTGTACATGCGGGTGGCGCGAGATACGCCCCCGCTCAGCCGGTTCTCAGTTGCAGTCTCAGCGGCAGCACGACGGGGGTCGCTGCCCCGAGGTGTGGGGCAGCGACCCCCGCTGCTCTGCCGTAGATGAGATCAGGCCGACGGGCCGCCCCCCCCAGCGACGCATGAACGCGCAGGGGGCAGGGCCGACCCCGCCTCCTAGAGGTCGAAGTAGAGCTCGAACTCGTGCGGGTGCGGGCGCAGCTGGATCGGGGCGATCTCGTTGGTGCGCTTGTAGTCGATCCACGTCTCGATCAGGTCGGCGGTGAAGACGCCACCGGCCTGCAGGTACTCGTTGTCCGCCTCCAGCGCCTCCAGGACGGCCGGGAGGGAGGTCGGGACCTGCTGGACGTTCGCGTGCTCCTCGGGAGCCAGCTCGTAGAGGTCCTTGTCGATCGGCTCGGCGGGCTCGATCTTGTTCTTGATGCCGTCGAGGCCCGCCATCAGCAGGGCGGAGAAGGCGAGGTACGGGTTCGACGACGGGTCCGGGGCGCGGAACTCGACGCGCTTGGCCTTCGGGTTGGAGCCCGTGATCGGGATACGCATCGCGGCGGAACGGTTGCGCTGCGAGTACACCATGTTGACCGGGGCCTCGAAGCCGGGAACCAGGCGGTGGTACGAGTTCACCGTCGGGTTGGTGAAGGCCAGCAGCGACGGGGCGTGCTTGAGGATGCCGCCGATGTAGTAGCGGGCGATGTCCGAGAGTCCCGCGTAACCCTGCTCGTCGTAGAACAGCGGGTCGCCGCCGGCCCACAGGGACTGGTGGACGTGCATGCCCGAGCCGTTGTCGCCGAAGATCGGCTTCGGCATGAAGGTCGCGGTCTTGCCGTTGCGCCAGGCGACGTTCTTCACGATGTACTTGAACAGCATCAGGTCGTCGGCCGCGGCGAGCAGCGTGTTGAACTTGTAGTTGATCTCGGCCTGGCCGGCGGTGCCGACCTCGTGGTGCTGGCGCTCGATCTGGAGGCCGCTCTTCTCCAGTTCCAGGGACATCTCGGCGCGCAGGTCGGCGAAGTGGTCGACCGGCGGGACCGGGAAGTAGCCGCCCTTGTAACGGACCTTGTACCCACGGTTGTTCTCGACCGCACCGGTGTTCCAGGCGCCGGCCTCGGAGTCGATGTGGTAGAAGCTCTCGTTCGCAGACGTCTGGAAGCGGACGTTGTCGAAGACGTAGAACTCGGCCTCGGGGCCGAAGTACGCGGTGTCGGCGATGCCGGTGGAGGCGAGGTACGCCTCGGCCTTCTTGGCCACGTTCCGCGGGTCACGGCTGTACTGCTCGCCGGTGATCGGGTCGTGGATGAAGAAGTTGATGTTGATGGTCTTGTCGCGGCGGAAGGGGTCGACACGGGCGGTCGACAGGTCCGCGCGCAGCGCCATGTCGGACTCGTGGATGGCCTGGAAGCCGCGGATCGACGAGCCGTCGAAGGCAAGCTCTTCGGCCGGGTCGAAGGTCGCCGCCGGGACAGTGACGTGCTGCATCACACCGGGCAGGTCACAGAACCGGACATCGATGAACTTGACGTCTTCGTCGGCGATGAACTTCTTCGCGTCGTCGGCGTTCTGGAACATCCAACTCCTCCTACTCCCGGCCCGGGAGGGACGGGGTTGTAGCTCGTGGTGCGGCCAGTGCGGTGGCACACGCTGGACCCGACCATAGGCAGACCGGATTTCTCAAGCATGACCCATTTGTTTCGCAGAAGTTAACCGAGCCGGGTGTGAGCGGCACCTCGTGGCCTGTTCCGGGCCTCTCCCGAGGGCCGCGGCGCAGGCCCTCGGCGGCCCCCCGCCCGGCGGGTGACACGGGCGGGCGCAGTACCGTGGTCGGGTGGACAACAGGCAAGCAATCGGATCGTGGCTCTCAGGGCCGCGCGCGGCCGCCGAGGAAATGGGGGCCGACTTCGGCTACCGGGGCAAGCGGCTCGGCCTGCCCGAGCACGGCCCGGGATCCGTGGCTCCGCTCGGCCGGCGCTTCGGCGCGATCTTCATCGACTGGGCCCTGTGCCTGGTGATCGCATACGGGCTGCTCGCTCGCGGTGACCAGCAGGCGGCCGGAAACTGGGCGCTCGGCGTCTTTCTCGTACTGAGTGTGCTCACCGTCGGCACCATCGGCTGCACGCCCGGCAAGCGGCTCCTGGGCATCAGGGTCATCGCCGAGAGCGGTGGCCGGCTCACGTTCGGCCGAGTGGTCGTCCGGAGCGTGCTGCTGTGCATCGTGATCCCGGCCCTGGTCTGGGACCGCGACGGCCGGGGTCTGCACGACCGGCTGGCCCGCGCGGTTCAGGTGCGTATCTGAGCCGGGACCGGAAGGCCGAGGACGGACGCCGAGGAAGCGGAAGCCGGGGCCACGACGCCGGGGACGGAACAGGGAAGGGGGCGGGTTGCGAACCGGTTCGGTTCGCAACCCGCCCCCTTCCTGCGTGCGGCGGCCATGTGCGGATGCGCAGGAACAGCAGGTACGACGGACGCGTCAGCGCATCTTCCCGCCGCGCGGCATCCGCGTCCCCTTCGGCATCGGGCCCTTGGGCAGCGGCATGTTGCTCATCAGGTCGCCCATCGCGCGCAGCCGGTCGTTGGCGGCCGTCACCTGCGGGCCGGCCAGCACGCGCGGCAGCTTCAGCATCTTGGTGCGCACCTTCTTGAGCGGCACCTGGCCCTCGTCGTTGCCGACGACGATGTCGTGCACCGGTACGTCGACCAGGATGCGCGCCATCTTCTTCTTCTCGGCCGCGAGCAGCAGCTTCACCCGATTCGGGTTGCCCTCGCCGACCAGCACGATGCCCGCCTTGCCGACGGCACGGTGGACGACGTCCTGGCTGCGGTTCATCGCGACCGCGGGTGTCGTGGTCCAGCCACGGCCCACCCGGTCCAGCACCGCCGCCGCGGCGCCCGGCTGTCCTTCCATCTGCCCGAAGGCCGCGCGCTCGGCACGCCGTCCGAAGACGATCGCCATCGCGAGGAGGGCCAGCACGAAGCCCAGGATGCCCAGGTAGACCGGGTGGTCGATCACGAAGCCGACCGCAAGAAGGACACCGAAGGTGACGATTCCCACACCCGCGACGACAAGACCGATCTTGGAGTCGGTCCGCCGGGTCATCTTGTAGGTCAGGGCGATCTGCTTGAGCCGCCCCGCGTTCTCGGCGCTGTCCGCGCCTTCAGTGTTTGCCTTCCTCGCCATGTACAGAAGTTTACGTGGCTCAAGAACGGTGGTCGGCCGCGGCCTCCAGTACGTACTCGGTCTCGACCCGGTCCTTGGCCCGGCGCCGGTCCTCCAGGACGGCGGTCCAGGCATTGCGGCGGGCGGTGCGCTGGCCGCTGCTCAGCAGCAGCGACTCGACGGCACGGAGAGCATCGGTGACGGAAGGGATGGCGGTGGCGCGTACCGGCACGGCCTGCATCGTGGAAATCTCCTCGGAGCGGATGTGCGGACTGAGTGGCGTGGACTCAGCTGCCCGGGTTGAGCTACCCGGGACTGCGTTGCGCGAAGTGGGTGGCGTGCGTCGGGTGCGAGAAGCGGCGGTGGCAGCGGCCTGTGGAACCACTGCACCGTATGCACCCAGCGTCACTGCCCGGTGTTACCAGCGCATGACCGGTCGGTCAAACACCAATGAAACCTTGATCCGGGCGCAGCGCACGTCGACGCGGCCCATACGCGCCCCCGACCTGCGGGGAGCGTACGGGCCGCGTCGAATCGACTGTTACCGAGCGGTAGCCACTTGTGCTCGGATTCACACGGTGGGCGCCGCCGCGACGGCGCCGCGGCGCTCGATCGCCTGCTGGAAAAGACGGCCCGCGCGGTACGAGGAGCGGACCAGCGGCCCGGACATCACGCCGGAGTAGCCGATCTCGTCGGCCTCCTCCTTCAGCTCCACGAACTCCTGCGGCTTCACCCAGCGCTCGACCGGGTGGTGACGCACGGACGGCCGCAGATACTGCGTGATCGTGATCAGCTCGCAGCCCGCGTCGTACAGGTCCTGGAGCGCCTCGCTGATTTCCTCGCGGGTCTCGCCCATGCCGAGGATCAGGTTGGACTTGGTCACCAGGCCGGCCTCGCGGGCCCGCGTGATGACCTCCAGGGAGCGCTCGTAACGGAAGCCGGGGCGGATCCGCTTGAAGATCCGCGGCACCGTCTCGACGTTGTGCGCGAGCACCTCGGGGCGGGCGGAGAAGACCTCGGCGAGCTGCTCGGGAACCGCGTTGAAGTCGGGGATCAGCAGCTCGACCTTGGTGCGGCCGGCCTCCCGCTCCGCGGTCAGCGCGTGGATCCGGCGCACGGTCTCCGCGTACAGCCAGGCACCGCCGTCCTCCAGGTCGTCGCGTGCGACGCCGGTGATGGTGGCGTAGTTCAGGTCCATCGTGACCACGGACTCACCGACCCTGCGGGGCTCGTCCCGGTCCAGCGCCTGCGGCTTGCCCGTGTCGATCTGGCAGAAGTCGCAGCGCCGGGTGCACTGGTCGCCGCCGATGAGGAACGTGGCCTCGCGGTCCTCCCAGCACTCGAAGATGTTGGGGCAGCCGGCCTCCTGGCACACCGTGTGCAGACCCTCGCTCTTCACGAGCTTCTGCAGCTGGTTGTACTCGGGGCCCATCTTCGCCCGGGTTTTGATCCACTCGGGCTTGCGCTCGATGGGGGTCTGGCTGTTCCGGACCTCAAGGCGCAGCATCTTGCGCCCGTCGGGTGCGACAGCGGACACTCCGGCACTCCCCTTTGCTTTCACTGCATTGGATTCTTCGGCGAACACCAGGGTACGCCCGTGGTTCAAACGGCCTTACGCCTGGCCAACCTGTGGCCGACGGGGCCTATTCCCGGCCGGATGCTCGGGCCGTCACGCCGTGGCCACCGCATCCGTCGGGCGTTCGATGGTGCGCGGGGCGAGTTCCGCGTTCTCCAGGACGCCCTTGAGGTGCTTCTCGACGACCGGGAGCACCTCCTCGATCGTGATGTCGCGGCCCAGCTCGTACGCGAGCGACGTGACGCCCGCGTCCCGGATCCCGCACGGCACGATGCGGTCGAACCAGGTGTTGTCCGGGTTCACGTTGAACGAGAAGCCGTGCATGGTCACACCCTTCGCGACCCGGATGCCGATCGCGGCCAGCTTGCGGTCCTCGCGCCGCTGGCCGGCGTTGGACGGGGCGTACTCGGGGCCGTTCAGCCGCGCGTCGAACTCCTCGTCGTGCAGCCGCGGATCGAAGTCGAGGGAGAGGCCGCCGATCGCCGGACGCTCCTCGACCGGGTCGCCGAGCACCCAGACCCCGCTGCGTCCCTCGACCCGGGAGGTCTCCAGACCGAATTCGGCGGCGGTACGGATCAGGGCGTCCTCCAGGCGGCGGACGTGCGCGACGACATCGACCGGTCGGGGCAGCTTCTGGATCGGGTAGCCGACCAGCTGTCCGGGGCCGTGCCAGGTGATCTTGCCGCCGCGGTCCACATCGATGACCGGGGTGCCGTCCAGCGGGCGCTCACTGTCGGTCGTGCGCCGCCCCGCCGTGTAGACGGGCGGGTGTTCCAGCAGCAGACAGGTGTCGGGGACGGCGTCCTCGAACCTGGCCGCGTGGACCTCGCGCTGCTTCTGCCAGGCCTCCTGGTAGTCGACGGCTTCCTCGCCGAATCCCAGCCGGACGAACCGAAGCTCGCTCACGACAGCTGCCTCCCTACTCGCGGTGACTGGAGCCGGGATGTCCGGAGCCACGCCACCCTGCACTCAATCGGCCCCAAGCCACTGTACGGCCGGCCACCGGGCGGCGGTCCGGCAGGTCGATCCCGTCAGTACCACCACCCAATCCTCACACGATCGGATGAAAGTGAAGCGATGGTGGCTGTGACCGCCGCAGAGGCCGCTAAATTCGCGCCGTTCCATTAGGGCTGCCCGCCCGGCCCCGAAGGCAGGAGACCGTACAGCTGATGTCGGAACGACCTCCGCAGCGCACCCCCAACCGTCGACTCGCCTCGCTCATCACCGAGGCCGGTTTCTCCCATGCCGGTCTCGCCCGAAGAGTGGACCAACTCGGCCTGGAGCACGGCCTGGACCTGCGGTACGACAAGACCTCCGTGACCCGCTGGCTGCGCGGACAGCAGCCGCGCGGGACCACGCCCGCGCTGATCGCCGAGGTCTTCACCCGGCGCCTCGGACGCCGCCTCTCCGCGCAGGACCTGGGCCTGGACGCGTGCGCACCCGTCTACGCGGGCCTGGAGTTCGCGGCCACGCCCGCCGAGGCGGTCGACATCGTCAGCGGGCTGTGGCGGAAGGACTCGGGCAGCCATGCCGAGCTGCGCAAGATCGCCTTCACCCCGGCGGGGCTCGTCGTCCCCAGCAGGGACTGGCTGATCGGCCGGGCCGACGAGTGGGTGGGACGGGGGAGTGCGTCCTCGCCGCCGGTGCCGGGTGGGCCGGACGGTGCTCACGCGGTCGGCGGCGCCCGAGCGGCCGGCGGGCCGGGCAGGTCCGTCGGGGGCGCGGGGGCCTCCGGGACCGCAGGGACTGCCGAGGCCGGCGCTCCGAGGCGGGCCGGTGGTCCCGGCGGGGCGCCGGGGTTACACGGGGCGCACGGTTCGCACTGGCCCGGCGGCGGGCACGGCGGGACGGGATCCGGGGCGGCCACCGGCCGCAACGCTGCGGCCCGCGGGCCCGTGCCGTCCCGGCCCTCCGGACCGTCCGCCCCACCCGGATCCCCCGCCCCCTCGGCAGGCCCCGTCCCCCCGGGAGGCGGGCTGCCGGGTGCCCCCGGCGTACCCCGGCAGCGGCAGTACGACCGGGGCCCCGGCCAGCGGGTCAGCGGCGGTGACGTCGCCGCACTGCGTTCGGTCGGGGACCTCTTCCGCACCCTCGACAACGCCTACGGCGGCGGCCACGCCCGGCAGGCCCTCGTCCGGTACCTGGAGCACGAGACGGAACCGATGCTGCGCGGGACGTACGGGGAGGCCACCGGGCGCCGGCTCTTCTCCGCCGCCGCCGATCTGACCCGGCTGGCGGGCTGGACCTCGTACGACATCGCGGCCCACGGCCTGGCCCAGCGCTACTTCGTCCAGGCCCTGCGGCTCGCCCAGGCGGCCGGTGACCGCGCGTACGGCGCTTACGTCCTGATCACCATGAGCCGGCAGGCGGTCTATCTCGGGCACGGCAGGGAGGCCGTACAGCTGGCGCGCGTCGCTCAGCAGGGCATCGGCTCGGCGGCGCCGCCCGTCGTCCAGGCGCTGCTGCACGCCGTCGAGGCACGGGGGCACGGGGTGCTCGGCGAGGCCAGGCCCTGCACCGCCTCGCTGGCGCGGGCGGAGCGCGCGCTGGAGAGCGCTCGTACCGGGGACGAGGTGCCGCACTGGACACGGCATTTCGACGAGGCCCAACTCGCCGACGAATTCGGCCACTGCCACCGGGATCTGCAGCAGTACCGGGCCGCGGCGCAGCACGCGGAGCGCTCTCTTGAGCTCCGCTCCCCGGCGTACGCCCGCAGCCGGCTGTTCTGCCGGGTGGTGCTGGCCTGCGCGCGGCTCGGGCTCGGCGAGCTCGACCAGGCGTGTGCGCTCGGCGCCGAGGCCGCGCAGCAGGCGGTGGAGATGCGGTCGGTACGGGCGACGGAGTACGTACGGGACTTCGAGCGCCGCCTTGAGCCGTTCCGGGACGCGGCAGCGGTGCGGGGGTACCGCGAGCGGGTGGCCGCGCTGGGATGAGCCGGGGCGGCCACCTGTAGCGCCCGGCGCCCCGGGGCCGGGCCCTACGCCGCTTCGGTCAGCGCCGCCCCGCTTCCGTACCCAGGCCGTACGCCCAGGTCGGTGAGGATCGCGTCGGCCGCGCGGCGCCCCGAGAACAGGGCGCCCTGGACCGAGCTCGTGTCGCGGTGGTCGCCGCACACGTACAGCCCGGCGAGCAGCCGGACCGGGCGGCGCAGATCGTGCGGGGCCGGCATCGCGGGAACGGCCTCGGGATCGTGGTGGGCGGCCAGCAGTTCCCAGTCGTCCGTGGGAACGCCGTACAGGGCGGCGAGATGGGCGCGGACCGTGCGGTCCAGGTCGGACGGCGGGGTGCCGAGCACCGTCGAGCTGATCAGGGTCCGGCCGTGCGGGGCGCGCGAGGGGTCGACGGCGCTCATCACGGCGGTGTGCGCGACCGGGCCGGAACGGTCGGCGTCCAGCAGCAGGGAGGCGCCGGTCGGCGGGGGAGCGGGGGCGGTGTGGTGAAGGACCGTCACGGGGTGGAAGGACGGCATCCGCAGACCGGGCAGCAGCTCGGCGGCGGCTCCCGCGCCGGTCGCCAACAGCAGGGAACGGCAGCCCAGTTCGCCGTGCTCCTTGGTGCGGACCGAGGTGATGTCGGCGGCGGTGACATGCACGCCCGTCCGCACGGTGCCGGGCGGCAGGGCGGCGGCGAGCAGTTCGGGCAGTTCTCCCGAGCCGCCCTCGGGTACGCACAGCCTGCCGCGCGCGTAGCCGCGCAGCGCGAGATCGGCGCACCGGCTGGACGTGGTGAGGTCCGGATCGCTGAGAAGCGCGGAGAGCAGTGGGCGCAGAAAGCCGTTGACGGTACGGGAGGTCAGACCGCGGTGGGACAGCGCGGCGAGCGCGGTCTGTTCGGGCCGGGCCAGGATGCGGGTGGCCGGGGTGGCGGCGAGCCGGGTCAGGGCGGCGCCCAGCCTGGCCTGGTCGATCGGCCCGCCCATCGGCGGACGGGGGGCGCTCGCCAGGGCGCGTGCCGCCTTGAATGCGCCCCGTGCGCCCCGGACGTCGCCCGTCCGGTACTGACGGCCCTCGCCGTGGACGAGCACGCCCGGCGCGAAGGTACGCAGTGCGAGACCTTCGAGGGCGGGTATCCGGCGCAGTTCCGGGTACGAGGTGCTGAGCAGCGGGCCGATGTGGTCGAGCCGGAAGCCGTCCACGTCGGCCGTGGTCATCCGGCCGCCGACCCGGGGGCCGGCCTCCAGGACGCTGACACTTACCCCTGCGCTGATCAGTTGGTGGGCGGCTGACAGGCCGGCGATCCCGGCTCCGATGATGACGACGTCCGCGCGATGTGCAGAGCTGAGCACGTGCCCCTCCCCGAGTCGGCGCAACTACTGGGAGGCTCTTGCCCCCAACAGGCCCCCGGAATGCCCGAGTTCGCAAGGAGGCTAGGAGGGCGTCCGGCGCGCGCGCAGTCGCGCGCGGCCGGGGCACCGTTGCACGGGGTCGCATGTCCGTCCGATTCCGCGGTGGATGCGCGGGCCCCGACTCCGCGGGGCGCGCTACCGCGCGCGCCGGTTTCGTCCCGGCGCGCTCAGCGCAGCGCCGCGCGGATCGCCCTGTCGATTCCGGGGAAGGCGAACACGAAGCCCGAGTCCAGCAGCTTGCCCGGCAGGACCCGCTGGCTCCCCAGCACGTCCTGAGCGAAGTCCCCCAGGACGATCCGCAGAGCGGGTGCCGGAGCGGTCAGCAGCGTGGGGCGGCGCAGCACCCGCCCCATCGCGGCCGTCACCTCCGCGTTGGTGACGGGGTCGGGGCCGGTCAGATTCACCGGGCCCGACAGCGACTCCGTGTCCAGGATGTGCCGCAGCGCCGCGACCTCGTCGTGCAGCGCGATGAAGCTCCAGTACTGGCGTCCGTTGCCCAGCCGCCCGCCGAGCCCCGCGCGGAACAGCGGGAAGAGCCGGCCCCAGGCACCGCCCTCGCGGCCGACGACCAGACCGGTGCGCGCGTGCGCGGTCCGGATGCCCGCCTCCTGGGCGGCGGCCGTGGCCGCCTCCCACTCCACGCACACGGACGGCAGGAAACCCTCGCCGGCCGGGGCGCTCTCGTCGACCGCGCGGTCCCCGGTGTCGCCGTAGTAGCCGATGGCCGACCCGGACAGCAGCACCTTCGGCGGTACCTCCAGTGAGGCGACGGCCTCGGCGATCGCCGTCGTCCCGAGCACCCGGCTGTCCCGGATCTCCCGCTTGTACGCCGGTGTCCAGCGGTGGTCGCCGACCCCGGCCCCCGCGAGATGGACGACCGCGTCGCAGCCCACCAGGCCCGCCACGTCGACGTACCCGCGCCCGGGATCCCATTCCGCCTCGTCGCCGGCCCGCGCCGGACGCCGCACCAGGCGTACGACCTCGTGTCCGTCGGCCCGCAGCGAGCGCACCAGCGCCGCTCCGATGAGTCCGGACGCTCCGGTGACAGCGATACGGGAGTGCAGCATGGGTCCATCCTGCCGCAGCGGTCCCCGTGTGGCCCGCTCGCCGGGCCGATGGTCCGCCGAGTCGGCGGACGGCGCCGAGCCCCGAAACGGGGCTGACCGGGAGAGGGGTGCGTGGCACAGTGGCGCGCATGGTTGAGAACCACACGCACCCGGTCCGCCCCGTCCGCCCCGCCGCTCTGTCCGACGAAGCCGCTCTCTGCGAGCTCGACCGCTCCACCTGGTCGACGCTGCACGCCGTGATGCCGCGGCCCCAGCCGCCGTACGAACCGTTCTTCGACGACCGGCACAAGCCCGAGGACTTCCTCGTGGCCGAGGCGGAGAACGAGGCGGGCGAGGTGCGTCTCGCCGGGTACACCAGGCTGGTTCCGCCGACCCCGCTGGCCTGCAACACGCACGTCCGGCAGATACAGGGCCTCGCCGTGGCCGACTGGGCGCGCGGGCGCGGTGTCGCCAGGGCCCTGCTGCGGGCGGCGTTCGCGGCGGCGCGCGGCGACGGGGCGAACCGGATGACGCTGCGGGTGCTCGCGCACAACGCACCCGCGCGGGCCCTGTACGAGGCGGAGGGGTTCGTCGTCGAGGGTGTGCTGCCCGGTGAGTTCTTCCTGAACGGGCGTTACGTCGACGACGTCATGATGGGCCGTTCGCTCGCCCCGTGACCCCATGTTTCCCGCTCATTCCTTGAACAGCCGCATGCCGCCCATGAGTTCGTGGAGGCAACGCACCGCCAGTTCGGCGGGTGAGCCGGGCCCGTCGGCCGGCGCGTCCGTCTGCGCCCAGGCCTCCAGCGCGACGCGTACCGCGTCCGTGGCCGCGGCGGCGGCGAGCCGGACCTCCAGCGGGTCCGCCCCGTCGCCCGTCAGTCGGGCCAGCACCGGCAGCAGCCGTTCCTCCGAATCCTGATTGACCCGGTACCAGACGGCACGCAGCGCCGGGTCCTCCACCGCCGCCCGCAGCAGCCCGCGCGTCCAGCCGAGCTGCTCGGCGGCGTCCGCGCCCGGCACCCGGAGCGCCTCGGTGACCGCCTGCTCCAGGACCTCGGTGAGCGCCTTCCCCGGCTCGGCCGCCTCCAGCAGCGCCCGCCAGCGCGCGGCGCCGCCGGAGAGCAGCGGGCCCACCGCGTCCTGCTTGGAGCGGAAGTACCGGTAGAAGGTGCGCAGCGCGACGCCCGCCCGACGGGCGATGTCCTCCGCCGTGGTGCCGTCGGGACCGCGCTCGGCGAAGAGCGCAGCGGCGGCGCGTGCGATGTCCAGCTGGGTCGCGGCCTTGCGGCGTTCGGTGAGGGACGGCTGACTCGGCGTGGGGCTCATTCCCAGGAGATTACCTCGGCAGTAGAGAAGTGTGCGTGAAATGCCGTCGTGGCAAATCGTGTCATGCAGGCGTACGGTGGACATCGATCGAGGCGCTATCGAGGGCCTCGGGACAGCAGTCACCGGGATCGGGAGAGAACAGCACATGAACCGTTACGAAGGCCGCCGCGTACTCATCACCGGTGGTGGCTCCGGCATCGGGCAGGCCACCGTCCACCGCGTCCTCGCCGAGGGCGGCCGTGTCGTCGCGGCCGACGTCAACGAAGCCGGGCTGAAGGCCACCCAGGAGACGGCCGTGGCGAACGGCACCGCCGACCGCCTCACCACCCTCGTCCTCGACATCTCGGACGAGGCGGCGGTCCAGGCGGGCGTGGCCTCCGCCGTGGCCACCCTCGGGGGCCTGGACGTACTGGTCAACGCGGCCGGAATCCTGCGCTCCGAACACACGCACAAGACGTCGCTGGAGTTTTTCAACAAGATCATCGCGGTCAACCTCACGGGTACGTTCCTGATGATCCGCGAGGCCGTACCGGCCCTGCTCGACGGTGACCAGCCGGCCGTCGTGAACTTCTCCTCCACCTCGGCGAGCTTCGCGCACCCCTACATGTCGGCGTACGCGGCGAGCAAGGGCGGCATCCAGTCGATGACGCACGCGCTGGCGAGCGAGTACAGCAAGCAGGGGCTGCGGTTCGTCGCCGTCGCGCCCGGCTCGATCTCCTCCGACATGACCAGCGGCAAGGGCCCGGGACTGCCCGCCGATGCCGACATGTCGCTCTTCATGAAGCTGGCGCCGGCCCTCGGGCAGGGCTTCGCCGGCCCCGAGACCGTCGCGGGCGTCGTCGCGATGCTCGGATCGCAGGACGGCGCGTTCATCACGGGTACGGAGATCCGGATCGACGGCGGAACCCACTTCTGAGAGCCTGTCGGGCGGCCTTCGATCGGACAGCGGACGCGGTCTGGTGCGTGCGATTCCAAGGCGCCGGGATGGCCTCGTAGTGGAGCTACTAGGACATCTCGGCAACGCGGGAGGGGGTCCCCCCTGGCCCTCAAGGCCTTGGGGGAGTGCGTGCCAGGGCGTGGCCGCCCGATCAGAGGCCGCCCGACAGGCTCTGAGGGGGCGGCGGCGCCCCGGACACGGTCAGCCGGCCCCGAACCGCGCCCAGAGCGCGGGGAAGCGTTCCGCCAGGACCGCCTCGTCCTCCAGGCCGAAGGGCGTGCCCTCCGGCTCGGCGGTCTGGGGCGGCAGGCCGAGTTCCGGGGCGACCACGCCGGTGAGTTGTTCGTACGCCTCGTCGGCGGCGTAGCCGAGTTCCTCGGCGTCCCCGTCGATCTCCTCGTCGAAGTCGTCCAGGAGATCGGCGAGGCTGTCCGGGTCGTGCAGGGCGCCCTCGAAGACCTCCCGGCCCTGGCCGATCAGCCAGCAGCGGAAGAAGTCGAAGGCGTCGTCGCTCGCGCCGCCGAGCAGCACGGCCGCGGCGCCCCACAGCTCCCAGCGGTAGGCGCGGTGGTAACGGGCCTCGAAGTGCCTGGCGAAATCCAGCACGGCTTCGGGATCGAGCCGGATCAGCCGTTCGACGAGCAGGTCGGCCTGGTCCTCGGGGTCGCCCTCGGCGGCCTCGCGGGTGCTGTCGATGATCTCCCAGAACTCCGTCTCGTCCATCACGGGTCAAGCATCGGCCTTGACGAGCAGCGACGCACGCGGACGCGGGGAAAAGAAGCCCTCAGTGATAGAGGTCGCGCAGGCGTTCGGCGGCCGAGCGGAGACGGTCCCGCAGAGCGGCTGGTTCGAGGACTTCCAACTCCGGTCCCAGGCCCAGCAGTTGGCTGTACGCGATATCGAGGGTCTCGACCGGCAGGATGACCGTGAGCCACCCCTGCGCATCGGGTGGACCGGCCGCGCCCAGCGCTTCGCGGACCGCCGAACGGTCCAGGGCGTACGGCAGTCGGCGTACACCCTCCTGCGACACCCGTACCGTCACCTCGGTACGCAGGAGCGAGCGGGCGAACTGGGCGGCCCGCTCGTCCCAGAAGCCCCGCAGATCGAACTGCTCGTCACGCGCGAACCGCTCGTCGGACACCGCGACGGCCGAGAACCGGTCGATCCGGTACACCCGGAAGTCGTCGGCCACGCGAGCGCAGAGGTACCAGACACCGGCCTTCAGCACGAGCCCGTACGGGGCCAGCTCCCGCTCCACCTCGTGGTCCCGGCCGCTGCGGCGGTAGCGGGCGTGGACGATCCGGTCGTCCCAGACCGCCTCCGCGACGGCCGGCAGCAGTTCGGGGGTGACCGGCTCCTGGTACCAGCCGGGAGCGTCCAGGTGGAAGCGCCGGGCGGCACTGTCCGAGGCGCCCCGCAGGGAAGGGAGCAGGGCCGCCGACACCTTGAGCCGGGCGGCGGACGCGGCGTCCTCCAGGCCCATCTCGCGCAGCGCGGACGGCAGCCCGGAGAGGAAGAGCGCCTCGGCCTCGTCGCGGGCGAGTCCGGTCAGCCGTGTGCGGTACCCCCCGACGAGCCGGTAGCCCCCGGCCCGGCCGCGGTCCGCGTAGACCGGTACGCCCGCTTCGGAGAGTGCCTGCGCGTCCCGGGTGACGGTCCGCTCCGAGACCTCCAGCTCCTGCGCGAGCTCGGCGGCGGTCATGGCGGGGCGGGACTGCAGGAGCAGCACCATTTTGATGAGACGGGCAGCACGCATGGGGCCATTGTGGCCGTGATGAGCGGGTTGCGAGCCACGTGCCGGTCATGCGGTGGCCTCGGCCGCCGACCGGGCGCGAGGACGTCCCCGGTCGCCGGACGTTAGAGCCTGTCCGGCGACCGGGGACGGAGCGGCGGCCGGGCGTCCCCGGCCGCCTTCGCACGTCAGAGCCCGTAGCGCTCCCGGGCCTCCTTCACCGCGGACGCGGTCACCTCGCCGCGGCGGGCCAGCTGGGCCAGGGCCGCGACCGTGATCGACTGGGCGTCGACGCCGAAGTGGCGGCGGGCCGCGTCGCGGGTGTCGGAGAGGCCGAAGCCGTCCGTGCCGAGCGAGGACCAGTCCTGCTCCACCCACTGGCTGATCTGGTCCGGGACCTGCCGCATCCAGTCGCTGACCGCGAGGACCGGTCCCGGTGCACCCTCCAGCGCCCGGGTCACGTACGGCACCCGGTGCTCACCGCGGAGCAGCGCCTGGTCGCACTCCAGCGCCTCGCGGCGCAGCTCGCCCCACGAGGTGGCGGACCAGACGTCGGCCGTGACACCCCAGTCCGCGGCCAGCAGCTCCTGTGCCTCCAGGGCCCAGTGGATCGCCGTACCGGAGGCCAGCAGTTGCACGCGCGGCGTTTCCGCCGTCGCGGGCGTGCCCTCCTTGAAGCGGTAGAGGCCCTTGACGATGCCGTCCTCGACGCCCTCCGGCATCGCGGGCTGCGGCTTCGGCTCGTTGTAGACCGTCAGGTAGTAGAAGACGTTCTCGGCCTCGGGGCCGTACATCCGGCGCAGGCCGTCCTTGACGATCACCGCGATCTCGTACGCGAACGCCGGGTCGTAGTTGAGCGCGGCCGGGTTCGTGGAGGCGATCAGGTGGGAGTGGCCGTCCGCGTGCTGCAGGCCCTCGCCCGTCAGCGTCGTACGGCCCGCGGTGGCGCCGACCACGAAGCCGCGGCCGAGCTGGTCGCCGAGCTGCCAGAACTGGTCGCCCGTACGCTGCCAGCCGAACATCGAGTAGAAGATGTAGAAGGGGATCATCGGCTCGCCGTGCGTCGCGTACGACGTGGACGCGGCGATGAAGTCGGCCATCGCGCCGGCCTCGGTGATGCCCTCGTTGAGGACCTGGCCGTCCTTGGCTTCCTTGTAGTACATCAGCTGGTCGCGGTCGACCGGGTCGTACGTCTGCCCCAGCGGCGAGTAGATGCCGGCCGACGGGAACAGCGCCTCCATGCCGAAGGTGCGCGCCTCGTCGGGGACGATCGGAACCCAGCGCCTGCCGGTCTCCTTGTCCCGCATCAGGTCCTTGGCCAGGCGTACGAACGCCATCGTGGTGGCCAGCTCCTGCTTGCCGGAGCCCTTCTTCATCGCGGCGAACGCACGTTCGTCGGGCTCGGGCAGCGCCACCGCGTGGACCCGGCGGGCCGGGGCGGGACCGCCGAGGGCGGCACGGCGCTCCTGGAGGTAGCGGACCTCGGGGGAGTCGGCGCCCGGGTGGCCGTACGGCACCAGGCCGTCGTCGAGCTTCGAGTCCGGGATCGGCAGCTCCAGCAGGTCCCGCATGGCGCGGAACTCCTTGCCGGAGAGCTTCTTCATCTGGTGGTTGGCGTTGCGCGACTCGAAGCCGGGGCCGAGCGTGTAGCCCTTCACCGTCTGGGCGAGGATCACGGTCGGCGCGCCCTTGTGCTCGACGGCCGCCTTGTAGGCCGCGTACACCTTGCGGGCCTCGTGGCCGCCGCGCGAGGTGTGGAAGCACTCGGCGATCTTCGCGTCGGTGAGCAGCTTCGCCAGCTCGGCGAGCGCGGGCTCGGCACCGAAGAAGTGCTCGCGGATGTACGCGACGTCGCGGGTGGCGTACGTCTGGAACTGCGCGTCCGGGACCTCCCGGAGCCGGCGGACCAGCGCACCGGTGGTGTCCAGCTGGAACAGCTCGTCCCAGGCGTTGCCCCAGAGCGTCTTGACGACGTTCCAGCCGGCGCCGCGGAACGCGCCCTCCAGCTCCTGGACCACGCGGAAGTTGGCGCGGACCGGACCGTCGAGGCGCTGCAGGTTGCAGTTGATGACGAAGGTCAGGTTGTCGAGCCGCTCGCGCGCCGCGAGGGCGAGGGCAGCGGTCGACTCGGGCTCGTCCATCTCGCCGTCGCCGAGGAAGGCCCAGACGTGCGAGTTCGACGTGTCCTTGATGTTGCGGTTGGCCAGGTAGCGGTTGAAGCGCGCCTGGTAGATCGCCGAGAGCGGGCCGAGGCCCATCGACACGGTGGGGAACTCCCACAGCCAGGGCAGCCGCCGCGGGTGCGGGTAGGACGGCAGACCGTCGCCGCCCGCCTCCTGGCGGAAGTTGTCGAGCTGCTGCTCGCTGAGCCGGCCGTCCAGGAAGGCGCGGGCGTAGATGCCGGGGGAGGCGTGGCCCTGGATGTAGAGCTGGTCGCCGGAGCCGTCCCCTTCCTTGCCGCGGAAGAAGTGGTTGAAGCCGGTCTCGTACAGCCAGGCCGCCGAGGCGAAGGTGGCGATGTGGCCACCGACGCCGAGCCGGGAGCCACGGGTGACCATCGCGGCCGCGTTCCAGCGGTTCCAGGCGGTGATCCGGGACTCCATCTCCAGGTCGCCGTCGAACGCGGGCTCGGCGGCGGTCGGGATGGAGTTGACGTAGTCGGTCTCCAGCAGCTTGGGCAGCGCGAGACCGGCGCCCTCGGCGTGCTGGAGCGAGCGACGCATCAGGTACGCGGCGCGGTGCGGGCCCGCGGCCTTGGTGACGGCATCCAGGGAGGCCGCCCATTCGGCGGTCTCCTCGGGGTCACGGTCCGGGAGCTGGTCGAGCTCGCTCGGAAGCTTTCCTACGGGGTCGGTCATGATCGCCGCCTTCCGGAGTGGAGGGGGGTGGAGAAAGGCCCTGACTGGCAGGACAGGGCGATGGGGCCGGTGGGCCCGCGGAGTGAACTGTAAGCCGTCGATCGATGATCGATCAAAGGATGAACTGCAAAACTTCTCGATATGAAGAAAAGTGGCATTCGGTGCCGCGGGACGGGGCACGGAGTGACGGGACTTTGCTGGCAAAAGGGGTGCTCACCTGCACGGGCGAGCACCCCTCGCGACAGATGCGTCGGCTCCTCGGTCGCGCCCCTCAGGCGCGCGGCGCACAGCCGAGCACATGCGCCTTGACCAGCACTCCGATGCCCGGATCCTTGCGCAGGAACGCCTCGATGAGTGCCTCGTGCTCCTCCGCGTACGACTTCTGCACGGTGCCCAGCCACCGGATCGACAGGGCGGTGAACACCTCGATGCCCAGCCCCTCCCAGGTGTGCAGCAGCACGGCGTTCCCGGCGGCCCGCACCATCTCGCGGTGGAATGCCACGGTGTGCCGGACCTGCGCCTCGCCGTCGGCCAGCCGGTCCGCCTCGTAGAGCGCCGTCACGTGCGGCGCGAGGCGCGAGCAGTCCTCGCCCAGGGTCGGAGCCGCCAGCTCCGCCGCGATCTGCTCCAGGCCGGCCCGTACCGGATAGCTCTCCTCCAGATCGGCCGCCGTGAGATTGCGGACCCGTACGCCCTTGTTGGGCGCCGACTCGATCAGCCGGAGCGTCTCCAGCTCCCGCAGGGCCTCGCGCACGGGCGTCTGGCTGACCTCCAGCTCGGTGGCGATCCGGCGCTCCACGATCCGCTCACCGGGCTTCCAGCGCCCGCTGACGATCCCGTCCACGATGTGCTCGCGGATCTGTTCGCGCAGCGAGTGGACGACGGGCGGGGTCATGAGGGGCTCCTTCGGGGCAAACCGGTGCTGTCCGCACCATCACGGCTGCCGGGGCGACCGGTGGTGTCTAGACAATACGGCGGCGCCCCCGTCCGGAGGTGTTCCGGACGGGGGCGCCGCTGGTGAGGCTGGTTACAGCCGTGGTGCTCAGAGGCCGAGCTCGACCTCGAACTCACCGGCCTCCAGGATCGCCTTGACCGCGGTCAGGTAGCGGGCGGCGTCGGCGCCGTCCACCAGACGGTGGTCGTAGGAGAGCGAGAGGTACGTCATGTCGCGGACACCGATGACGGTGCCCTCGGCGGTCTCGATGACCGCCGGACGCTTGACGGTGGCACCGATGCCCAGGATGGCTGCCTGGTTCGGCGGCACGATGACGGTGTCGAACAGCGCACCGCGCGAACCGGTGTTGCTGATGGTGAAGGTGGCACCGGACATGTCGTCCGGCGTCAGGCCGCCACCGCGGGCCTTGCCTGCCAGCTCGGCGGTCTTCTTCGAGATACCGGCGATGTTCAGGTCGCCCGCACCCTTGATGACCGGCGTCATCAGACCCTTCTCGGCGTCCACGGCGATGCCGATGTTCTCCGAGTCGAAGTACGTGATGGTGCCCTCGTCCTCGTTGATCCGGGCATTGATGACCGGGTGGGCCTTCAGCGCCTGGGCGGCGGCCTTCACGTAGAACGGCATCGGCGAGAGCTTGACGCCCTCACGGGCCGCGAAGGCGTCCTTCGCCTGGTTGCGCAGCTTCATCAGCTTGGTGACGTCGGCCTCGACGACCGAGGTCAGCTGGGCCTGCGAGTGCAGCGCCTTCATCATGTTGTCGCCGATGACCTTGCGCATGCGGGTCATCTTGACCGTCTGACCGCGCAGCGGGGATGCCTCCAGCTTCGGCGCCTTCGAGGTGGCCGGAGCAGCGGCGGCGGCCACCGGAGCCGGGGCAACGGCGGCGGCCTTGGCGGCCTCCGCGGCGGCGACGACGTCCTGCTTGCGGATACGGCCACCGACGCCGGTGCCCTTGACCGCGCCCAGGTCGACGCCGCTCTCGGCGGCGAGCTTGCGGACCAGCGGCGTGACGTACGCGCCGTCGTCACCGGCGGCCGCGGCCGGAGCGGCCGGGGTGACCTGAGCCGGGGCGGCGACGGGCGCCGGGGCGGCGGGCGCCACCGGGGCCGGAGCCGGTGCGGCGGCGGCCGGAGCCGGAGCGGCCGGTGCCGGAGCGGCCGGTGCCGGAGCGGCCGGTGCCGGAGCGGCCGGTGCCGGAGCGGCCGGTGCCGGAGCGGCCGGTGCCGGAGCGGGTACGACCGGTGCCGGAGCGGCGGCGGGTGCCGGTGCCGCCGGGGCCGGGGCAGCCGCCGGAGCGGCACCCGGGGCACCGATGACGGCGAGCTTGGCGCCGACCTCGGCGGTCTCGTCCTCGGCGACGACGATCTCCAGCAGCACACCGGAAACCGGGGCCGGGATCTCGGTGTCGACCTTGTCCGTGGAGACCTCCAGGAGGGGCTCGTCCTCCGTGACCTCCTCGCCGACCTCCTTCAGCCAGCGGGTGACGGTGCCCTCGGTGACGCTCTCGCCGAGCGCCGGAAGGGTGACGTCGGTACCGGCGGCGCCACCGGCCGGTACGGCGGCGGCCGCGGCCTCGGCCACGGGGGCCGGGGCTGCGGGAGCCTCGGCGGCGGGCGCCGGTGCCGGAGCGGCGGCGGGCTCGGCGGCCGGAGCCGCGGCGGCAGCCGGCGCGCCTGTGCCGTCGTCGATGACGGCCAGCTCTGCGCCGACCTCGACGGTCTCGTCCTCGGCGACCTTGATGGCGGAGAGGATGCCGGCCGCCGGGGCCGGGATCTCGGTGTCGACCTTGTCGGTCGAAACCTCGAGCAGCGGCTCGTCGGCCTCGACGCGCTCGCCCTCGGCCTTCAGCCAACGGGTGACAGTGCCCTCGGTGACGCTCTCGCCGAGCGCCGGAAGGGTTACGGAAACCGACATGGTTTCAGTTGCTCCTTACGAAAGTGCGGAAGTAGGTCGGTCGTCGCGCCCGGTCGACTGAATCAGTCGTGGGAGTGCAGGGGCTTGCCGGCGAGGGCCAGGTGGGCCTCGCCCATCGCCTCGTTCTGCGTCGGGTGGGCGTGGATGAGCTGCGCGACCTCGGCGGGCAGCGCCTCCCAGTTGTAGATCAGCTGGGCTTCGCCGACCTGCTCGCCCATACGGTCACCGACCATGTGGACGCCTACCACGGCACCGTCCTTGACCTGGACGAGCTTGATCTCGCCCGCGGTCTTGAGGATCTTGCTCTTGCCGTTGCCCGCGAGGTTGTACTTCAGAGCGACGACCTTGTCCGCGCCGTAGAGCTCCTTGGCCTTGGCCTCGGTGATGCCCACGGAGGCGACCTCGGGGTGGCAGTACGTCACCCGCGGGACACCGTCGTAGTCGATCGGAACGGTCTTCAGACCGGCCAGCCGCTCCGCCACCAGGATGCCCTCGGCGAAGCCGACGTGCGCGAGCTGGAGCGTCGGGGCCAGGTCACCCACGGCCGAGATGGTGGGCACATTGGTCTGCATGTACTCGTCGACGAGGACATAGCCGCGGTCCATCGCGACGCCGGCCTCCTCGTAGCCCAGGCCCTGCGAGACCGGGCCGCGGCCGATGGCGACCAGCAGCACCTCGGCGTCGAAGGTCTTGCCGTCGGCGAGGGTCACGCGGACGCCGTCCTGCGTGTACTCGGCGCTCTGGAAGAACGTACCGAGGTTGAACTTGATGCCGCGCTTGCGGAAGGCGCGCTCAAGAAGCTTCGAGCTGTTCTCGTCCTCGACCGGGACGAGGTGCTTCAGGCCCTCGATGATCGTGACGTCGGTGCCGAAGGACGTCCACGCCGAGGCGAACTCGACGCCGATGACGCCGCCGCCCAGCACGATCGCGGACTTCGGGACGCGGTCCAGCTTCAGCGCGTGGTCCGAGGAGATGATGCGGTTGCCGTCGATCTCCAGGCCCGGCAGCGACTTCGGCACGGAGCCGGTCGCGAGCAGCACGTGGCGGCCCTGGACGCGCCGGCCGTTCACATCCACCGAGGTGGGGGAGGAGAGCCGTCCCTCACCCTCGATGTAGGTGACCTTGCGCGAGGCGATGAGACCCTGCAGACCCTTGTACAGGCCCGAGATCACGTCGTCCTTGTACTTGTGGACGGCCTCGATGTCGATGCCCTCGAAGGTGGCCTTGACACCGAACTGGTCGGCCTCGCGCGCCTGGTCGGCGATCTCGCCGGCGTGCAGCAGGGCCTTCGTGGGGATGCAGCCGTTGTGCAGGCAGGTGCCGCCGACCTTGCCCTTCTCGATCAGAGCGACGTCCAGGCCCAGCTGCGCTCCGCGCAGGGCCGCGGCGTAACCGCCGCTACCACCGCCGAGGATCACTAGGTCGAAAACGGTGCTGGCGTCGTTCGCCACGTCACGTCCTCCATGCATGTGCGCCGTACGCCGGGCCCCGTCGCTGGGGGATGACCGGCCGGTCGGCTGGTGTTCGGCCGCTTTTGTTATTCGGCCCTGTGGTGGGGGCCCTGTCCTGCCGAGAACCCATCTTCGCACTTGTTGACGGTGGGCGGGACGCGGGGCCCGGGTCTGGGGCGGATGATCATCCGTCCCGGGTGGTTACCGCTGCGTAGAGACCTGTTGATTTCGTTGAGAGCGAAACCTGCCGGATCCGTGCGGCGGTTCCGACCCGAGAACACGTACGGCCCCGGACGTATGCCCGGGGCCGTAGGTCGCTGCTGCCTCAGCCGAGGTCTCCGGCAGCGATGCGCTCGGCCAGCTTCACCAGCGTGCGGACCGCGGAACCGGTGCCGCCCTTCGGCGTGTAGCCGTACGGCGCGCCCTCGTGGAAGGCCGGGCCCGCGATGTCCAGGTGCGCCCAGGCGATGCCCTCGCCCACGAACTCCTGCAGGAACAGACCGGCCACCAGGCCGCCGCCCATCCGCTCGCCCATGTTGGCGATGTCGGCGGTCGGGGAGTCCATGCCCTTGCGCAGGTCGGCGGGGAGCGGCATCGGCCAGGAGGCCTCGCCGACCTCCTCGGCGATCTCGTGGATGGAGGTACGGAAGGCGTCGTCGTTCGCCATGATGCCGAAGGTGCGGTGGCCCAGCGCCAGCACCATCGCGCCGGTCAGGGTCGCCACGTCGACGATCGCGTCCGGGTTCTCCTCCGAGGCGCGGGTCAGCGCGTCGGCGAGGACGAGCCGGCCCTCGGCGTCCGTGTTCAGGACCTCGACGGTCTTGCCGCTGTACATGTGCAGCACGTCACCGGGGCGGGTGGCGTTGCCCGACGGCATGTTCTCGGCCAGCGCCAGCCAGCCGGTGACATTGACCTGGAGGCCCAGACGGGCGGCCGCGACGACGCTCGCGAACACGGCGGCGGCGCCGCTCATGTCGCACTTCATCGTCTCGTTGTGACCGGCCGGCTTCAGCGAGATGCCGCCCGAGTCGTAGGTGATGCCCTTGCCGACCAGGGCCAGGGTCTTCTCCGCCTTCGGGTGCGTGTAGGCGAGCTTCACCAGGCGCGGGCCGTGGGTCGAGCCCTGGCCGACGCCCAGCAGACCGCCGAAGCCGCCCTTGACGAGCGTCTTCTCGTCGAGGACCTGCACCTTGATGCCGTGCTCCTTGCCCGCGGCGGTGGCCACGGCGGCGAAGGACTCGGGGTACAGGTCGTTCGGCGGGGTGTTGATCAGGTCGCGGGCGCGGTTGATCTCCTCGACGACCGCGACGGCACGCTCGGCGGCCGCCTTGAACGCCCTGTCGCGCGGCTTGGTGCCGAGCAGGGCGACCTCACCGAGCGGCAGCTTCGCGCCGTTGCCGTTCTTCTTGCCCTTGGGCGCCAGCTTGTTCTCGCCGCCCTGGTACGCGGTGAAGGCGTACGCACCGAGGAGCGCGCCCTCGGCGATCGCCTCGGCGTCCTCGGCGGACGCGATGGGCAGCGCGAAGCCGGCCTTCTTCGAGCCGTTCAGGGCGCGGGCGGCCGAGCCCGCGGCCCGGCGCAGTGCCTCGGCGTCGTACGCCGCGTCCTTCTCCGGGACGGAGCCGAGTCCGGCCGCGATGACGACCGGGACCTTGAGGCCGTCGGGCGCGGGGAGCTTGGTCACCTCGCCCTCGGCACCTGCGGCGCCCAGGGCCTCCAGGACGGTGGCGAGCTTTCCGCCGAACGCCTTGTCCACGGCCTCGGCGCCCGGTGCGAGGACCAGGTTCCCAGACTTGGACCCAGCGCCCTTGGCGACGCCGACGACGAGTGCGTCGGCGCGCAGCGTCGCCGCACCGGCAGTGCTGAGAGTGAGAGCAGTCACGGTGGTGAAATCTCGCTTCCGTTGAGTTCGTTGTCGGTCGAGGGGTGGGCCGACCGTGCCCGGCGCATCGTAGACGCCGCCGCAATGTGCCGGGAATGAGCCTACGCGCGCCTTTGCTGCGGGATCACGGCGGCGGGCCGTCCGCGGCCCGTCGTGGCGTCGTGGCAGAGACCGGGCGCCGCGGGGTCGGGGGCCGTGCGGCACGAACGCGCCATGGAAGTAGGGTCGTTGTCGGTGACGGACCCATGGGGGGAGAACCATGCGCGCCCATGGGGCTGCACGCGTGACGCGACCGGGACCGGCGTTGCCGGTCGCCGTGCCGATTCTGCTGGCTGTGCTGGTCCTGCTGACCGGCTGCACCTCGGCGCCGGAGAGCGGCGCGGAGGACCACTGGCGGCCGAAGGCCGGCATCGGCTGGCAGTGGCAGCTCTCCGGCCGGCTGGACCCCACCGTGGACGTGCCGGTGTACGACATCGACGGCTTCGAGCACAAGGCCTCGGCCGTCTCCGATCTGCACCGCCGGGGCCGCAAGGTGATCTGCTACCTCTCCACCGGTGCCTGGGAGGAATTCCGCCCGGACGCCGGGAAGTTCCCCGCCTCGGTGCGGGGCAGGGGCAATGGGTGGGCGGGGGAGCGCTGGCTCGACATCCGCCGCACGGACGTCCTGGAGCCGCTGATGGAGGAACGGATCGCGATGTGCGCGAAGAAGGGCTTCGACGCGGTGGAGCCCGACAACATGGACGGCTACCGCAACCGCACGGGCTTCCCGCTGACCGCCGCCGACCAGCTGCGTTACAACCGGCTCATCGCCCGTATCGCCCACCGGCACGGACTCGCCGTCGGCCTGAAGAACGACCTCGGCCAGATCCCCGAGCTGGAGCCGGACTTCGACTTCGCGGTCAATGAACAGTGCGCGCAGTACGACGAGTGCGAGGCCCTCACCCCGTTCGTGAAGGCGGACAAGCCCGTCTTCCATGTGGAGTACGAGCTGCCGGTCGCCCGGTTCTGCGCCGCGTCGAAGCGGCTGGGGCTCAGCTCGCTGCTCAAGAAGTACGAGCTCGGAGTGTGGCGTCAGGAGTGTCCCGGGGCCCGCGCCTGGGGGCCGTCCCGGAGCGGGGGCGGACAGCTCCCGGCCGACCGGGCCAGGGGCTAACCGAGGGCCAGGACCACCAGGGCCGCCGTCGCCGCCGTCTCCGCCAGGGCGCCGAAGACATCGCCGGTCACCCCGCCGAAGCGCCGCACGCAATGGCGCAGCAGGAGTTGGGCGGTGCCGAGGGCGACCAGCGCGGCGAAGGCGTGGCGCGGTGCCCCGTACCCGCCGAGGAGCGCGCCGGCCCCCGCACAGGCCACGACCACGACGGCCCCGACCACCACCGCGGCCCGGACCGTGACTGTGCCCGCCACCGCCGCGCCCAGCCCCTCCGGACGGGCCGCCGGCACGCCCTGACGGGAAGCCAGGGTGAGCGCCAGCCGGGCGGTGACCGCGGCGACGACCGCCGCCACCGCGCCCTGCGCCCAGCCCTGCCCGTACAACTGGTCGAGGACCGCGACCTGGGCCAGCAGCACGAACAGCAGGGTGATCACACCGAATGGCCCAATGTCCGATCGCTTCATGATCCGCAGGGCGTCGTCGGCGGGCTTGCCGCTGCCCAGGCCGTCCGCGGTGTCCGCGAGGCCGTCCAGATGCAGTCCCCGGGTCAGCACCGCCGGCACGGCGACGGACGCAACCGCGGCGAGCAGCGGGCCGGAGCCGAGCAGCAGCAACAGTCCGCCGGGCACCGCCGCGAGCACCCCCACGACGAGGCCGGCCAGCGGCGCGCACAGCATCCCGGCGCGGGCGGTACCGCGGTCCCAGCGGGTGACGCGGACGGGGAGCACGGTCAGGGTGCCGAAGGCGAAACGCAGGCCATGGCTGTTCAGGGAGGTCACGGCGCGCAGGCTAATCGCTGTGGCAGGCCGATAGATTGGACAGAACGCGACAGATCGTGACGGAAGCGTCCTATCGGGAGTGGGTGGCATGGGTCACTGGTTCGATCGCAACATCGTCGAGCCGGGGAAGCTGCCGCTGCTCCTCGCCCTCGCCGCCTTTGTGTTCACCTTCGTGGTCACCCGGTTCATCACCCGGATGATCAGGGCGGGAAAGGGGCCGTTCCGCAACATCACGCCCGGCGGAGTGCATATCCATCACGTGGTGCCCGGGGTGGTGCTCAGCGTCGTCGGCGGATTCGGGGCGGTCGCCAGCGGACGCCACGGCGTCACCGCGGGGGTCTGCGCGGTGGTCTTCGGCATGGGTGCGGGTCTGGTGCTGGACGAGTTCGCCCTGATCCTCCACCTCGACGACGTGTACTGGACCGAGGAGGGCCGCCAGAGCGTGGAGGTCGTGGTCCTCACGGCGGCACTGGTGCTGCTGATCCTGGCCGGATTCTCACCACTGGGCGTGAACGAGCTGAGCAGCGAGGAACAGGAGAGCAGGCTCGGTGTCGTCCTGACCCTGGTCGTCAACTTCTGTTTCGTGCTGATCTCCCTGTTCAAGGGCAAGGCACGGCTCGCGGTCGTCGGCACCCTCGTTCCGTTCGTCGCGCTGATCGGGGCGATCCGGCTGGCCCGGCCGACCTCGATGTGGGCGAGGCGCTTCTACCGCAAGCGCCACCGCGCCCGTGCGCGGGCGGTGCTGCGGGCCTACCACCACGATGCGCGCTGGGCGGGCCCGCGCCGCAGATTTCAGGACCTGATCGGCGGCGCACCGGACCGGTCTCCGGCCCCGGGCCCCAAGTCGTGAGCCCGGCGCAGAAGCCGGCGCCGGTCCCGGCGGATCGTGGCGGCGCACAGCACGAGCACCGCGGCGATCGCGGCCAGATGCTCTTTGCCCGCCAGATTGTTCTTGAAGATCATTTCGGCCACCATCGCCGCGATCACCAGCGCCCCGGTGAACCAGGCCCGGTAGACGTAACACACATAGACGGCCAGCCCGACCACCGCCGCCGACGGGCCGGTGTCGACGACCCGGGCATCCGTCGCGGGCAGTCCGAACAGCCCTTCGGGATCGATCGAGACACCGATCCGCGCGTACATCGTCCCGGCCAGCGTCGCCACGTACGCGATCAGCAGGGTGCGCCGGCGGCCCAGACAGATCTCGGCGGTCCCGAACACCACCAGGATCTGCGCCAGTGCCCCCCACACCGGCAGGTCCAGCGCCGGGACGAACAGCGACAACGGGGTGCGCAGCAGGGCCTCCCACAGCGGGTCCTCGGCCCGCACCGCCCCGAGGTTGTGCACCGGCCCGTACCCCCAGGACTGGTTCTGCACCACCTGGACCAGAGCCGTCAGGCAGACGGCCGCGAGCGTCATCGGGATCGCCTGCAACCGGGAGGCGACGAGTGCGTCGCGTACGGTCGAGAACAGCGGGCCCCACTCGCGACGAGCCGCCCCGCGCAGTGCGCGCACCGGTCTCATCCACGGGTCCCGAGATGCGAGCGGTGCAGCCACTTGGGCAGTCCGGGCGCCTCCAGGAATCCTTCGGCGCGGCCCGCCGCGAGGCCGATGCGCAGCAGGTCCGAACTCTTCTCGAAGAGCATGAAGCGTGGCTCCCAGATCGGCCGGTACTTGGCATTGGCTCGGTAGAGCGACTCGATCTGCCACCAGCGGGAGAAGAAGCTGAGCATGGAGCGCCACAGCCTCAGCACCGGTCCGGCGCCGAGCCGCGAACCCCGCTCGAAGACGGACCGGAACATCGCGAAGTTCAGCGAGACCTGGGTGATCCCGATCTCTTCGGCGCGCTGCAGGAGTTCGATGACCATGAACTCCATCAGGCCGTTCTCGGCGTCCCGGTCACGGCGCATCAGGTCCAGCGAGAGGCCGTTGGGTCCCCACGGCACAAAGCTCAGCACTGCGCGCAACTCGCCCGGACCGCCCCCTTCCTCGGTGGGTGCGTCGCGGCATTCGAGCATGACGCACTGCCCGTCCGCCGGATCGCCGAGCCGGCCCAGCGCCATCGAGAAGCCGCGCTCGGTCGCCCCGTCGCGCCAGTCGTCGGCGCGCCGCACCAGTTCGGCCATCTCGTCGGCGGGGATGGCGGCGTGCCGGCGCACGGTCACGTCGTACCCGGCGCGCCTGACCCGGTTGTAGGCCTGGCGGACGGTCCTCATCGCGCGGCCTTCGAGGGTGAACTCGGCGGTCTCCACGATCGCCTCGTCACCCAGCTCCAGGGCGTCGAGGCCGTGCCGCGCGTAGACGGTGCCGCCCTCCTCGCTCACCCCCATCGCGGCCGGGATCCAGCCGTGCTCGCGGGCCTCGGCCAGCCACGGCTCGATCGCTCCGGGCCACGCCTCCGGGTCCCCGATGGGATCACCGGAGGCGAGCGAGACCCCGCCGACCACCCGGTAGGCGACCGCGGCCTTTCCGGTCGGCGACCAGATGACGCTCTTCTCCCGGCGCAGCGCGAAGTAGCCGAGCGAGTCCCGCTCGCCGTGCTTGTCCAGCAGCACGCGCAGCCGGGCCTCGTCCTCGGGGGTGATCGGGTCGACGGCCCGGCGGGCCCGGAACGCCGCGTACACGACGGCGATCAGCAGCAGGGTGGAGAGGATGTTGATGCTGACGTTGACCCAGCCGGGCGTGGCGATCCCGGGGTAGTTGGTGTCGTTGTCGGTGATCGAGACCAGCCGCAGGGTGCCGTAGCGCCAGCGGTCCAGGAAGGTCGAGCGGTATTCGTCGTGCGCGGTGTTGGTGAGGGTCACCAGGCCCGCGGCGATCAGCGAGGTGACCAGGAGCCCGCCGGCCGCGACGATCGCGGCCAGCCGGGGGTTGGACCGGTCGCCCTTCGCGTAGAACTCACGCCGTCCGAGGACCAGGGCCAGGACGAAGACGGCGGTCAGCACCAGCGAGATCCAGTTCTGCGGATACTGCCGCACTTCCGGGAACGGGATCACCAGGACGAAGAGCAGCAGCAGAAGACTGCTCACCACCATGTTCACGATCCAGGCGGCCCGCTTGCGGCGGCGCATGGTGATTGCGAGGAACAGCGCGACCACCCCGGAGGAGAAGCCCGCGGTGAGCAGGTACGGGGTGAAGTAGTTCGCGGTGTTGTGGCGGCGCAGGTCGTTTCCGAGCGTGACCCAGACGGCGCTCAGGAAATTGATGAACGACACGACGCGCAGGTACCAGATGGTGAACGCGGCACTGCGGCGTGACCGGACGGTGCTCGGTGCCCGGGTGCTGCCCCGCCCGGAATCCTCGGTGGACAATCGGACCTCTCCCATGAAAAGCGATCATATGTTGCATCGCGGAGCATGAGGGGACGGTGCTGCGGCCGGTTGTTCGGCGACCGCAGCTCTGCCGGGTCCGTCAGCCGTCGGTCGCGTCGCGATCGGCTCCGCTTCCGTCGGCCCCTTCGTCGGCACCGTCCTTCTCGTCGGCGACGGGTGCGCGCTCGGGCAGCTCCGCCGCCAGCGCGGCCGCGGCCCGAACAAGCGGAAGTGCCAGCAATGCCCCACTTCCTTCCCCCACCATGACGCCGTGGTCCAGCAAGGGGTTGAGTGCCATCCGGTCCAGGGCCTTGGCCTGCGCCGGCTCTCCGCTCGCCTGGCCCGCCAGCCACCAGTCCGGTGCCCGGAAGGCCGCCCGCTGACCCACCAGCGCACAGGCCGAGGAGACCACCCCGTCCAGGATCACCGGCAGCCTGCGCACCGCGCACTGCAGCAGGAACCCGGTCGTCGCCGCCAGATCCGCACCGCCCACCGCGGCCAGCAGCTCCAGCTGATCACCGAGGACCGGCCGGGCCCGGCGCAGCGCGTCCCGGATCGCCGCACACTTGCGCATCCACGCCAGATCGTCGATGCCCGCACCGCCGCGCCCGGTGACCACCGAGGCGTCCGTGCCGCACAGCGCCGCGATCAGCGTGGCCGCGGCCGTCGTACCACCGACGCTCAGATCGCCGAGCACCACCAGATCGGTGCCCGAGTCGGCCTCCTCGTCGGCGATCGTCATGCCCAGACGCACCGCCCGCTCGGCCTCCTCGGCCGTCAGCGCGTCCTCGATGTCGATCCGGCCGCTGCCGCGCCGCACCCGGTGACGGACCACCGACTCGGGCAGCAGCTCCGGGTCGCAGTCCAGACCGGCGTCGATGATCCGCACCGGTACGGAGAACTGGCGGGCCAGCACGGCGAGCGGGGTGGAACCCTCCAGCGTGGCGCGTACCAGCTCGTACGCGGTTTTGGCGGGGCGCCCGGAGACACCCAGCTCGGCCACCCCGTGGTCGCCGGCGAAGAGCACCACGCGCGGCTGCTCGATCGCCCTGACCGGTACGGACTGCTGGGCGGCGGAGAGCCATTCGCCCAGCTCGTCCAGGCGGCCGAGGGCGCCCGGAGGAACGGCCAGGCGCTCCCGGCGTTCCTCGGCGTCGCGCCGTACGCCGCCGTCGGGGCGTTCGATCAGGTCGGAGAAGTCGTCCAGATTCACGGGGATCTGCCTCGCGGGTCGATGCGTTCAGTGGGCCGGTGAGCCCGGCGGCGGGCTCACTGCGGAACAGTACCCGTCACGTTTCTGACGCCCGGTCAGTGCGGAGTTCCGCCTCCGAACCGCAGCTGCGTCATCGCGGGTGTCAGGGTCCGCAGCCCCGGCAGCAGCGACTGGAGCCGGATCAGTTCGCCCATCGCGCCCCGACCCCGCGGGAGCCGCAGCGCCCGCACCTCGGTGATCGCCGGATGCGCACCGCGCAGCTTGTGCCGCTCGCCGGGGTTCATCGCCCAGCGCATCGGCGGAATGGTCATCCGGCCGACCTTCGACGTACCGGCCACCGTGCCCCTGGCCAGCCAGCGCGCCATCGTGTCCAGGACCAGGATGCCGCCGGGCAGGCGTTCGGCGCAGCCCGCCAGGATCCTCCGTACCTCGGGGGGCGGCAGATACATCAGCAGCCCCTGCGTCGTCACGACGACCCCGCGGCCCACCGGGTCCTCGATCTCGTCCAGCCAGGACAGATCGGTCGCCGACCGGGCCAGGGTGCGCAGCCGGTCGGAGGCGGGCAGCAGCGCCCGGCGCAGCTCGGCGACCTCCGGCAGCTCCACGCTCAGCCAGTTCAGCCGATGGTTGTCGACCCGCCAGAAGCCGGTCTCCAGCCCGTCGCCGAGCGCGACCACCGTGGCCTGCGGCCGGTCGGCGAGATACTTCTGCACGGCCAGGTCGAAACAGCGCGAGCGCAGCCCCTGGGCCTGCGAGTGGAACGCGTTCGGCCGCCCGAACCGCTCCTCGAAGGGGTAGTCCAGATCCTCCAGCAGCCGCAGGGCCATCGGATCGTCCAGTACCGGGTAGGGCTGACCCGCCTCGTACGCCCGGTTGTAGAGCGTCCACAACAAGGTCTCGGGAATCCCGTTCAGCATCGGTCGTACACGTGCCATGTCCGCTCCTCCTGGTTCTCGCGTTGCGTCAGCGCTTCCGCGCTCTGCTTCCGTGTTCCGTTCCCGTGTTCCGTTCCCCAGTCCCGTTGCCGTCGCCGTGTTCCGGTCAGCCTCGCAGCGTCAGCACCTGTCCGGCCACCACCAGCAGCACCTGCTCGCACTCGTCGGCGAACGCGGCGTTCAACCGCCCCAGCTCGTCCCGGAACCGTCGCCCGGCAGCCGTCGCGGGCACCACGCCCGAGCCGGTCTCGTTGGTCACGGCGACGACCGTGCGCCGCGTTCCGCGCACCGCGGCGACCAGCTCGGCGGTCCGCTTCCGCAGCGCGTCCTCGCCGCCGCCCGCCCACGCCACGTCGTCCCAGGCGCCCACCCGGTCCATCGCGTCCGTCAGCCACAACGACAGACAGTCGATCAGCAGCGGCGGCCCGTCCGATTCCAGCAGCTCCACCAGCTCGCAGGTCTCCTCGGTACGCCAGGCGGCGGGTCTGCGCTCCCGGTGCAGTCCGATCCGGGCCGCCCACTCCGCGTCCCCTTCCCTGCCTCCACCGGTCGCCACGTAGACCACCTCGGGGTACGTCTCCAGCCGCCGCTCGGCCTCCACCGACTTCCCCGACCTGGCGCCGCCGGTCACCAGCGTGCGCCGCGGTGCCTCCCGCACCGCGTGGTACTCGCCCACCACCAGCGTCGTCCCGTCCGGCACGGCCCGCGCACCGGCCGCGGCGAGCCGCCGGTCCAGCTCGGCGCCGGGCGGCGCGTCGTGGTCCAGGTGGACGGCGACGACCTCGGTGGCCGGCCCGATCGCCTCGACGGCCCGCAGCCGTGCCACCGCGTCCGGCCGCCCGACGACATCGCCGACCACCATGTCGTACGGCTGCGCCACCCGGTCCGCGAGACCGGAGGGGGCGCCGCCCGGCGGCAGGTAGAGCATCCGGGCACCCTCCGGCGCGGTCACCTCGTAGCCCGTACCCGGCGCGTCCATCGGCACCGCCCGCACCCGGTGCCCGCTGATCAGTGTCAGCTCCCGCCCGTCCGGCACCCGTCCCGCCGGGGGCAGGCCGGCGGGCAGTTCCACGGCGGGCCCGTCGTGCGGGTGGGTGAGCAGCACCTGCCGTACGCCGGTGAGCGAGTGCCCCGCACGGGCCGCGGCGAACACGGCCCCCGGAGTGAGATCGAGCAGCAGCGCGTCGTCGACCAGCAGGGCGGTCGCGGCCCGCGAGCGCGTCCCGCGGGCGGTGGCGCAGGCGGCGCATGGGCAATCGGGCCGCGGCAGCCCGTCGGGGGCTCCGGTGCCGAGCAGAGTCAGTTCCACGTCTCCGATCCTCCCGCGTCCGTGCGACGGCTGCGCGACCTGGGGGGTGTCCGGACCGGTGCACGCCCCGTTCCGTCACTGGTTGGAGGCACTAGGCTGCGGGCAGCAAAGTGACCCAGGAGGCGGACATGGCGTGGACGTGGCGGTTCGAGAAGTCCGACGGTACGGAGACGGAGCCGGCCCTGCGGCCGGAGGAATTCACGACGCAGGGCGACGCGGAGTCCTGGATCGGTGAGTACTGGAAGGAACTCCTCGACGGCGGGGCGGACCAGGCGACGCTCTTCGAGGACACGACGAAGATCTACGGCCCCATGAGCCTCCAGGCCGACCAGGGCTGACCCGCCCCGACGCGTGGCGGCCGTGCGTGCGGTCGGCGTACGTGTGGCGGGCGTACGTGTGGCGGGCGTACGGGCTCGGGCTTGGCGCCGAGCCCGTACGGCCGCGGGTCGGCGGCATGGGGGCGTCCGGGCCGCGGACTGAGGTCAGATCTCGCCCAGAGCGACCTGCGCGGTCTTCTCCGCCCCGTTGCGCAGATACGTCACGGTGACCTTCTGGCCCGGCTTGTCCGAGGCCAGCGCCTCCGACAGCGACGTGATCGTCGTGACCGGCAGATCACCGAGCTTGGTGATGATGTCGCCGACCCGAAGCCCCGCCTTGTCCGCGGCGCCGCCCTTCGTCACGCTGACCAGTGCCACTCCGGCCGGCTGGTAGTTCGTGTCGACGACCGTGCGCCCGACGACGTTCAGCGCCGCCCGGCCCGAGTCGGTGACCCTGCCGCTCTTGATGATCTGGTCGGCGACCGTCTTCACCATCGACACGGGGATGGCGAACCCGATTCCCGGTGCCGCGGTGTCGCCCATCTGCGGGTCGATCGCCGCCAGGGTCGGGATGCCGATCACCTCGCTGTCGAGGTTGACCAGCGCGCCACCGCTGTTCCCCGGATTGATCGCCGCCGAGGTCTGCACCATGTTCGCGATGGTCGCGCCCGAGCCGCCGCCCGCGCGGCTTTCGCTGACGGTCCGGCCGAGCGCCGAGACGATGCCCTGGGTGACGCTGGAGGACAGCCCGAGCGGCGAGCCCATCGCCAGCACGATCTGCCCCACCTCGACCTTGTCCGAGTCGCCGAACTTCGCGGGCTTCAGCCCCTTCGGCACGGTGTCCAGCTTGATGACGGCCAGATCCTGTTCCGGATAGGAGGCGACCAGCGTGGCGCCCTCCACCTTCTCGCCGGTGGCGACGGTGACCTTGAACGTCCTCTCGTTACCGACCACATGGGCGTTGGTGACGATGTGGCCCTTGGAGTCGTAGACGACGCCGGAGCCCAGGCTGTTGCCGGCTTCGATCTGCACGACCGACGGCAGCACATTCTTGATCACGGCCTGGTACTCGCTCTGCAGATCACTGGCGGCGTGGGGGGCGGAGGCCGACTTGGTGGGATCGGTGCTCGGTGAATCGGAGCTCGCGTCCGAGCAGCCGCTCACCAGGGCGAGCGCACAGACACCCGCGGTCAGAGGCAGCAGCAGACGACGTACACGGCTGCGGGAGTGGAATGCGTTCATGTCCGGATTGTCGCTTCTGGCCCTCTTGGTGGCCTCTTGGGAGCGGCTGACCGGGCGCACCCCGCCGGGGCAGGCGGGCCCGGCGGGGTCCGAACGAGAGGCCCCAAGGGCTGTCCCGTAATCCCTGGCGGGCGCGCGACGGCAGCTACGGCGCCTCGCCGCGTTGTCGGAACGTCCGCATGCATCCCGTATGCGGACGTCCCTCCGCCTTGTGATGCACCGTATCCGACGCTGCGCGCCGATCCACCAGGGTTTACGGGACAGCCCTCAGCCCCGTACCCCGCACAGGTGCAGCAGCGCGGCCACCCGGCGGTACGGCTCCGTCCGCCCGGCCCGGTCCTCTGCGGCCAGCACCCGTTCCAGTTCGGCGGCGGCCGGCAGTTCCACGTCGTTGCTGACGTCGTCCGTGAAGACGCGCACCCCGTACCAGGCGTGCAGGGGCGCGGCGATCCCGGCGAGCGTGGCCGTCAGGGCGTCCAACCGGTCGGCGCGGACCGCGAGGCCCAGCCGGTTGGTGTATGTATCCGTGTCGAAGGCGGCCAGTGCGGTGTCCCAGTCCCCGGCGCTGCCGGGCCGCATCGCCAGCGCGTCGGCGTTCCGCACGAGCAGCGAGAGCAGTCCGCCGGGGGCCAGCATCCGCGCCAGTCCGGCCAGCATCGCGTCCGGCTCCCGGACATACATCAGCACGCCGTGGCAGAGCACCACGTCGAAGCTGCCGGGCAGGAAATGCACCCCGGTGTCCAGGCCGTCGCCCTCGATCAGCCGGACCCGCTCACGGATGCCCGGGGGTTCGCTGCCGAGCGCCTCACGGGCCACCCGCAGCATCTCCGCTTCGGACTCCAGGCCCGTGACGGTGTGACCGGCCCTGGCCAGGCGCAGCGCCTGGGTGCCCTGGCCCATGCCGACGTCGAGGACGCGCAGCCGCTGCCCCACCGGGAAGCGGGCGGCTATCTGCTCGTCGAGCTGTCGCGCGACGAGCTCCTGGCGGACGGTGTTGCGCAGTCCGCCGAGCCCCTTCAGCCACACCGGGGCAGCTCCCGAGAATCCGGTGACCAGGGCGGGTGCGGCGCGGTCCGGCGAGTCGGCGACAGGACTGCCGACCGAGCCGGAGATGTCTGTGCTCAGGGTCGCTCTCCGCGCTTGACCTGCGGCTTCGGCAGCCGGAGCCGACGCATCTGAAGCGTACGCATCAGGCCGTAGGCGACCGCGCCGCGCTTCGGAGTATTGGGGAAGCGCGCGTTCAGCTGCTTCTTCAGGCGGAACGCGAGACCGATCGAGTCGACGACGATCAGCACGATCACGATGAGCCAGAGCAGCAGGGAGATGTTCTGGATGTTCCGCACCTGGATCACGCTGAGGATCAGAATGATCACGGCGAGCGGCAGGAAGAACTCCGCGATGCAGAAACGCGAGTCCACGTAGTCGCGGACGAAGCGCCGCACCGGGCCCTTGTCGCGAACCGGCAGATAGCGCTCGTCGCCACTGGCGAGCGCCTCACGCTGCTTGGCCAGGTCCACACGGCGCGCTTCGCGCTGCCGCTTCGTGGCCTCCTTGCGGTCGAGCGGCGCACCACTGGAGGCGCGACGGCGCTGCGACTGGGCATCGCTGCGCTTGGGGGTGGGGCGACCTTTGGGGGCCTGCGGGTCGCGGGGCTGCTTGGAGAGGTCTGCCGTCACCTTGCCGGTGGGCGCCTTCTCTTCCTTCGAACGGCTACGGAACACAAGGCCCAAGGGTACGGGTTCGATCGCCGGGACCCCAGGCCGGTCGGGAACGATCCGGCAACGGCCTGCGTCCTCGCCGGTGTCCCCAAGGGTTCCGCGCGGACGTCGACACCGGCTTCCCCGACCACCACCTACTCCCTGGGCCGGAGCGGTGACCAGGCGCAGTCGTCCTTGGGGAGGAGCACATCTGTGCTCCAACAGTGCGGTAATAGAGACAGGGCCCGTACTGTGGGTTCTGTTGGAGTGCTGGAGCTCAGTCCGTCAGAAGGGGGCGCGCGAAGCCCATGAGCGGTGTCATGAAGCGTATGGGGATGATCTTCCGCGCGAAGGCAAACAAGGCCCTTGACCGGGCCGAGGATCCGCGCGAGACCCTCGATTACTCGTACCAGAAGCAGCTGGAGCTGCTTCAGAAGGTGCGCCGCGGGGTGGCCGATGTGGCGACTTCGCGCAAGCGGCTGGAGCTGCAGCTGAATCAGCTGCAGGGTCAGTCGTCCAAGCTGGAGGACCAGGGCCGCAAGGCGCTCGCGCTCGGTCGCGAGGACCTGGCCCGCGAGGCGCTGTCCCGGCGCGCCGCACTCCAGCAGCAGGTCACCGACCTGGAGACGCAGCACAGCACGCTGCAGGGTGAGGAGGAGAAGCTCACTCTCGCGGCCCAGCGGCTTCAGGCCAAGGTCGATGCCTTCCGGACCAAGAAGGAGACCATCAAGGCCACCTACACCGCTGCCCAGGCGCAGACCCGGATCGGCGAGGCCTTCTCCGGGATCTCCGAGGAGATGGGCGATGTCGGCCTGGCGATCCAGCGGGCCGAGGACAAGACCCAGCAGCTGCAGGCACGGGCGGGCGCGATCGACGAGCTGCTCGCCTCCGGAGCCCTGGACGACCCGACCGGGACGGCGAAGGACGACATCGCCGCCGAGCTGGACCGGATCTCCGGTGGTACGGATGTGGAGCTGGAGCTGCAGCGCATGAAGGCCGAGCTGGCCGGCGGCTCCACCCAGCAGCAGGCGATCGAGGGCGGCCCACAGGATGCCGCGCAGCAGCAGTCGTCGCAGTCCCCGCACAGGTTCGACAAGAGTTGAGGCGGCGTCATGATCGTACGGATCATGGGGGAGGGCCAGGTCGCACTGGCCGACAGCCATCTCGCCGAGCTCGATGAGCTCGACGACGAACTGCTCGCCGAGGTGGAGCGGGGTGACGGCCCAGGCTTTCGTTCCACCCTCCACGCGCTCCTCGCCAGGGTGCGCGAACTCGGCACACCCTTGCCGGACGACTCCCTGGAGCCGTCCGGGCTGATCCTGCCGTCGTCCGACGCGACCCTCGAAGAGGTGCGCGCCATGCTCCGCGACGACGGTCTGATCCCCGGCTGACGCCGGGCGTTCTCCAGCTCCCGCACGAGTCGGTGCCCCGCGTCCGGTCCGCCGGACACGGGGCACGGCTGTGTCCGGTCCGGTGGACCCGGCCCGCCGTACCGTCCGGACCGCGCTTCTGGCACGCGGCGTCGGCGTGCCGGCGGGATCGCGCTCCTGACACACGGCGTCGGCGTGCCGTCCGGACCACGCTCCGGACGTTCGGCGCATTCCGGGTGTCGCGCACTCCAGGTGCTCCGCCCACCCGCGTGCTCCGTGCCGATGCCTCCGTACGACCCGGACGATTCCCGCGCGACACGCCGTAACGTAGCTTGACGTGACCACCCTCGGAACCGGGGTTCAGCGCGTCCGGCACTGGCTGCGCGACCATCCCCTCGCGCTGGACGCGACGCTCGCCCTGGCCGTGCTCGTGGCCATGATCATCGGATCGTTCGTCGAGCCGAACGGACCCGACGGACCCACCTTCGGTACCCGTACGCCCGAAGCGACCAGCGTGCTCCTGATGGTGCTCGGTGCCGTCGCGCTCATCTGGCGGCGGCGGAGCCCCATGCCGGTGCTCGCGGCCACCGCCGCGCTGACCGTCGTCGAGCTGGTGCGATTCGACCCGCCGGCCCCGGTGGTGATGAGCACCGTGATCGCGCTGTACACCGTCGCCTCCCGCACCGACCGGCCCACCACCTGGCGGGTGGGCCTGCTCACGATGGCCGTGCTGACGGCCGCCGCGATGCTCTTCGGTACGCCGCCCTGGTACAGCCAGGAGAACTTCGGCGTCTTCGCCTGGACCGGTATGGCCGGGGCCGCGGGGGACGCCGTCCGTTCCAGGCGGGCCTTCGTCGACGCGATCCGGGAGCGCGCCGAACGGGCCGAGCGCACCCGCGACGAGGAGGCCCGGCGCCGGGTCGCCGAGGAGCGGCTGCGGATCGCCCGCGATCTGCACGATGTCGTCGCCCACCACATCGCCCTGGTCAACGTCCAGGCCGGCGTCGCCGCCCACGTCATGGACAAGCGCCCCGACCAGGCCAAGGAGGCGCTGGCTCACGTCCGGGAGGCGAGCCGCTCCGCGCTGAACGAACTGCGGGCCACCGTCGGGCTGTTGCGGCAGTCCGGCGACCCGGAGGCGCCGACCGAACCGGCCCCGGGCCTCGCGGTCCTCGACGAACTGGTGGACACCCTCCGGCGGGCCGGGCTCCCGGTCGAGGTGGCCTGCACCGACCGGCGGTCCCCGCTGCCCGCGGCCGTCGACCTGGCCGCGTACCGGGTGATCCAGGAGGCGCTGACCAATGTGCGCAAGCACGCGGGCCCCGGGGCGAGGGCCGAGGTGAGTGTCGTACGGGTCGGGGGCACGGCCGAGGTGACTGTGATCGACAACGGCTCGGGCGGGGGCGGACACAACGGGGACGGCGGCGGTCATGGCCTCCTCGGCATGCGCGAACGCGTTACCGCGCTCGGCGGTTCCCTCACCGCCGGGCCCCGCTACGGCGGTGGATTCCGGGTCCATGCGATCCTGCCCGTCAAGGCCCGCACGGCAGAGCCGGATGAGCCGGGCGCGGCGGGCCGGACGGGGGAGAACACATGACGCCGCCCATCAAGGTGCTGCTCGTCGACGACCAGGCGCTGCTGCGCAGCGCGTTCCGGGTGCTGGTCGACTCGGAGGCCGACATGGAGGTGGTCGGCGAGGCGGCGGACGGCGCACAGGCCGTGGCGCTGGCCCGCTCGACCCGGGCCGATGTGGTGCTGATGGACATCCGGATGCCCGGTACGGACGGACTCGCCGCGACCCGCATGATCAGCGCCGATCCGGAACTGGCAGACGTACGGGTCGTCATGCTCACCACCTTCGAGGTGGACGAGTACGTGGTGCAGTCGCTGCGGGCCGGGGCCTCCGGCTTCCTCGGCAAAGGGGCGGAACCGGAGGAACTGCTCAACGCCATCCGTGTCGCCGCGGGCGGCGAGGCGCTGCTCTCGCCCGCCGCGACCAAGGGGCTGATCGCCACCTTCCTCGCGCAGGGCGGCAGCTCGGACGACGACGGACCGAGCGCCGCGGAGTACTCCGACCGGCTCGCCGCGCTGACCGGCCGCGAACGCGAAGTACTGGTCCTGGTCGCGGGCGGGCACTCCAACGACGAGATCGCCGAGCGGCTCGTGGTCAGCCCCCTCACCGTGAAGACCCATGTGAACAGGGCGATGGCGAAGCTGGGCGCCCGGGATCGGGCTCAATTGGTGGTAATTGCCTATGAATCGGGCCTGGTGCGCCCTCGGGTGGAGTGAGGGTGGAGATACGGCGTACTCCACCTGCGGTATGCGCGGCATAAGAAAGCGACCCTGGGACCGACGCTTTCGCACCCGTCGACGGGTGATCGTGTAGGTGGGTCGGGTCTGTCCCCCAGCCGCCCGCCCATCTGCCGCGTAAGCCACAGAAGAGAGACCCACCCATGTCCTGGCTGTCCAGATTCAGCCTCGCGCAACGGGCCCTGATCGGACTGATCTCGATCGTCGCGCTCGTATTCGGAGCGATCGCGATCCCGCAGCTCAAGCAGCAGCTGCTGCCCACCATCGAACTCCCGATGGTGTCGGTGCTCGCCCCCTACCAGGGTGCGTCCCCCGATGTGGTCGAGAAGCAGGTCGTCGAACCGCTTGAGAAATCCATCAAGGCCGTCGACGGTGTCACCGGCACCACCTCGACCGCCAGCGAGGGCAACGCCGTCATCATGGCGACCTTCGACTTCGGCAGCGAGGGCACCAAGCAGCTCGTCGCCGACATCCAGCAGGCGGTGAACCGCGCCCGCGTCCAGCTTCCGGACTCCGTGGACCCGCAGGTCGTCGCCGGTTCGACGGACGACATGCCGACCGTCGTCCTCGCCGTCACCTCCGACAAGGACCAGCAGGCCCTCGCCGACCAGTTGGACCGCACGGTCGTTCCCGCCCTGGAGAACATCAGCGGCGTCGGCCAGGTCTCCGTCGACGGTGTGCAGGACCTCCAGGTCTCCATCACCCCCGACGACAAGAAGCTCAGCTCCGCCGGTCTGAACGCCGCGACGCTCGCCCAGGCGCTCCAGGCGGGCGGCGCGACCGTCCCCGCCGGCTCCTTCTCGGAGTCGGGCAAGAGCCGTACCGTCCAGGTCGGCGGCGCCTTCACCTCCCTGAAGCAGATCGAGGACCTGCGGGTCACCGCCAAGGACCCGGCGACCGGCGGGTCCGGCAAGCCGGTTCGCGTCGGTGACGTCGCCACGGTGAAGCAGGAGCCGTCCAGCGCGGTCTCCATCACCCGCACCAACGGCAAGCCGAGCCTCGCCGTGATGGCCACGATGGACAAGGACGGCAGCGCCGTCGCCATCTCGGACGCGGTCAAGGAGAAGCTCCCCGACCTCCGCAAGGACCTCGGCGCCGGCGCCGAACTGACGGTCGTCTCCGACCAGGGCCCCGCCGTCTCCAAGGCGATCTCCGGTCTGACCACCGAGGGCGCGCTCGGCCTGCTCTTCGCGGTCATCGTGATCCTGGTCTTCCTCGCGTCGCTGCGCTCGACGCTGGTCACCGCGGTCTCCATTCCGCTCTCCGTGGTTCTCGCGCTGATCGTGCTCTGGACCCGCGACCTGTCGCTCAACATGCTCACGCTCGGCGCGCTGACCATCGCGATCGGCCGTGTCGTCGACGACTCGATCGTGGTCCTGGAGAACATCAAGCGGCACCTCGGCTACGGCGAGGAGCGCCAGTCGGCGATCATCACCGGGGTGAAGGAAGTGGCCGGTGCGGTCACCTCCTCGACCCTCACCACGGTCGCCGTCTTCCTGCCGATCGGTCTCGTCGGCGGCATGGTCGGCGAACTGTTCGGCTCGTTCTCGCTGACCGTCACCGCGGCCCTGCTGGCCTCCCTGCTGGTCTCGCTGACCGTCGTCCCCGTCCTGTCGTTCTGGTTCCTGCGCGCCCCCGAGGGCAGCACGGAGAACCCGGACGAGGCCCGTCGCAAGGCCGAGGAGAAGGAAGCCCGCAGCCCGCTCCAGCGGCTGTACGTCCCGGTGCTGCGCTTCGCGACCCGGCGCCGTGTCACCAGCATCGTCATCGCCATCGTGGTGCTGTTCGGCACCTTCGGCATGGCCCCGCTGCTGAAGACCAACTTCTTCGACCAGGGCGAGCAGGAGGTCCTCTCCATCAAGCAGGAGCTGGCCCCCGGTACCAGCCTGGCGGCGGCCGACGCGGCGGCCAAGAAGGTCGAGAAGGTCCTCACCGGCGACAAGGGCGTCAAGGACTACCAGGTCACCGTCGGCTCCTCCGGCTTCATGGCGGCCTTCGGCGGCGGTACGGGCTCCAACCAGGCCTCGTACCAGATCACGCTGAAGGACGCGGGCGACTCCGAGGCCGTGCAGAAGCGCCTGGACGCAGAGCTCGGCAAGCTCGACGGCATCGGTGACACCACCGTCTCCGCGGGCGGCAGCTTCGGCAGCCAGGACCTCAGCGTCGTGGTGAAGGCCGCCGACGCGGACGTCCTGAAGAAGGCCTCCGAAGAGGTACGGGCCGAGGTGGCCAAGCTCAAGGACGTCACCGACGTCCAGAGCGACCTGGCGCAGAGCGTCCCGCGGATCTCGGTCAAGGCCAACGCCAAGGCCGCGGAGGCCGGTTTCGACCAGACCACGCTCGGCGCGGCGGTCGCCGGCGCGGTGCGGGGTACCCCGGCCGGCAAGGCGATCATGGATGACACCGAGCGTGACGTCGTCATCAAGTCCGCCCACCCGGCCACCACGATGGCCGAGCTGAAGAACCTCTCGCTCGGTCCGGTGAAGCTCGGCCAGATCGCCGATGTCGAGCTGGTCCCCGGACCGGTCTCGATGACCCGGATCGACGGCCAGCGCGCCGCGACCATCACCGCCAAGCCCATCGGTGACAACACCGGCGCGGTCGGTGCCTCGCTCCAGACGAAGATCAACGCCCTGAAGCTCCCGGACGGTGCCACGGCCACCATCGGTGGTGTCTCCCAGGACCAGAACGACGCGTTCCTGAAGCTCGGCCTGGCCATGCTGGCCGCGATCGCGATCGTCTTCATGCTGCTCGTGGCGACCTTCCGGTCGCTGGCCCAGCCGCTGATCCTGCTGGTCTCCATCCCGTTCGCGGCGACCGGAGCGATCGGCCTGCTCGTGGTCACCGGCACCCCGATGGGCGTACCGGCGATGATCGGCATGCTGATGCTGATCGGCATCGTGGTCACCAACGCGATCGTGCTGATCGACCTGATCAACCAGTACCGGACGCAGGGCATGGGCGTCGTCGAGGCGGTCATCGAGGGCGGCCGTCACCGGCTCCGCCCGATCCTGATGACGGCACTCGCGACGATCTTCGCCCTGCTCCCGATGGCGCTCGGCGTCACCGGCGAGGGCGGCTTCATCTCGCAGCCGCTCGCGGTCGTGGTGATCGGCGGCCTGGTCACCTCGACCCTGCTGACCCTGCTGCTGGTGCCGACGCTCTACGCGATGGTGGAGCTCCGCAAGGAGCGCCGCGCGAAGAAGAAGGCGGCGAAGCGGGCGAAGAAGGAGGGCCTGTCCGTCTCGGCGGAGGCGGAGGAGATCACTGCCTCCGAGGAGCCCGAGCCCGCGAAGGCGTAACGCGCGGGGAATGCGAAGGCCCCGGCACCGTGGGAACGGTGCCGGGGCCTTCCCGCGTCTGTGGCCGATCCGGGCGCTCCGGGCCCGTGCGCGCGACAGGACGCCACGGCCGCGCCCGGCGCTGCAGCACCGACCGGGCCTCGCTCGACGCCCCTACGGCAGGGCCAGCATCCGCTCCAGCGCCAGCTTCGCGTACTTCTCCGTCTCCGGGTCGACCTCGATCCGGTTGACCAGGTTCCCCTCGGCCAGCGACTCCAGCGTCCACACCAGGTGTGGCAGGTCGATGCGGTTCATCGTCGAGCAGAAGCACACCGTCTTGTCGAGGAAGACGATCTCCTTGTCCTCGGCGGCGAAGCGGTTCGCCAGGCGTCGCACGAGGTTCAGCTCGGTGCCGATCGCCCACTTGGAGCCGGCCGGGGCCGCCTCCAGGGCCTTGATGATGTACTCCGTCGAGCCGACGTAGTCCGCCGCCGCCACGACCTCGTGCTTGCACTCCGGGTGCACCAGCACATTGACACCCGGTATCCGCTCGCGCACATCGTTGACGGAGTCGACCGAGAAGCGCCCGTGCACCGAGCAGTGCCCGCGCCACAGGATCATCTTGGCGTCGCGCAGCTCCTCGGCGGTCAGACCGCCGTTCGGCTTGTGCGGGTTGTAGAGGACACAGTCCGCGAGCGTCATCCCCATGTCCCGGACCGCGGTGTTCCGGCCCAGGTGCTGGTCGGGCAGGAAGAGCACCTTGACTGCCGAGGGCTCACCCTGCTCGAAGGCCCATTCCAGCGCCCGCTTCGCGTTGGAGGAGGTGCAGATCGTGCCGCCGTGCCGCCCGGTGAACGCCTTGATGTCGGCGGATGAGTTCATGTACGAGACGGGGACGACCTGTTCGGCGACCCCGGCCTCGGTCAGCACGTCCCAGCACTCGGCGACCTGCTCGGCGGTGGCCATGTCGGCCATGGAGCAGCCCGCCGCCAGGTCCGGCAGCACGACCTTCTGGTCCTCGGTGGTCAGGATGTCGGCGGACTCCGCCATGAAGTGCACGCCGCAGAAGACGATGTACTCGGCCTCCGGGCGCGCCGCCGCGTCCCGGGCGAGCTTGAACGAGTCGCCGGTGACGTCCGCGAACTGGATGACCTCGTCGCGCTGGTAGTGGTGGCCGAGGACGAACACCTTGTCCCCGAGCTTCTCCTTCGCCGCGCGGGCGCGCTCCACCAGGTCCGGGTCGGACGGGGAGGGCAGGTCGCCGGGGCACTCGACGCCGCGCTCGCTCTTCGGGTCGGCCTCCCGGCCGAGCAGGAGCAGGGCGAGGGGCGTCGGCTGGACGTCGAGATCCTGGACGGGGTGGGCCGTGGTCACGTCACGTACCCTTTCTTTGAGCCTTTTCGTCTAATTGACGTTATCTATCATATCCGGTTCACGTCACTTTGACGATGGTCATAGTGTCGATGTGACGCATCCCCGGAGGCGGCCGGTGTGCGAGCATGAATGGAACAGGCAAGCGCTCGGCCCGGAATGAATCCGCGGTCCCGACGGTTGCAACGTCGGCAAGCAGTCTCCGTACAACCCGGGAGAGAAGCAGATGTCCGTATCGGACGAGACCACCACCGTGAGCGACGGCATCCTCCTGTCCGACGCCGCCGCAGCCAAGGTCAAGGGCCTGCTGGAGCAGGAAGGCCGTGACGACCTGGCGCTGCGCGTCGCCGTCCAGCCCGGCGGCTGCTCGGGCCTGCGCTACCAGCTCTTCTTCGACGAGCGTTCGCTCGACGGCGACGTCGTGAAGGACTTCGACGGCGTCAAGGTCGTCACCGACCGGATGAGCGCTCCCTACCTGGGCGGTGCCTCCATCGACTTCGTCGACACCATCGAGAAGCAGGGCTTCACGATCGACAACCCCAACGCCACAGGCTCCTGCGCCTGCGGCGACTCCTTCAGCTGAGCCCCGAGGGCGACGGCGGAACGGCACAGAGGCGGCGGCCCCGATGTGACCCGCTTCCGGTCCGTACGGGCACGGCTGCGCGCCGTCTTCGAAGCGGCCGACGGCGGTGACGAGACGCTCGCCGTCGACCTGC